>CASGAH010000013.1 GCA_949299375.1 uncultured Eubacteriales bacterium | reverse complement strand
ACGGATCCAATCGCAGATATGCTGACAAGAATTCGCAATGCAAATGCTGCAAAACATGATACAGTGGATATCCCTGCTTCCAAGATGAAGTTGGCGATCGCAGACATCCTTCTGAAGGAAGGTTATATTGCAAAGTATGATATTGTCGAAAGCGGAGCTTTCAATACAATCCATATTGTGCTGAAGTATGGAAAAGACAAGAACGAGAAGATCATTACAGGTCTGAAGAGAATTTCAAAGCCAGGCCTTCGGGTATATGCCGGCAAGGACAATATGCCAAAGGTGCTGGGCGGTTTGGGGATTGCAATTATCTCGACAAACCAGGGAGTTATTACCGATAAAGAAGCGAGAAAGCGTAACGTAGGCGGAGAAGTATTAGCGTTCGTTTGGTAAGGAGCGCGATTGGGTGGCGGCAAGTGCATTGCCAAGATGGCTGTCTGCAGACTGCCGCCCCGGAAAAATAGATCAGACAAAAGACAGATGGAAAGGGCAGCGGGCCGTTGGCCCGGGCTGCTGATAGAATATGACCAGAGCAGTCCTGTGTCGGTAAGGTTTTTTGTAAAAAGCCGAAAAAATACTGGAAATTCTGGATATTCTATGATATACTAAAAAGGTATGACCTGTGGTCATTCCTTTCCAATTGAATATGGTTGCTCTGTGGTCTCGGGCGGCGATACGCTGCACATCCGAAATCACAGAGTACTTTTATGGAAAATGTTTATTTTATTGAGGAGGTACGGGCATGTCACGGATAGGAAAAATGCCAATCGCGATTCCGGCAGGTGTGACTGTTGAGATTGCAGAAAATAACAAAGTGACAGTAAAGGGACCGAAGGGAACCCTTGAGAGAGTGCTGCCGGCAGAGATGGACATCAAGGTAGAGGCCGGCCATGTGATTGTAAGCAGACCGAACGATTTAAAGAGAATGAAGTCTCTTCACGGTTTGACAAGAACACTGATCAACAATATGGTTGTCGGCGTTTTAAAGGGATATGAGAAGGTTCTGGAAATCAACGGTGTTGGTTACAGAGGCGCTAAGACAGGAAAGAAGCTGGTTCTGAACCTTGGTTACTCTCACCAGGTAGAGATGGTGGATCCGGAAGGCATTGAGACCGTTATGGATGGTCAGAACAAGATCATCGTAAAGGGAATTGACAAGGAGAAGGTTGGTCAGTTCGCTGCTGAGATCCGAGACAAGAGAAGACCTGAGCCGTACAAGGGCAAGGGAATCAAATATGCAGAGGAAACCATCAGACGGAAAGTCGGCAAGACCGGTAAGAAATAATAAAGAGAGGATAAGAAAATGGTTAGTAAGGTATCAAGAGCGGAAGTTCGTACAGAAAAGCATAGAAGATTGCGCAGACATCTGGCCGGTACCAGTGAGAGACCGCGTCTGGCAGTATTCAGAAGCAATCAGCACATGTATGCACAGATCATTGACGATACAGTTGGAAAGACACTTGTATCTGCTTCTACGCTTCAGAAGGAAATCAAGTCTGAACTGGAGAAAACAGACGACGTTGCAGCAGCAGCTTATGTCGGCAAGGTAATTGCCCAGAGAGCGCTGGAGGCAGGCATTCAGACGGTTGTTTTTGACAGAGGTGGTTATATTTACCAGGGTAAGGTTCAGGCACTGGCAGATGCAGCCCGTGAAGCCGGCTTGAAGTTCTAATAGAGGAGGAAGAAGATGAAGCAGATTATTGATGTGAGCCAGTTAGAGTTAGAAGAAAAGACGGTGTCAATCAAGCGTGTAACAAAGGTTGTAAAGGGTGGCCGTAACTTCCGTTTTGCCGCATTGGTTGTTGTCGGAGACAAGAACGGACACGTTGGCGCCGGCCTTGGAAAGGCTGCCGAGATTCCGGAAGCAATCCGCAAGGCGAGAGAAGATGCGACAAAGAATCTGGTAGAAATTCCGCTGGATGAAAATAAGAGTATTCCTCACGACTATATTGGAAAGTTCGGAAGCGCATCGGTTCTTCTGAAGAGATCTCCGGAAGGTACCGGTATCATCGCAGGCGGTCCGGCACGTAACGTATTGGAAGTTGCAGGAATTAAGAACATTCGTACAAAATCTTTGGGATCGAACAATAAGCAGAATGTTGTATTGGCAACAATCGAGGGCTTGAAGCAGTTGAAGACTCCGGAGGAAGTAGCAAGACTTCGCGGTAAGACAGTCGAGGAGATTTTAAGCTAAGGAGGGCATGGACATGTTAAAAGTTACATTGGTAAAATCTGCAATCGGCGCAGTTCCAAAGAACAAGAAAACAGTGGAGGCGCTGGGGCTTCATAAGATCAGACAGACTGTATTATTACCGGACAACGCTGCAGTAAGAGGGATGATCCGTAAGGTAAATCATTTGGTAACTGTAGAGGAAGTTGCGGACTGATTTTCAAATAGGAGGTAATGTCATGAATTTATCGAATTTAACGCCTGCAAAGGGTTCTGTTCACAGCAATAACTTCAGAAGAGGACGTGGACACGCATCAGGCAATGGAAAGACCGCAGGAAAAGGTCACAAAGGTCAGAAGGCCCGTTCCGGAGCACCAAGACCAGGCTTTGAAGGCGGACAGATGCCTTTGTACAGAAGACTTCCGAAGAGAGGTTTTCACAATAGAAATGAGAAGGAAATCGTCGCAATCAATCTGAACGCATTGGATGCGTTTGAAGATGGTGCTGTTGTCACAGTAGAGGCATTAAAGGAAGCAAAAATCGTAAAGAATCCGCGTGACGGCGTAAAGATTCTTGGAAACGGAGAGATTACGAAGAAGCTTACCGTAAAGGTAAATGCATTCAGCGAAAGCGCAAAGGCTAAAATTGAAGCTGCAGGCGGAAGTGCAGAGGTGATCTAATGTTTAAGACACTTCAAAATGCATTTAAAGTAAAAGAAATCCGAACAAGAATGATGTTTACCTTGTTCATGCTGGTGATCATCCGTCTGGGAGCCCAGCTGCCTGTACCGGGAGTTAACTCGGATTATTTCCAGTACTTCTTCTCGACAGGGGATTCCTTCAACTTCTTCAATGCAATCACGGGCGGTTCCTTTGAGGACTTCTCCATCTTTGCACTGAGTATCACACCTTACATCACATCCTCCATCATCATGCAGCTCCTCACCATCGCAATTCCAAAGCTGGAGGAGATGAACAAAGAGGAGGATGGAAAGCGAAAAATTGCAGAGATTACCCGCTATGTTACGGTTGCCCTGGCGCTGATTCAGGCGATCGCCATTGCGGTTGGATTTGGCGGAAGCGGACTTTTGGAAAACTATACATGGTACAACGTCGTTGTTGTTGTCTGCGCTCTGACAGCGGGAAGCGCCTTCCTGATGTGGATCGGAGAGCAGATTACAGAGAAAGGTGTTGGAAATGGTATTTCCATCGTGCTGCTGATCAACATCCTCTCTCGTATGCCAAGTGATCTTGGAATTCTGTATGACAAATTTATGAAATCGCAGAGCATCCCGATTCAGGTAATTGCATTTGTGGTGATTGCTGCGGTGATCATCGGTATGGTTGTATTCGTTGTTCTTCTGAACGATGCCGTTCGCAGAATACCGGTTCAATATTCCCAGAAGGTTGTAGGGCGCAGAAGCGTTGGCGGACAGGGATCTCACATTCCGCTGAAAGTCAACACCGGAGGCGTAATTCCGGTAATCTTTGCCTCCTCCATCATGTCTTTCCCGGTTGTCATTGCACAGTTTTTTGATGTGGATTATACGACATTCGGCGGAAAGATTCTGATGATGCTGAGCTCTTCCAACTGGTGTGTACCGAAAGCGCCGGTTTACTCCATCGGTCTGATCATTTACATCGTATTGATCGTTGCATTCGCTTATTTCTATACAGCCATCACGTTCAATCCGATTGAGATTGCAACCAATATGAAAAAACAAGGCGGCTTCATCCCGGGAATTCGTCCTGGAAAAAATACATCCGACTATTTGAGCCGCGTGTTGAACAACATCGTGCTGATCGGTGCGGCAGGTCTTACCATCGTAGCCGTATTCCCGATCGTAATCAGCGGTGTGTTCAGCGTAAGCCGTCTCTCATTTGGCGGTACTTCCATTATCATTGTAGTCAGTGTCATCATGGAGACAATCAAACAGATTGAATCGAAAATGCTGGTTCGCAATTACAAAGGCTTTTTGAATGACTAATCCGTTTGTCCGGGGGGGATCTGTCCCTCCGGACAAATGTTACATTAGTACAAAACACGTAACCGAGCAACTTGTTGTAAAACCCCAAAACAGGAAAGAGGTGTGATTATGAAGATCATCATGTTAGGCGCTCCTGGGGCTGGAAAAGGTACTCAGGCAAAGAAGATTGCGGACAACTATGGAATTCCACACATTTCAACCGGCGACATTTTCCGTGCAAACATCAAAAACGGAACCGAGCTGGGAAGGAAAGCGAAGGAATACATGGACCAGGGCCTGCTTGTCCCGGATGAGCTTGTTGTGGACCTTGTAGTGGATCGTGTGCAGAAGGACGACTGCGCGAAGGGATATGTTCTGGATGGATTCCCGAGAACCATTCCTCAGGCAGAGGCTCTGGATGCAGCGCTGACGACACTTGGAACAGCCGTTGATTATGCAATTGATGTGGACGTTCCGGATGAAAACATCGTTCGCAGAATGTCCGGACGCCGCGCCTGCGTTTCATGTGGAGCAACGTACCACATCGAACACATCCCGCCCGTTCAGGAAGGGATCTGCGATCGCTGCGGCAGCACATTGATTTTGCGCGATGACGATAAGCCGGAAACGGTGACAAGACGGCTGGAAGTTTATCATGCGCAGACACAGCCGCTCATCGATTACTACAGCGGCAAAGGGATTTTACGGGCGGTAGACGGGACGAAGGACATGGAAGCTGTCTTCCATGAAATCACTTCCATTTTGGGAGCGTAAACAATCCCGTCACTGATGGAAGGAATCCGTGACAAACGAGCCGGGCGCTTCCCGGGGACATTTCCCGGGAGCGTTTCGGTTCCCTGATCAGATGGAGGATCATACGATGTCAGTAACAATTAAGTCTCCCAAAGAAATTGAACTTATGCGGGAGTCATGCCGTCTGCTGTCCATTGTACACGAGGAGTTGGGGAAGATCATTCGCCCTGGAATTTCTACTTGGGAAATCGACAAGAGGGGAGAGGAGATCATCCGCAGCTTCGGATGCGTCCCGAATTTCCTTCACTATGAAGGATATCCGGCATCGATTTGCGTATCGGTGAACGAAGAGGTGGTGCATGGAATCCCAAGCAAGAAGAGGATTCTAAAAGAGGGCGATATTGTGAGTCTGGATGCCGGTCTGATTTATAAAGGATATCACTCCGATGCCGCCAGAACGTACGGCGTTGGAATCGTCAGCCCTTTGGCACAAAAATTGATGGATGTAACCAAGCAAAGTTTCTTTGAAGGAATTCAGTATGCCAGAGCAGGGCATCATCTGCACGAAATCTCCGTTGCAATCCAGAAGTACTGCGAGAGCTACGGGTTTGGAGTCGTGAGAGATATGGTCGGACACGGAATCGGGACGCACCTTCACGAGGACCCGCAGATTCCCAATTATAAACCGATCGGGAGAGGAATCAAACTCCGTCCGGGCATGACGCTGGCAGTGGAACCGATGATCACAGCCGGCGGATATGAGATCGCATGGCTGGACGACGACTGGACCGTAGTGACGGCGGACGGATCGCTCGCTGCCCATTATGAAAATACGATATTGATCACAGACGGGGATCCGGAGATTTTAACGCTGCCGGCTTCTCGAAACGCATAAATCAACAGGAGGTTTGACATGTCGAAAGCGGACGCAATCGAAATTGAGGGAAAAGTCATTGAGAAACTGCCCAATACGACATTCCGTGTGGAGTTGCAAAACGGTATGGTTGTGCTGGCGCATCTGAGCGGCAAACTGAGAATGAATTTCATCCGTATTTTGCCAGGCGACAAAGTGACCATTGAAATGTCACCCTACGACCTGACAAAAGGAAGAATTGTCTGGAGAGATAAATAAGCGCAATATAATGCAAAATTTCCTTGACTTTTGAAAAAAGACTGTAGTATAATACGAGGTGGACTTGCGTTCTATAGGGAAAGATGTACCAACGGAAATACAGCGCATGGCTGCCGGACTGTTTGAAATGAGGCCGATGAAGCAGAAAGCCCATTGGTTCTAGACAATGGGCCATTCACAATCTGTTTTTCTCAGGTACAGGAAAGGAGAAAACAATGAAGGTCAGAGCATCTGTAAAACCAATTTGCGAAAAATGCAAGGTAATTAAGAGAAAAGGATCCATTCGCATCATCTGCGAAAATCCGAAGCATAAGCAGAGACAGGGATAATGTGTCATATGTTTTTTGAGGCGCGCAGGACTTTTTTTGGAAATACAGGAAAAAAAGACTTGCTTTTTGTGCCGTTATGCGCTATAATGTATACTCGTGGCGCTAAAATAGGGTCATAATCATTGAGACGATGTAGGCGGCTGTGTCATGAACCACTCGGCAGAGTGGTAAGTGATAAAAAAATAAAATCCCATGAGAAACTGCGGCCGGCAGCATTTCAGCGCCTGTGGGATGGCGTACACGGCAGAAGCGGTTTCTTGCTCTGGATGCGCAAAAGTGCGCAGCAGTGCAGTAAAATGCTAAGAATGAAAAATATGTATGGAGGTATTGACACATGGCTCGTATATCTGGTGTTGACTTACCAAGAGAAAAGCGTGTAGAGATCGGTTTGACTTACATCTACGGTATCGGTAGAGTAAGCTCCAATCGTATTTTGGCAGAGGCCAATGTGAATCCGGACACTCGCGTAAAGGATTTGACAGATGAGGAAGTTGCCAGAATCCGTGACGTGATCGATGCCAGTCAGATGGTAGAAGGTGATTTGAGAAGAGAACAAAGACCAACGCAAGAACTCGCAAGGGACCGAAGAAGACAGTTGCAAACAAGAAGAAATAATGAAAATAGGTGACTGCCGGGATTTTCCGCATATGGTGTTCCGGAATTCTTCCTGCTTTGCCGGAGGGGATCGCCCCTCACCCATTTTGTTTCCAGTAATTCGTAGAATGAGTCTAATAATAAGGAAGAACCCATAAGGGAGGTTAGTTTTAATATGGCTAAAACAAGTGCTACGAAAAAGGTAGCGAAGAAAAGAGTAAAGAAAAACGTTGAACGTGGCCAGGCTCATATCCAGTCTTCTTTTAACAATACAATTGTTACGTTGACGGATACTCAGGGCAACGCATTGTCCTGGGCCAGCGCAGGCGGTCTTGGATTCAAAGGTTCAAGGAAATCTACTCCTTATGCAGCTCAGATGGCAGCAGAAACTGCAACGAAAGCAGCTTTAATTCATGGCTTGAAATATGTTGATGTGATGGTAAAGGGACCGGGTGCCGGCCGTGAGGCAGCCATTCGTGCGCTTCAGGCTTGTGGCCTGGAAGTGACAAGCATCAAGGATGTAACTCCAGTGCCGCACAACGGATGCCGTCCGCCAAAACGCAGAAGAGTATAAGATTAGGAGGTGCTTTAAAGTGGCAGTAAATAGAGTTCCTGTTCTGAAAAGATGCAGATCTCTCGGTATGGATCCAATTTATTTGGGAATTGCAAAGAAATCCACCAGAGAATCCAGTAGAGCAAATAAGAAAATGAGTGAATACGGTCTTCAGCTGCGTGAAAAGCAGAAGGCAAAATTCATTTATGGTGTGTTAGAGAAGCCTTTCAGAAATTACTATAAAAAAGCAGAGAGAATGAATGGTCAGGCCGGTGAAAACCTGATGATTCTTCTCGAGAGAAGATTGGACAACGTGCTGTTCCGCATGGGAATGGCAAGAACAAGAATGGAAGCAAGACAGATTGTTGACCATAAGCACGTTCTTGTCAATGGCAAATGCATCAACATCCCTTCCTACCTGATTAAGGCAGGGGATACGATTGCCATCAAGGACAAGTGCAAGGAATCTGATCGATATAAAGCGATCGCGGAAGTAACCGCTGCAAGATTGGTTCCGGAATGGTTAGAGTGCGATCTGGAAGCGTTAAGCGGTGTTGTAAAGCAGTTACCGACCAGAGAAATGATTGATGTTCCGGTCAATGAAATGCTTATCGTCGAGTTGTATTCCAAATAATGCCTTGGAATGCAAGCGTTGCCATTCAGCTGTCAGATGTTCATGTGGCTGGATGGTCACGTAACCCCGTCAATGAACCCAGTAAAGGAGGGGCTTTATCGTGTTCGATTTTGAGAAACCGAAAATTGAGATTATTGAATTAACAGATGATCACAAATATGGCAAATTTGTTGTGGAACCTTTGGAGAGAGGCTATGGTACAACACTTGGCAACTCCCTGAGAAGAATTATGCTTTCTTCCCTTCCCGGAGCTGCTGTAAGCCAGGTTAAGATTGATGGTGTTCTTCACGAGTTCAGCTATATTCCAGGCGTAAAGGAAGACGTCACGGAAATCATCATGAACTTGAAAAGTTTGGCAATTAAAAACAATAGCGAAACGAACAAACCAAAGATCGCATACATTGAATACGAGGGCGAAGGCGTAGTTACAGCTGCGGATATTCAGGCTGACCAGGACATTGAGATCATGAACCCGGAGCAGGTTATTGCAACCCTGAGTGGTGGTCCGGACTGTAAATTGTACATGGAGATTACAATTACAAAAGGGCGCGGATACGTTAGTGCAGACAAGAACAAAAGTGATGATCTTCCAATCGGTGTGATCGCTGTGGATTCTATCTATACTCCAATTGAGCGGGTTAACCTGTCAGTAGAAAATACTCGTGTGGGTCAGATTACTGATTTTGACAAACTTACATTAGATGTATATACAAAAGGCACTCTTGCTCCAGACGAAGCGGTGAGTCTGGCAGCCAAGGTATTGAGCGAACATTTGAATCTGTTCATTGACCTGTCGGAACATGCCAAGACTGCGGAAGTCATGGTCGAGAAGCAGGACAATGAAAAAGAAAAAGTGCTGGAAATGAATATCGACGAATTAGAACTGTCCGTTCGTTCTTACAACTGTCTGAAGAGAGCCGGAATCAATACCGTCGAAGAACTTACCAACCGCACTCCGGAGGACATGATGAAGGTTCGCAACCTTGGTCGCAAGTCGCTGGAGGAAGTATTGGCCAAGTTGAAGGAGCTGGGGCTGCAGTTAAATCCCAGTGAGGAATAATTGGAGGTGAAAAAAGATGGCAGGATATAGAAAGCTTGGAAGAAACTCGAGTCAGAGAAAAGCTTTAATCAGAAGCCAGGTGACAAGTCTTTTATATAATGGCAAGATCGTGACAACGGAAGCAAGAGCAAAGGAAGTTCGCCGTGTTGCAGAAGGAATCATCGCACTTGCAATCAAAGAAAAAGACAATTATGAAACAGTTACCGTAACGGTAAAACGCCCGAAGAAAGATGCCGATGGCAAGAGAGTAAAAGAAGTTGTAGACGGCAAGAAAGTCGATGTGAAGATCGATGTAGAAAAAACCATTCAGAAGGACAAACCGTCCAGACTTCACGCAAGAAGACAGATGCTGAAAGTATTTTACAACGTAACATCCGTTCCGAGTGAAGCAGCAGGCAAGAAGAGAGGAACAAAATCCATCAACATGCCGCAGAAGATGTTCGACGAAATTGCTCCCAAATATGCTGGACGCAATGGCGGATATACCAGAATCGTAAAAATCGGAGAGCGCAAAGGCGACGGCGCAATGGAAGTACTGTTGGAACTGATCTAAAAATAGTCACAATAAAAAGGGCACTGCATAACCTGCAGTGTTCTTTTTTACCTATCGCTTCCGCAGGGGGATGTTACTTTGAAGATTATAAAAGCAGCAAAATTGGTGTATGAGTACATCAAATACAACGAAGAGGGCGAGAATGACGGCGTTGTCCGCGCGCTCGATTGTCTGGACCTGGAGATCGAGAAGGGCGATTTTGTGGCGATTCTCGGTCACAATGGATCTGGAAAATCGACGCTTGCAAAGCATCTAAACGGCCTTCTCCTCCCGACGCAGGGGACGGTGTGGATTGGAGAGCGAAATACAAAAGACGAACGGGAGATCTGGAACATTCGCCAGACTGCCGGGATGGTCTTTCAAAATCCGGACAATCAAATCATCGGATCGGTTGTAGAGGAGGATGTGGCCTTTTGGCCGGAAAATTTGGGTGTTCCCACGAAAGAAATCTGGAGCAGAGTGGAGGAAAGCCTGGAGGCGGTCGGGATGATTGCTTACCGGAAACGATCCCCCAACAAGCTTTCCGGGGGACAGAAGCAGCGCGTGGCCATTGCAGGCGTGGTGGCGATGCGTCCGGAGTGCATCATTCTGGATGAGCCGACTGCCATGCTGGACCCGAATGGACGAAAAGAAGTCATTGAGACGATACGGGAGCTAAACCGTCAGGAAGGGATTACAGTCATCCTGATCACACACTACATGGAGGAAGTCATTTACGCGAACCGGGTGATTGTGATGGACGCGGGAAAAACTGTTATGGACGGCACGCCGAGGGAAATTTTTTCCAAGGTGGAGCAGCTCAAATCGTATCGACTCGATGTTCCGCAAGTGACAGAGCTTGCCTATGAACTGAAACAAGAAGGAATTCCTCTCTCGGACGGCATTCTGACCGTAGAGGAGCTGGTGAGTGAATTATGTCAATTGTACTAGAGCATGTCAATTATATCTACGAGGCGGACACCGCATTTCCGGTTCATGCGGTAAAAGATGTCTCGCTGACGATTGCGGATGGGGAGTTTCTTGCCCTGATGGGACATACCGGATCCGGAAAATCGACGCTGATCCAGCATCTAAATGGCCTGATTCGTCCGACGAGCGGCATCATCCGCTACAATGGAACGGTGATGGGCGAGGAAGGATTTTCGTATCGGGAACTGCGCAGCAAAGTCGGCCTTGTCTTTCAGTATCCGGAGTATCAGCTGTTTGAGACCGATGTGCTTACGGATGTCTGCTTTGGCCCCAAAAATCAGGGATTGAAGGAAGAGGAGGCAAAAAAAAGGGCGATGGAGGCACTGGCGCTTGTCGGTCTGGATGAGCGCTTCTACTCGCTCTCCCCGTTTGAGCTGTCGGGAGGCGAAAAGCGAAGGGCAGCCATCGCCGGTGTCCTCGCGATGAGACCGGAGGTGCTCATTTTGGATGAGCCGACTGCGGGGCTGGACCCGAGAGGCCGTGACGAGATACTGGAGAAGTTAAAGGAACTGCACGAGAGACAGCACATCACCATTGTTCTTGTCTCACACAGCATGGAAGACATCGCCCGCTGCGCCCAGCGAATTGTCGTCATGGACCATGGCGCAGTGAGGCTGGACGGGACGCCGACAGAGGTTTTTCGCCATGTCCGGGAGCTGGAAGAAATGGGACTTGCCGTGCCTCAGGCCGCCAGAGTCATTCATCTTCTGAGGGAGAACGGGTTTGCGCTGGACGAAGACGCAACGACGGTGGAGGAGGCAAAAAGACTGATTGTGCAGGCCATTCGCAGGAGGAAAGGCAACGCTGACTTTCAAAAGAAAGATCCTCGAAAGGGGGAGGCAAAATGATCCGTGACATTACGATTGGCCAGTACTATCCGATTGAGTCTTCGATTCATCGTCTGGATCCGAGGACGAAACTGGTGGGAACGATCGTTTTTATGATCTCTCTTTTTTTGGCAAAAGGAATTTTGGGCTACGGGCTGGCGTTTCTGTTTCTTGCCGGCGTCATTCGCCTGTCAGGGGTTCCGGTGCGATATATGGCGAGAGGGCTGAAATCCATCCTCGTGCTTCTCTTGTTCAGCGTGTCCTTTACCATATTTTTTACAGAGGGAAGGGTGATCGTTCGAATCTGGAGGTTTCAGGCGACATGGGAGGGGCTGATCCTTGCCGTGCGCACGGTCATCCGCCTTGTGATGCTCATTATGGGATCCACGATTCTGACGCTGACGACGACGCCCAATGATCTGACGGACGGGCTGGAACGGGGGCTTGGCTTTTTGAAAATCGTTCGGGTTCCCGTCCATGAAATTGCCATGATGATGTCCATCGCACTTCGGTTCATCCCGATTCTCATCGAGGAGGCTGACAAGATTATGAAGGCGCAGATGGCAAGAGGCGCTGACTTTGAGAGCGGAAATCTGATCCAGCGCGTGAAAAATATGCTTCCGCTTCTTGTCCCTCTGTTTGTCTCCGCATGGAGGCGCGCATTTGATCTGGCTCTGGCGATGGAGTCCCGCTGCTATCGCGGGGGAGAACACCGGACCAAAATGAAGCCGCTTGTCTATCGGCGCGCGGATTATCTGGCATATCTCACATTACTTGGATTTTTTGCTGGAATTATCGGCATAAAAATGGTATAATGGAAGCATGTTACAGAGAAAGAATTGACACAACCGTTGGAAATACGATGTCAGGATGACAGGATTGGAGGACAAGAATGCAATATCAGGAAGCGTTGGAACTGGTGCGCCGTCACGGACAGGAACATTTGCTGCAATATTACGGGGAGCTCGAGGAAGAGGGAAAGAAAAAACTGCTGGATCAGATTGCCCGCCTGGACTGGGGACTGCTGGATTTGCTGAAAAGCCGCAAATCGACCGAGGCATCCAAGGGGCATCTGGAGCCTCTGGGCGCTCTGGAAGTGGACGAGATTGAGAGAAGACGGGACTATTTTGAATCTGTAGGGACAAAGGCACTGCAGGACGGAAAAACCGCTGCCGTACTGCTTGCGGGGGGACAGGGAACTCGCCTGGGATTTGACAAGCCAAAGGGGACGTTCTGCATCGGCGTCAACCGGGAGCTGTACATTTTTCAGTGCCTGATTCAAAATCTGATGGATGTCGTTCGCAAGGTGAATGCATGGGTTCCGCTCTACATTATGACGAGTGAAAAAAACAACGAGGAAACGATCGCCTTTTTTGAGGAACACGCCTATTTTGGCTATCACCCGGATTTTGTCCGCTTCTTCAAGCAGGAGATGGCGCCGAGCGTTGGATACGACGGAAAGATTCTCATGGAAGGCAAAGACAGCATCTCGCTTTCCCCGAATGGAAATGGAGGCTGGTTTGGCTCCCTCCAGAAAGCGGGATATGTCGAGCAGATGAAGGAAGCCGGCGTAGAGTGGATCACAGTATTTGCGGTAGACAATGTACTGCAAAGAATCAATGATCCGGCCTTTATCGGGGCAGTCATCGATTCCGGCGCAGAGTGCGGCGGAAAGGTTGTGCGCAAGGCGGATCCCAATGAGCGGGTTGGCGTACTCTGTCTGGAAGACGGACGCCCGTCCATTGTGGAGTACTATGAGATGACAGAAGATATGATTCATCTGAGAGACGAGAAGGGAAATCTTCTGTACAATTTTGGTGTAATTTTGAATTACATGTTCCGGATTGACCGGCTGGAAGCGATCGCGGGCAAGACAATGCCGATTCACATCGTAGAGAAAAAGATTCCGCATCTGGACGAGAGCGGAGCGCTGATCAAGCCGAAGACAGAAAACGGATACAAATTTGAGGCGCTTGTGCTGGATATGATCCATCTGATGAATTCCTGCTGCTCCTATGAGGTTGTCCGGGAGCGGGAGTTTGCCCCGGTCAAAAACCTTCACGGCGTAGACTCTGTTGATACGGCGAGAGCGCTGCTCTTAAAAAATGGCGTAGAACTGTAAAAATCGATGAAGCGAGTGAAATTGATCATAGCATATGATGGGACAAAATATTGCGGCTGGCAGACACAGCCCAACGGGCCGACGATCGAGGCGCTTCTCAACCGCCATCTGTCGGAGCTTCTCCGGGAGGAGATTCAGGTGATCGGGGCAAGCCGGACAGACTCCGGGGTTCACGCGCTTGGAAATGTTGCTGTTTTTGACACAGAGACGCGGATTCCGGCGGAAAAAATCGCGCTGGCGCTCAACCAGAGGCTTCCGGCAGACGTCGTCGTGCAGCACTCCTGCCAGGTGGCAGATGATTTCCATCCCCGAAAATGCAACAGCCGGAAGGTGTATGAATACCGGATTTTAAACCGAAAGATCCCCCTTCCGGCGCAGCGCTTCAATTCTCTGTTTTTTTATATGCCGCTGGACTTGGAAAAGATGAGACAGGCAGCGTCATACCTTTTGGGAGAACACGATTTCGTCAGCTTCTGCTCTGTGCGAAATCAGCTGGAAGATACGGTGCGCACGATTTACAGCCTGACACTGGAGAAAGAGGGCGATATGATTGTGCTTCGCATCTGCGGCAATGGATTTCTCTACAACATGGTCCGCATTATCGTGGGCACTTTGCTGAAAGTGGGAACCGGGGCGATGGAACCGCAGCGCGTGGAGGAGATTCTGGACGGAAGAGACCGGAGGCTTGCAGGGCCGAAGGCGCCGGCGCATGGCCTCACACTTGTCTCCATCGAGGAGGAGGCGCAGCCGAGGCCTTTGATTGTGGAATCCAACAAATGGATGGAATACTGCCTGATTCAGGGAACCATTTCCCGGACAGGAGAAGCGTTTCTCGTGCTGAAGCGGTGTGTGCCGTCAGACATCTTGCGGACGATTCTTCGGCTCTGCAAGATGGCAACCCGAAACAGGGCGGGAAAAGTGTATGTGCAGGACTGGACAGAGACACTGTCTGACGGATACCGGCTTGGATATTTTGTATTTCATGCGGCAGAGGGGAATCCCGCTCAGACAATCGGGGAATACTTGGAGAAGGAGGAGATTTCCCTCCTGGGAGAGCGAAGCTGGTTTGAAATGGCAGATCCTCTTCGCTGCGGCGATACAAAGGAGGAACTGCAGCGGAGTCCGAAGGATAGAGTGTGCGAAGAAAGAGACAGGTTTTAAGCGGCGCTGCACATCAAACCTGTCTGAGATTCCGATGCGGCGCAGAAAGGAAGTGGCTGTGAAGAGAGTTTTTTTGATTGTCCTAGACAGTGTGGGAATCGGGGAAATGCCGGATGCCGCGGAGTACGGCGATTCCGGGAGCAATACGTTGGCGGCAGCTGCCGCCAGTCCGTTTTTTTCAATGCCCAATCTGAAAAAGCTTGGACTGTTTAATATAGAAGGTGTTGCCTGCAAAGAGCGGGAAAGCGAACCGCAGGGAGCTGTGGGGCGGATGAGGGAAGCCTCAAAGGGAAAAGACACAACCATCGGCCACTGGGAAATCGCGGGCGTGATTTCTCCCAAACCACTTCCGACATTTCCGGATGGATTTCCCCGGGAATTGATCGAGGCGTATGAGAAGGCGACGGGTCATTCGGTGATCTGCAATCGCCCCTATTCGGGGACGGAAGTGATCCGGGACTATGGGCAGCGCCACATGGAGACGGGAGACCTGATTGTGTACACATCGGCAGACAGTGTGTTTCAGGTAGCGGCCCATGAAGCGGTCGTTCCCATCGGGGCACTGTATGAATATTGTCAGATCGCCAGAGATCTGTGCAGAGGGCCGTATGGAGTGGGGAGAGTCATCGCCCGCCCGTTCGAGGGGAGCTTTCCTGATTTCAAACGGACGCCGAGAAGACATGACTATTCGCTGGAGCCTCCGGCTGTGACGATGCTCGATCAGATTCAGGAAAACGGGATGGAAGTGCTGGCGGTCGGAAAAATCAATGATATTTTCGCCGGAAAAGGAATCACGGAAATGGTGCGCACCGGAAGCAATGCGGAAGGCATTGAGAGAACGCTGGAATACATGGACCGCGATTTTGAGGGCCTCTGCTTTACCAATCTGGTAGACTACGATATGCTGTATGGACACCGAAATGATGTGGACGGATATGCCCGGGCGCTGACGTACTTTGATGAACAGATGCCTAAAATTTTGCAAAAACTGCGGAAAGACGATTTGCTTCTCATTACAGCAGATCACGGGTGCGATCCGAGCACGCCCTCTACCGATCATTCCAGAGAGCATACCCCGCTGATTCTTGCCGGTGCCATGGTTGTTCCCGGCGTGAATCTCGGAACGAGAGACAGCTTTGCCGACATCGCCGCGACCATTCTGGAGTTTCTCGGAATTCCTCAGAAGACACAGGGAAAAAGCTTCCTGAAAGAGGTTGTGCGCTGATGGAGAGGAATGCCGCATGGAGCTGATCGTTCGGCAGATGATGTGGGCGCTTCACTGGATGGAACGCTATATTCCGTACTTGAACGGGATCGTTGCCATCTCCCTCATCTTCTCCCGGCGCAAAAACCCAAGGGCAGTGTGGGCGTGGATTTTAGCGCTTTCTTTTCTCCCAGTTTTGGGACTCGTCCTGTATCTGATTCTCGGTCAGGATCTGTACAAAAGCCGAATGTTTCGGGTGAAGTGCCGGGTGGATACGCAGATGGCAAAAGAGGCGAAACTGCCGTCCATCCATTCGCTTCCTGAGGCGTGGGAAGATCTCATCGTCTGCAATCAGGAGGCGGGCGGTTTTGTCTACACAGACAACAACGAGGTGGAGGTGCTGACAGACGGCGCGGTGAAATTTCAGAGGCTGATCGAAGAAATAGACCGTGCCGTCTCGCACATTCATTTGCAATACTACATCATCCGGGACGACGAACTGTTTGAGGTGATTGTGCCGCATTTGGTGGCGAAGGCGCAGCAGGGCGTGGAAGTGCGGATTTTATGTGACGGGATGGGGAGCCGGGCGTTTGTTCGCACGGCGGGAAAAAAACTGAGAAAATACGGAATACGGGTGGGGGTCTTTTTCCCCGCCCGTTTTGGTGTGATTCCTGTGCGCCTCAACTACCGCAACCACAGGAAAATCGCAGTCATCGACGGAACGGTTGGATTTATCGGCGGATTCAACGTCGGAAGGGAATATGTCCTGTGTGAAAAAAAATATGGCTACTGGAGGGACACCCATCTTGTGCTGAAAGGAAACGCCGTGACGGCGCTCCAGATCCGGTTTGCCCTGGACTGGAACTACGCCGTGAAAGAAAATCTATTTCAAAACCCGCGCTATTTTCAGGACCATCCGGCGCAGTGGACGGGACACCAGGGGGTTCAGATGATTGCCAGCGGACCCGACTCCCCCGACCTTCACATCCGGGATACGTATTTGAACATGATTCACCGGGCCAGAAAACAGATCCTGATTCAGACCCCCTATTTCATTCCCGACGAGCCGATGGAAACCGCCCTGCGGATTGCCGCAAAATCCGGGGTGGAAGTGATGATTTTGATTCCGTGCAAACCAGACCATCCGCTTGTCTACTGGGCGACATTCTTCTACATGGGACAAATGCTGCGGGATGGGTGCCGGTGTTTCCTGTACACGGGGGGATTCCTTCACGCGAAGGGAATGGTTGTGGACGGAAAGATTTGCTGCTATGGAAGCGCGAATTTTGACAACCGAAGCTTTTCCCTGAATTTTGAGTCGAACGCAGTCGTCTATGACAAAAAAGTATCGGAACAGATGCGCCGGATCTTCCTGGAAGATTTAAAAAAAAGCCGGGAAATGACCCGCAAGGATTATGACAGCCGCTCCCGCTTCATTCGCCTCAAGGAACAGATGAGCCGGCTGATTGCTCCGCTGCTCTGACGCGATGGCGGCCGGTATGCGGAGCGCTCTGCCAGGATCTACAAAAAATTCAAATTCATAGTTGACATTTTTTTTGTATTGTGCTACTATGATAAATGCACTATTGCGTTGTGATGGGGGTTTTGCGCCCAAAATAATGAAATGCGCTTGAATATAATGAACAGGGGTGAAACGTCAATATGGAGAAAAACAGAATCCGACCTGTGTATGCAGGAAAAAGCATGAGAATGAGCTATTCCCGGCAGGAAGAAGTGCTCCCAATGCCGAACTTGATCGAGATTCAGATAAATTCCTATCAGTGGTTTCTTAACGAGGGATTGAAAGAAGTGTTTGAGGACATTTCTCCTATCGCGGATTTCAGCGGCCACTTGAGTCTTGAATTCGGAAGTTTCAGACTTTGCACCGACGAGATAAAATATACGATAGAGGAATGCAAAGAACGAGATGCAACGTATGCGGCTCCGCTGAAAGTGATGGTCAAGCTGCGCAGCAAAGAAAAAGACGAGATAAAAGAACCGAAACCTTTTGAAGTTTTTATGGGCGAACTGCCTCTCATGACAGATACCGGATCCTTCGTGATCAATGGTGCAGAACGGGTTATTGTAAGCCAATTGGTGCGCTCCCCTGGCATTTATTATGGGATTACTCATGACAAGGTAGGAAAGAGACTGTTTAGTTGTACCGTGATTCCGAATCGCGGTGCCTGGCTGGAATACGACACGGATTCCAACGATGTATTTCAGGTCCGCGTAGACAGAACCCGAAAAGTACCGGTAACGGTGCTGCTGCGTGCACTGGGGCTTGGAACCGATCAGGAGATCCTTGATCTGTTTGGAGAAGAGCCGAAGCTTTTGGCAACGCTGAGCAGCAAAAAAGACACATGCAAGACGTATCAGGAAGGCCTTTTGGAACTGTACAAAAAGATCCGTCCGGGCGAACCGCTCTCTGTGGAAAGCGCAGCCAGCCTGTTAAACAGCATGTTTTTCGATCCTCGCCGCTACGACCTGTCAAAGGTTGGACGATATAAATTTAATAAGAAGCTGCATTTCAGCAATCGCTTAAACGGCCAGATTCTGGCTGAGGATGTGATTGATCCTGCGACGGGAGAGCTGATGTACCCTGCCGGGACGACACTCAACCGGGAGAGTGCGGCTGCGATCCAGAACGCGGCGGTTTCGTCTGTGTATGTGGATGTGGAAGGCCATTCGGTGAAGATCCTGTCCAACATGGCGGTAGACGCAGCGGCCTATCTTCCGTTCGATCCGAAGGAAGTGGGCATCAAAGAGCTTGTCTACTATCCGGTTTTGGAGCGCATTCTGATGGAGAACGATACCGAGGAAGCGCAGCGGGAAGCCATTCGCAGAAACATGGGCGAGCTGATTCCGAAGCATATCACAAAGGAAGACATTTTCTGTTCCGTGAATTATTGCATTCACCTGGAATATGGAATTGGAACGAAAGACGACATTGACCATTTGGGAAATCGCCGAATCCGTGCGGTGGGAGAGCTGCTCCAGAACCAGTATCGGATCGGACTGTCCAGAATGGAGCGTGTTGTCCGCGAAAGAATGACGACACAGGATGCGGACGGTATTACGCCGCAGAGCCTGATCAATATAAAACCTGTAACGGCAGCGGTAAAGGAATTCTTTGGAAGCTCCCAGCTGTCACAGTTTATGGACCAGAACAACCCGCTGGCAGAATTGACGCACAAGAGACGTCTCTCCGCGCTGGGTCCGGGCGGTCTGTCCAGGGACCGCGCCGGATTTGAGGTGCGCGACGTTCACTATACACACTATGGAAGAATGTGTCCCATTGAGACGCCGGAAGGTCCCAACATCGGTTTGATTAACTCCCTGGCAAGTTTTGCGAAAGTGAATGAATACGGATTTGTGGAGGCGCCGTATCTCAAGGTGGATAAGAGCGATCCGAGAAATCCGAGGGTTACAAACGAAGTCGTTTACATGGCGGCGGATGAGGAAGACAATTACGTAGTTGCCCAGGCGAACGAGCCGATCGATGAGAACGGATATTTCATCCGCAACAATGTATCCGGACGTTACCGCGAGGAGACATCCGAGTTTGAGAAGCGCCAGGTGGATTTGATGGACGTGTCCCCGATGATGGTATTCTCGGTGGCGACATCGATGATTCCGTTCCTGCAAAACGATGATGCGAACCGCGCCCTGATGGGATCCAACATGCAGCGTCAGGCGGTTCCGCTCATGCTCACGGAGGCATCGGTCGTTGGAACCGGCGTGGAGGCCAAGGCGGCATACGATTCCGGCGTCTGCGCTGTTGCGAAGAATGCCGGTATCGTGGAGCGCTCTGCTTCCAATGAGATTATCATTCGGCGCGACGATGGCAAGCGCGACACGTATCATCTGACCAAGTTTGCAAGAAGCAACCAGAGCAACTGCTACAATCAGAAGCCGATCGTCTTTAAGGGGGACCGGGTAGAGGCCGGTCAGGTCATCGCCGATGGCCCTTCCACCGCGGAGGGAGAGATCGCTCTCGGAAAGAATCCGCTGATTGGATTTATGACATGGGAAGGATACAACTACGAGGACGCCGTTTTGCTAAGCGAACGCCTTGTTCAGGAAGATGTCTACACATCTATTCATATGGAGGAATACGAGGCGGAGGCGCGCGACACAAAACTTGGACCGGAAGAAATCACACGAGATGTTCCGGGCGTCGGGGATGATGCCCTGAAAGATCTGGATGACAGAGGAATTATCCGCATCGGCGCGGAAGTGCATGCGGGCGATATTCTGGTCGGAAAGGTAACGCCGAAGGGTGAGACGGAGCTGACTGCAGAAGAGCGTCTCCTTCGCGCCATCTTCGGAGAAAAAGCAAGAGAAGTAAGAGACACGTCCCTGAAGGTTCCGCATGGAGCCTACGGCATTGTCGTGGATGCCAAAGTATTTACGAGAGAAAACAGCGACGAGCTGGCACCTGGAGTTAATGAGACCGTTCGCATCTATATTGCCCAGAAGAGAAAGATTTCAGTGGGAGATAAGATGGCAGGCCGCCACGGAAACAAGGGTGTTGTATCCCGCGTTCTTCCGGTGGAGGATATGCCGTTTCTTCCAAACGGACGCCCGCTGGACATCGTGCTCAACCCGCTCGGCGTTCCGTCCCGAATGAACATTGGACAGGTGCTGGAGATTCACCTGAGCCTGGCTGCCAAAGCGCTTGGCTTTAACATCTCCACTCCGGTTTTCAACGGGGCAAATGAAACCGATATTATGGATACCCTGGAATTGGCAAATGATTATGTCAACACTTCCTGGGAAAGCTTTGAAGAAAAATACAAAGACACACTGAGACCGGATGTGATGGAGTATTTGGGAAGCCATCTGGAACACAGAAAGCTGTGGGAAGGCGTTCCGCTGGACCGTACTGGAAAGGTAAGACTTCGCGACGGAAGAACCGGCGAGGAATTTGACAGCCCGGTAACGATTGGACACATGCATTACCTGAAACTGCACCATCTGGTTGACGACAAGATTCATGCCCGCTCCACAGGTCCGTATGCGCTTGTGACGCAGCAGCCTCTGGGCGGAAAGGCACAGTTTGGCGGTCAGCGTTTTGGAGAGATGGAGGTCTGGGCGCTGGAGGCATACGGCGCTGCATATACGCTTCAAGAAATCCTGACGGTGAAGTCGGATGACATTGTAGGCCGTGTGAAGACATATGAGGCGATCATTAAGGGCGAGAATATCCCCGAGGCAAGCATTCCGGAGTCGTTTAAGGTGCTGCTCAAGGAGCTGCAGTCGCTTGGTCTGGATGTGAGAGTGCTTCGAGACGACGATACGGAAGTGGAGATCGCGGAAAACATTGACTATGGCAACACCGATTTCCGCTCCATCATGGGGGATGACGAGCGCCATTATGACGACAACGAGCTGAGCGCATATGGTTACACGAAGAAGGAGATCTCTGACACAGGAGAGTTTGTGGATGTGGAAGAGGACGAAGAAAGCGCGGATACAGAAGAAGACTTTGATGATTTTTACGACAGCGAAGAATAAGCAGGAAAGAATTGCTGCTGTCTGGCCGGTGCTTTGCAGTGGCTTGAAGAAGGGAGTGTCAATATGCCTGAAATGAGCAATGAAACCTATCAGCCAATCACATTTGACAAAATAAAAATTGGTCTGGCTTCTCCTGAGGTGATTGAGAAGTGGTCCAGGGGCGCAGTAACCAAGCCGGAGACCATTAACTATAGAACGCTGAAGCCGGAACAAGACGGCCTGTATTGTGAGAGGATTTTCGGACCTCAGAAGGACTGGGAGTGCCATTGCGGGAAGTACAAAAAGATCCGTTACAAGGGCGTAATCTGCGACCGGTGCGGTGTCGAGGTGACCAAATCGAGCGTGCGCCGGGAGCGTATGGGACATATTGAACTGGCGGCTCCGGTCTCTCATATCTGGTATTTCAAAGGAATTCCCAGCCGCATGGGACTTGTCCTTGATATTTCTCCGAAATCTCTGGACAAGGTGCTGTATTTTAGCTCTTACATCGTGCTGGATCCGGGCGAGACCGATCTGACCTACAAAAAGATTCTTTCCGAGAGAGAATACCGGGAAGCCATTGAAAAATGGGGATACGGCTCGTTCCGCGCCGGTATGGGAGCGGAGGCAATTCAGGAACTGCTCAAAGCCATTGATCTGGAGAAGGATTCCGAGGAGCAGCGGGCAAAACTGAAAGATGCAACCGGACAGAAGAAAGTCCGGATCATCAAGAGACTGGAAGTTTTGGAAGCATTCCGCCATTCCGGAAACCGCCCGGAGTGGATGATTCTGGAGAAGATTCCGGTTCTTCCGGCAGATCTGCGCCCGATGGTGCAGCTGGATGGCGGACGCTTTGCAACCTCTGACCTGAACGATCTGTATCGAAGAATCATCAATCGAAACAACCGTCTGGCGCGCCTTTTGGAACTTGGCGCCCCGGACATTATCGTGCGCAACGAAAAGCGGATGCTGCAGGAAGCAGTGGACGCGCTGATTGACAACGGGCGCAGAGGAAGACCGGTGACCGGACCAGGAAACCGTCCGTTAAAGTCCCTCTCGGATATGCTGAAAGGAAAGCAGGGGCGCTTCCGTCAGAATCTTCTCGGAAAGCGTGTCGATTACTCCGGACGTTCGGTTATCGTTGTCGGACCGGAACTTAAAATATATCAATGCGGACTTCCCAAGGAAATGGCAGTCGAGCTGTTTAAGCCGTTTATTATGCGGGAGCTGGATTCCAAGGGAATTGCCCACAACATCAAGAGCGCGAAGAAGATGGTAGAACGCCTCCAGCCGGAAGTGTGGGATGTACTGGAAGATGTCATCAAGGAGCACCCGGTTATGTTAAACCGTGCCCCCACACTGCATCGTCTCGGAATCCAGGCGTTTGAGCCGATCCTTGTGGAAGGAAAAGCCATCAAGCTGCACCCGCTTGTATGTACCGCCTTCAATGCCGACTTCGACGGAGACCAGATGGCCGTTCACCTTCCGCTGTCCGTGGAGGCACAGTCGGAATGCCGCTTTATGCTCCTGTCGCCAAACAACCTGCTGAAACCGTCTGATGGCGGTCCGGTGGCAGTTCCGTCCCAGGACATGGTACTCGGAATCTACTATCTGACGCAGGAACGGCCGGGCTCGATCGGCGAAGGCAAGTTTTTCAAAAATGTAAATGAGGCAATCCTTGCCTATGAAAATAAAATTATTACGCTCCACTCAAAGATTCGGGTGCGCGTAAGCGGAACGAACCCCAACACGGGCGAAGAGATCCATCAGATTCCTCACACGACGCTTGGACGCTGCATCTTCAATGAAATCCTGCCGCAGGATCTCGGGTTTGTAGACCGAACCATCCCGGGCAATGAGCTGGCACTGGAGGTGGACTTCCACGTTGGCAAGAAGGGATTAAAACAGATCCTGGAAAAAGTCATCAACACGCATGGGGCGACAATGACTGCAGAGGTTCTGGACGCCATTAAGTCCATGGGCTACAAATATTCGACAAAAGCGGCAATGACGGTATCCATCAGCGACATGACGGTGCCTCCTCAGAAACCGCAGATGATTCAGGAAGCACAAAATACGGTAGACCGGATCAGCCGCAACTTCAAGCGCGGTTTTATCACAGAGGAAGAGCGGTATAAGGAAGTTATTAAGACATGGCAGGCAACTGACGATGCGCTGACCCATGCGCTTTTGACGGGGCTGGACAAATACAATAACATCTTTATGATGGCGGATTCCGGTGCCCGTGGTTCGGACAAGCAGATCAAGCAGCTTGCCGGAATGCGCGGTTTGATGGCAGATACGACGGGTCACACGATCGAACTTCCAATCAAGTCAAACTTTCGGGAAGGTCTCGACGTACTGGAATACTTCATCTCCGCACACGGCGCCAGAAAGGGTCTGTCGGATACGGCGCTGCGTACCGCGGACTCCGGTTACCTGACAAGACGTCTGGTTGATGTCTCTCAGGATTTGATTATCCGGGAAGTAGACTGCTGCCAGGGAAAAGAAATTCCGTATATGGAGATCAAAGCGTTCATGGACGGGGCGGAGACAATTGAGAGCTTAAAAGACCGTGTAACCGGACGCTTCATTGCGGAGGACATTGTAGATCCGGACAGCAATGAGGTGATTGTCAAGGCAAACGAGATGGTAACGCCAAAGTCCGCAGGGGCAGTTGTCAATGCGCTGGAAAAACAGGGACGAAAGAGCGTAAAGATTCGTACCATTTTGTCCTGTAAGTCCCATGTCGGAATCTGTGCAAAGTGCTACGGATCGAACATGGCGACCGGACAGCCAGTACGGGTAGGAGAGGCGGTCGGAATCATTGCGGCGCAGTCGATCGGAGAACCGGGAACACAGCTGACGATGCGTACATTCCATACGGGCGGTGTTGCCGGAGGCGATATCACACAAGGTCTTCCCCGTGTCGAGGAGCTGTTTGAGGCAAGAAAGCCGAAAGGACTCGCGATCATCGCAGAGTTTGGCGGATTTGCAACGATCAAAGACAGCAAGAAAAAGAGAGAGATTACCATTGCCGATCCGGAGAGCGGAAACAGCAAGACATACCTGATTCCGTATGGCTCCCGCATTAAGATTCAGGACGGGATGAAGCTGGAGGCCGGAGACGAGCTTACAGAGGGTTCGATCAATCCGCATGATATTCTGAAAATCAAGGGCGTGCGCGCAGTTCAGGATTATATGATCCGGGAGGTACAGCGGGTATACCGGCTGCAGGGTGTAGAAATCAACGACAAACACATCGAAGTCATTGTGCGCCAGATGCTCAAGAAGATCCGTGTGGAAGAAAGCGGAGACAGCGAGGTGCTTCCGGGTATCTCGATGGATGTACTGGATTTCAATGAGATGAACGAAAAACTCATCGCAGAGGGAAAACGTCCTGCAGAAGGAAAACAGGTCATGCTTGGAATTACCAAGGCTTCGCTGGCGACCAATTCCTTCCTCTCTGCGGCATCGTTCCAGGAGACAACGAAGGTTCTGACAGAAGCCGCCATCAACGGCAAAGTTGACCCGCTCATCGGTCTGAAGGAGAATGTCCTGATCGGAAAACTGATTCCTGCCGGAACCGGTATGAAACGGTACCGTGATCTCTCCGTCACAGCCATTGCGGAGGAATCCGAACATGAGGAAGTGGTGGAGGAGGAACAGATTCCGGTTGAGCTGTATCCGCAGGAAGACGAGAACCAGATGGAAGAAGAGGATTTTGACGACGGAACCGAAGAGGACGAGGAAGAATAATTGCCTGCACGTTTGCGTGTGAGCGGATCAGATGAGGGGAACCCGGGCTTTGCGCTTGCAAAGTGCCGGGTTCTCTCTCGCACGGATAAAATTTATTTCAAAAAAACATTGACAGTCGAAAAGAGTATGGTATAATGAAAAAGTGCGTGTGTTTTTGTTGCAACCGGACAGGACAGCATCGCAGATAGAAATCAGATTGATTCAAACCGCAGGAGGTGAAAAGAATGCCAACATTTAATCAGCTCGTAAGAAAGGGAAGACAGAGTCAGGTTAAGAAGTCAACGGCTCCGGCTTTGCTGAAGGGATACAACTCCCTGCAGAAGAAAGCTACGGATGTATCTGCTCCTCAGAAGAGAGGCGTATGTACTTCTGTAAAGACTGCAACTCCTAAGAAGCCAAACTCCGCATTAAGAAAGATCGCCAGAGTTCGTCTTTCCAACGGAATCGAAGTAACCAGCTATATCCCGGGAGAGGGCCACAACCTTCAGGAACACAGCGTCGTTCTGATCAGAGGCGGACGTGTGAAGGACTTGCCAGGTACCAGATATCACATCGTAAGAGGTACGCTGGATACCGCAGGTGTAGCAAAGAGAAGACAGGCTCGTTCCAAGTATGGAGCGAAGAGACCGAAGGAGACAAAGAAGAAGTAATCTCACAGAGCCATTCAAAACAGCAAAAGAGAGGCGAGATTGCTTGATTTGAGAATTCAGTATTATCGTGTTGAATTGAATAAGTGCCGGCATTCGAACGGATAACCCCTGGCGGTTGCAGGATAGAGCGGGTTATGGACACAAGAACCGAGCGCGAACACAAAACATGTGAGTACCGATGATCTAATTTTGCAGAAAGGCTGCAGACTGACAGAATTCTGTTGAGTTCGTTAATTAAGGAGGGAAGTAACGTGCCACGTAAAGGACATACTCAGAAGAGAGATGTATTGGCAGATCCGATTTACAACAACAAGGTTGTGACGAAGCTGATCAATAACATCATGTTAGATGGAAAAAAGAGTGTTGCTCAGAAGATTGTTTATCGTGCATTTGAACGAGTAGAATCCAAGGCTGGAAAGCCGGCGATGGAAGTGTTCGAAGAGGCAATGAACAACGTGATGCCAGTGCTGGAAGTAAAGGCAAAACGAATCGGTGGAGCAACGTACCAGGTACCAATCGAAGTAAAGCCAGAGAGAAGACAGGCTTTGGCGCTTCGTTGGCTGACGATGTTTTCTCGCAAGAGAGGTGAGAAGACGATGGAAGAGCGACTGGCAAATGAGATTCTCGATGCTGCAAACTCCACCGGCGGAGCAGTAAAGAGAAAAGAAGATATGCACAAGATGGCAGAAGCAAACAAGGCATTTGCTCATTATCGTTTCTAAGCAGAGGAACGATTTTCGCAAGACGGCTAGACTAAATAAGGAGGACAAAGCCTTGGCTGGAAGAGAATATCCATTAGAGAGAACCAGAAATATTGGTATTATGGCGCACATCGATGCTGGTAAAACAACATTGACGGAGCGAATCCTGTACTATACTGGGGTAAACTACAAAATTGGTGATACTCATGAAGGTACTGCGACAATGGACTGGATGGCTCAGGAACAGGAGAGAGGAATCACAATCACCTCTGCTGCGACAACCTGTCACTGGACATTACAGGAAAACTGTCATCCAAAGAAAGGCGCACTGGAGCATCGAATCAATATCATCGATACTCCTGGGCACGTTGACTTCACGGTGGAAGTAGAGCGTTCCCTTCGTGTGCTGGACGGCGCTGTAGGTGTATTTTGCGCAAAGGGCGGTGTGGAGCCGCAGTCTGAGAACGTATGGCGTCAGGCAGATACCTACAATGTACCAAGAATGGCATTTATCAATAAGATGGACATTCTGGGTGCGGATTTTTATAGTGCTGTGGAGCAGATTAAGACCCGTTTGGGAAAGAATGCTGTTCCGGTACAGCTTCCAATCGGCAAGGAAGATGATTTCAAGGGAATCATTGACCTGTACGAGATGAAAGCATATATTTACAACGATGACAAGGGAGAAGACATTACCATCACAGACATCCCGGAAGAGATGCAGGATGATGCGGAGCTATGGCGCACCGATATGATCGAGAAGATCTGCGAGACAGACGACGATCTGATGATGGAATATCTGGAGGGCGAAGAGCCGTCCACAGAGGCGCTGAAAGCTGCAATGCGCGCTGCAACGTGCAACTGTACGATGGTTCCGGTTTGCTGCGGTTCTGCTTACCGAAACAAAGGTGTTCAGAAAATGCTCGACGCGATTCTGGAATATATGCCTGCTCCAACTGATATCCCGGCAATCAAGGGCGTTGACATGGAAGGCAACGAAGTGGAGAAGCACTCCAGCGACAGCGAGTCGTTTGCTGCGCTTGCCTTCAAGATCATGGCAGACCCGTTTGTTGGAAAATTGGCGTTCTTCCGCGTATACTCCGGTACATTAAATTCCGGTTCCTACGTACTGAATGCCACAAAGAATAAGAAGGAACGTGTCGGACGTATTCTGCAGATGCATGCAAATAAGAGAATAGAACTGGACAAAGTATACTCCGGTGACATCGCTGCAGCCGTCGGCTTCAAGCTGACAACGACCGGAGATACAATCTGTGACGAGCAGCATCCGGTTATTCTGGAGTCCATGGAATTCCCGGAACCGGTTATTGATATTGCCATTGAGCCGAAGACAAAAGCCGGACAGCAGAAGATGGGAGAGGCGCTTGCAAAACTTGCAGAGGAAGACCCGACGTTCCGCACGCATACCGATCAGGAAACCGGTCAGACGATCATCTCCGGTATGGGTGAGCTTCACCTGGAGATCATTGTAGACCGTCTGCTTCGCGAATATCACGTGGAGGCAAATGTAGGTGCTCCTCAGGTTGCCTACAAAGAGACGTTCACAAAAGAAGTATCGGTGGACAGCAAGTATGCAAAGCAGTCCGGTGGACGTGGTCAGTATGGTCACTGTAAGGTGACATTTACGCCAATGGATCCGAACGGCGAAAAGACGTTTGAATTCACCTCTACCGTTGTCGGCGGTGCCATTCCGAAGGAATATATCCCGGCAGTCGGAGAAGGAATTGAAGAGGCCGCAAAGGCCGGAATTTTGGGAGGATTCCCGGTTCTCGGCGTAAAGGCAAATGTATTTGACGGTTCGTATCACGAAGTCGACTCCTCTGAAATGGCATTCCACATCGCTGGTTCGATGGCCTTTAAGGATGCGATGTCAAAAGGAAACTGTGTGCTTCTGGAGCCTGTCATGAAGGTGGAAGTTTCCACTCCGGAAGACTACATGGGAGATGTCATTGGAGACATCAACTCCCGCCGCGGTCGGATCGAGGGAATGGAAGATGTCGGAGGCGGAAAGATGATCAAAGGTTATGTTCCGCTTGCAGAGATGTTCGGTTACTCCACAGATTTGCGTTCGAAGACGCAGGGACGCGGAAACTACTCGATGTTCTTTGAGCGCTACGAGCAAGTTCCGAAGAGCGTACAGGAAAAAGTGCTGAACGCAAAGAAGAGCGGCAAGTAACGAGCCCCGGAAAGAAAGAAAATATTTTTCAAAATTACACTTGCAAAGTTTGTACATCTGTACTATAATTGCAATAGTTCCCATGTACAACTGCCCCTGCAACGGGGGATATTGATCTATTTTAAGGAGGATTTTCAATCATGGCTAAAGCTAAATTTGAAAGAACAAAGCCACATTGTAACATTGGTACAATTGGACACGTTGATCATGGTAAAACAACTTTGACCGCTGCGATCACAAAGACTCTTCATGAGAGACTGGGATATGGTGAAGCTGTCGCTTTTGAAAACATCGATAAGGCTCCGGAAGAAAGAGAAAGAGGTATCACAATCTCTACCGCTCACGTTGAGTATGAGACAGATAAGAGACACTACGCACACGTTGACTGCCCAGGCCATGCTGACTATGTAAAGAACATGATCACAGGTGCTGCTCAGATGGACGGCGCAATCCTTGTTGTTGCTGCTACTGACGGTGTTATGGCTCAGACAAGAGAGCACATCCTGCTTGCTCGTCAGGTAGGCGTTCCGTACATCGTTGTATTCATGAACAAGTGCGATATGGTAGACGACGAAGAGCTTCTGGAACTGGTTGACATGGAGATCAGAGAACTTCTCAACGATTATGAGTTCCCGGGCGATGATACACCGATCATTCAGGGTTCCGCTCTGATGGCTCTGGAAGATCCGAGCAGCGAGTGGGGTGACAAGATCCTTGAGCTGATGGATGCTGTTGACGAGTATATTCCGGATCCGGTTCGTGACACAGACAAGCCGTTCCTGATGCCGATCGAGGACATCTTCTCCATCACTGGACGTGGTACTGTAGCAACTGGTAGAGTAGAGAGAGGTACACTGCACCTGTCTGATACGGTACAGATCGTTGGTATCAGCGAAGAGCCGAGAAACGTTGTTGTAACCGGTATCGAAATGTTCCGTAAGCTGCTGGATGAGGCTCAGGCTGGTGATAACATCGGTGCTCTGCTTCGTGGTGTTCAGAGAAACGAAATCCAGAGAGGACAGTGTCTTGTTAAGCCAAACTCTGTAAAGTGCCACAAGAAATTCACCGCTCAGGTTTACGTACTGACAAAGGATGAAGGTGGACGTCATACTCCATTCTTCAACAACTACAGACCGCAGTTCTATTTCAGAACAACAGACATCACAGGTGTTTGTAACCTGCCGGCAGGAACTGAGATGTGTATGCCAGGCGACAACGTAGAGATGACCATCGAGCTGATCCACCCGATCGCTATGGAGCAGGGTCTTCGTTTCGCAATCCGTGAAGGCGGACGTACAGTAGGTTCCGGTAGAGTTGTATCGATCATCGAATAATCTTTGCTCAGGCAAAAATAAATGATAAGAGAGAGGGATGCTGCCCAACAAAGACAGCATTCCTCTCTTTGCTTTTCATGCGATACGCCTGGAGGGCATCCGACGGGCAGGACGGAAAAAGGAGGATGGAATCGATGCAGATTCGAAGTGCAAGTGAAAAAGATCTGGATGAGATAATGAAAATTTACGAGCGCGCCAGAATCTTTATGGCAGCTCACGGAAATCCGGATCAGTGGGGGACAAGCTATCCGCAGAGATCCCTCATCGAGAGAGACATCCGGGAGGGAAACAGCTACATTTGTGAGGAAGAGGGAGCAATCGCTGCGGTATTCTACTACCGGGAGGGGGAAGACGCGACGTATCAGACCATCTACGACGGGCAATGGCTGGACGATGCAAATGCACAGGTGCAAAGCAAAGCATCCCCAAACAATACAAACGAAAACAGAGAAGAATCAGCCGGAAAAGATAACGTTCGAAGCAACACTGGCGGAGATGGCGACGCCGTAGACAACGGAGATGACAATGCCGTATCCGCTATCTATGGCGTTATCCACCGAATTGCTTCTTCGGGTGTTTGCCGCGGCGCTGCATCGTTTTGCCTGAAGTGGGCGCTGGCGCAGTGCGGAAATGTCCGCATTGATACGCACAGGAACAATCAGGTGATGCAGAACCTGCTCAGGAAGAACGGATTTTCCTATTGCGGCATCATTTTTACAGAAGATGGAAGCGAGAGACTCGCCTTCCAGAAAAAATAAAGAACCGGGTCAGGATGATTCCCATCTGCCGCTGGAACCGCACGGAAGGGCGAGACCTGTGCGGGATACCGGCAGTCCGATCTCATCTGCTTGAACGCTTCCCCCAAAGCGGGGAACAATTTCCAGACCGAGCAGATAGGATAGAACCGACGGAGCAAATCCTGTTGTGTAGGAGTTGATGAGGAAAAAGAGCGGCTCTTTGGAGAGGACGTTTGCGCAGAGCTGCACAAGGGGGTGGATGGCGTCCTCGATTTTCCAGACTTCCCCTCCGGGACCCCGTCCATAGGAGGGCGGATCCATGATGACAGCGTCGTATGTCTTTCCCCGGCGGATCTCCCGCTCTACAAATTTTTGGCAGTCATCGACAATCCAGCGAATGGGCGCCTGCTCCAAACCGGATGTGCGGGCATTCTCTTTCGCCCACGTAACCATCCCTTTGGAGGCATCCACATGGGTCACTTGCGCGCCTGCCTTTGCAGCGGCCAGTGTTGCGCCTCCTGTGTAAGCGAACAGATTGAGGACGCGGATGGGACGCCCGGCATTTCGGATGAGATTGGAAAACCATTCCCAGTTGACGGCCTGCTCCGGAAAAAGGCCGGTATGCTTAAAACTGAACGGTTTCAGCTGGAAGATGAGCCCAAGCGGCTCATAGTCGATGCTCCACTGCCCGGGAAGATCAAAAAATTCCCACTCCCCTCCGCCTTTGCTGCTTCTGTGATAATGACCGCCGCAGTGCTTCCAGCCATGCGCTGCCCTGGGCGTATTCCAGATGACTTGAGGATCCGGACGGATGAGGAGATGCTCTCCCCAGCGCTCCAGCTTTTCTCCTTTTGAAGTGTCGATGATTTCATATTGTTTCCATTGATCTGCGAGCCACATAGCAAAATCCTTTCTCTGACCATTCGGAGGATTCCCCGAAGGAATGCATTTGGATGACCGGCGAATCGGCAAAAAATCATTCCCTGCTTCCCGGTTCGCTGCGGCTTTTTGCTGCCTGCGGCCGATGGCCGTGCTCGCCGAAAATAGGGAAATAGGATCTTGATTATTTGCAGACGCTAGTATATAATGATGTTAGAGTCAAAAGATCGTTTGACCCTGATATCATAGAATACGATTGGCGGAACAATGGTTTTGCCCTGTCACGCCAAAGCCTGAATCAGGCAGTGTGAAACGACGATTCCAGTGCACTGCCGATCAAAGCAGAAAGATATATTTGGAACCGTTTTCTCTGAAATATATGATACCATGAGAAGTGATATGTTGCAACAACAATTTACCGTGTTGGGATGAGGCCGGGCGATCCGGCGTTGCAGGACAAGCGACAGCGCCATCACGGCAGAAAGGAAGAATTTATGAAGAAAACAGAGCAGTTGTATGAGGGAAAAGCAAAGAAGGTTTATGCGACCGACACAGAAGATGTGTATCTTGTCGAGTATAAAGACGATGCGACAGCATTCAACGGTCTGAAAAAGGGAACCATCGGCGGGAAGGGCATCATCAATAACAAAATGTCCAACCATCTGTTTCAGATTCTGGAGAAGGCCGGCGTTCCGACGCATTATGTGAAGGAGCTGAGCGACCGCGAGACAGCGGTAAAGAAAGTAGAAATCGTTCCGCTGGAAGTGATTGTGCGCAATGTGGCGGCCGGAAGCTTTTCCAAAAAACTGGGAATTGCAGAGGGGACGAAGCTTTTGGTGCCTACGCTGGAGTTCAGTTATAAAAATGACGATCTCGGGGATCCGATGATCAACGACTATTATGCCATTGCGATCGGCGCTGCCACAAGAGCGGAGATCGACCGCATTTCAGAGCTGGCATTCCGGATCAACGATGTGCTGTGCGCTTATTTTGCAGAGCGCGGAATTGACCTGATTGATTTTAAAGTGGAATTTGGAAGATTCCATGGAGAGATCATTTTAGCAGACGAGATCTCCCCGGATACATGCCGTCTGTGGGATTCCGGCACCCACGAAAAGCTGGACAAGGATCGTTTCCGCCGTGACCTTGGCAAGGTGGAAGATGCATATCAGGAAGTTTCCAAACGGCTGGGTCTGTAAGCCGCAGGCGAAATGGAATTGGATTGGAGAAGCCACCCCACTGGGATGGCTTTTTCCGAGCATAATGCGAAATGGCAACTGGAGATCAGAAATTTGGAGAGGATTATGCGCAGAGAGCAGCGCGGAAATGGAGCAAACAACATGAAGGAACAGACGGTTCACTTTCTGGACAAACCAGAGGAAAAGCCAAGAGAAGCGTGCGGCGTACTGGGAGTGTATGACATTGACGGCGGGAATGTGGCATCTTCCATTTACTACGGACTTTTTTCTCTTCAGCACAGAGGTCAGGAGAGCTGCGGAATTGCAGTGACGGACACCAACGGGCCAAAAGGAATAATCCGGACACACAAAGGGATGGGTCTGTGCAATGAAGTGTTTACCGAAGAAACGTTACAGGGATTGGATGGAAATATCGGCGTCGGTCACGTTCGATACTCTACTGCGGGGGGAAGCGTACCAGAGAACAGCCAGCCGCTTGTGCTGAATTATATCAAAGGAACATTGGCGCTGGCACACAATGGCAATCTGATCAACACGCCGAATTTGCGCTCCGAATTGGCAAGAACAGGGGCAATTTTCCAGACGACGATAGACACAGAGGTGATGGCGTATGAGATTGCCAGGGCGCGCGTCAATACGCCGAATGTGGAGACGGCGGTGGAGGAGGCGATGAAAAAAATCAAAGGCGCATACGCGCTCGTCATCGCCAGCCCGCGAAAGCTGATTGGAGTCAGAGACCCCTTTGGATTTAAGCCGCTTTGCATCGGAAAACGAGACAATTCCTATATTCTGGCATCCGAAACGTGCGCGCTGGACACGCTGGGCGCCGAATTCATCCGGGACGTAAAACCCGGAGAGATTGTGACCATCGACCGGCATGGAAACATCCATTCCAATACAGCGATGTGCCTTCCGAGAGAGAAGGAAGCAAGATGCATCTTCGAATACATTTATTTTGCAAGACCGGATTCCTATATTGACGAGGTCAGTGTCTATCGCTCCCGGATTATGGCGGGAAAGTATTTGGCGATTGACTCCCCTGTGGAGGCAGATCTTGTCGTAGGTGTGCCCGAATCCGGGAACGTGGCAGCGATGGGATATTCGATGGAATCCAGAATTCCCTACGGAACCGCATTTGTGAAAAACAGTTATGTCGGACGTACCTTTATCAAACCGAAACAAAGCAGCAGGGAATCCAGTGTCAGAGTGAAGCTGAACGCGCTCCGGGAGGCGGTCGAAGGCAAGAGAATTATTATGATTGACGATTCCATCGTCCGGGGAACGACAAGCGCCCGCATTGTCAGTATGCTGCGGGAAGCGGGGGCAAAGGAAGTACATGTGCGCATCTCTTCCCCGCCGTTTCTGCACCCGTGCTATTTTGGAACCGATATTCCATCGGAAGACCAGCTCATAGCCCACAAGCATACGCTGGAGGAGATCCGCGAAATTCTTGGGGCAGACAGCCTGGCGTATCTGAAAGTAGAGCGGCTCACCGAGATGTCAGAGGGGCTTGGAATCTGCCGGGGATGTTTTACCGGAACGTATCCAATGGATCCGCCGACAGAAGACATCCGGGGAGAATATCAGAAATAACAAGCGAGAGGACACTCAGTAGAAGAGAAAGGAAAAAAACTATGGCGACAGACCGTTATTCAAGTCCTCTTTCCGAGCGATATGCCGGGAAAGAGATGCAGTACATTTTTTCTCAGGACAAAAAATTCCGCACATGGAGAAAGCTGTGGATTGCGCTGGCAGAAAGTGAGATGGAGCTGGGACTTCCGATCACACAAGAGCAAATCGACGAGCTGAAGGCACATCAGGATGACATCAATTATGAAGTGGCAAGGCAGCGGGAGGCACTTGTCCGCCATGATGTCATGTCTCATGTGTATGCGTATGGCGTACAGTGTCCCAAAGCGAAAGGAATTATCCATCTGGGCGCGACTTCCTGCTACGTGGGAGACAACACCGACCTGATTGTAATGACGGAAGCACTCCATCTTGTGAAGCGGAAGCTTGTCAATGTCATCAGCGAGCTGGGGAAATTTGCGCGTCAATACAAAGCGCAGCCGACGTTGGCCTTCACCCACTTTCAGCCGGCGCAGCCGACAACGGTTGGGAAGCGGGCCACGCTGTGGATGATGGATCTGAAACTGGACCTGGACGATCTCGATTACGTGATCGGAACGATGCGTCTTCTCGGCTCTAAGGGGACGACGGGAACGCAGGCTTCTTTCCTGGAACTGTTTGACGGAGACCACGAAAAGATCAAGAAGCTGGATAAAATCATTGCGCAGAAAATGGGATTTTCCGATGTGTATCCGGTGTCCGGACAGACGTATTCGCGGAAAGTGGACAGCCGGGTTTTGAATGTGCTTGCCGGAATTGCCCAGAGCGCCCATAAGTTTTCCAATGACATCCGCCTGCTGCAGCATTTAAAGGAAGTGGAGGAACCTTTCGAGAAAAACCAGATCGGCTCTTCTGCGATGGCGTATAAGAGAAATCCGATGCGCAGTGAGCGGATGGCTTCCCTCTCGAATTATGTGATCGCGGATGTCATCAACCCGATGCTCACAAGTGCGACACAGTGGTTTGAGCGGACACTGGACGATTCTGCCAACAAACGGATCAGCATTCCGGAGGCATTTCTCGCGGTGGACGGTATTCTGGACCTGTACCTGAACGTCGTGGACGGCCTTGTTGTGTACGACAAAGTAATTGAGAAACATTTGATGGCGGAACTGCCGTTTATGGCGACAGAAAATATTATGATGGATGCGGTCAAGGCGGGAGGAGACCGCCAGGAGCTCCATGAAAAAATCCGGGAATTGTCCATGGAGGCCGGAAGAAATGTCAAAGTATATGGAAAGGAAAACAATCTGCTGGAACTGATTGCCGCAGATCCCTCCTTCAATCTGACGCTGAGTGAACTGCAAAAGGCAATGGATCCGTCCCGCTATACGGGAAGAGCCAAAGAGCAGACCGAAGAATTTCTGGATGAGGTCATTGAACCGATTCTGGAAGAAAACAGACATCTGCTTGGCCTGAAAGCGGACATCAAAGTGTGATGCGGATAGGAGAGGACTCCTCGCATTCGCGCGCGGCACTGTGATCGTACCATAGGGGACGATCGCACCATAGGTACGATCGCACCATAGGTACGATCACCCTGTGGTGCGATCACCTTGTGGTGCGATCTTATAGAGCGGAATCCGGATCTGTGTCATCTTTGCGGGGGTACGCTTCCCCCTGGCTGCTTTGCGTCTGGGTCAGCGCATGGAGCAGCGTAAAAAGAACATCCCGGTTGGCTGGGGTGAGCTGGGAAAACCCTTTTAAAAGCATAAGTTCCTCGGAAGACAGTGGAATTTCGTGTTTCGGGATATTGCTTCGGAAAATCAGATAATCCAGAGACACATCATAGAAGTCTGCCAGCAAAATCAGAGATTCCAGTGGAAAATCGTGTCTTCCGGTTTCATAGGTGGAGTAGGCGGAACGGCTGATCGAAAGCTGATCCGCAACTTCCTGCTGTGTGTACCCGTATCGGTAGCGCATCTCTCTCAAACGGCTTGGTCTCATAAAATCCCTCCTCTTGCAGCGGATGATTCTGGAAAAATTAGAAGGATTTCATTATACAAAATATTTGGAATCATTTCAACAAATGTCAGAAAAAGTAGCATAAGTTTACAG
>CASGAH010000012.1 GCA_949299375.1 uncultured Eubacteriales bacterium | reverse complement strand
CCGATTAAATCGGCCTGGTAATATTGTCCATCCGGCAAAGCGGGCAAATCATCACGATTAATGAACAATTCTGTCCCCCGCAGTAATTCGGCCGCATCACGATTATCAACCCCGTCAAACCGTGCAATTATCACCGTCGAAGACGGTATCGCACGCACAAAGTGAAATGCGCCATCCGGCAAATAATTTGCAATTGCCTCTGCCAACTCGGGAATTCCTTTCCCCGTCTTCGCGCTCAAAAAGACGGCCGGATACATTCTGGCCTCTGCCGCAAGTTTTTTCAGTCTGTCTTCCAGGATGCAAATGTCCGGGCGGATGTCTTCCAGGTACATCTCTTCAAGATCTTCCTCTTCTTCCGCCAGCGCTTCAAAAATAGGGCCCCATATCGCCTCATTGTGTGCATCCTCCCACCCGCCCGGGGAGGCAGACAAAATTTCACACGACGGGGAAGCCGGGTTGGCAACGTCCTGCAGGAAGACGCAGTTGTGGGAAAGCTGTTTTTGAATCTGTTTTTTTTGCGCATCCGGGTCAAATCCTTCCCGGTCCACTTTGTTCACCGCAAGGATGGTCGGAATCTTCATCCGCTGCAGCGCCTGAAAAATCGATTTTGTCTGCGCCTGCACCCCTTCCGCGCCGGAGATGACAAGAACCGCGCCGTCTAAAATCTGAAGGGATCTGGCCACTTCCCCCGCAAAGTCGATATGTCCCGGCGTGTCTACCAGCTGTATGAGCATATCCCGGAAAAAGACATCTACGCAGGCCGTCTTGACCGAAATGCCCCGTCTGCGCTCCACTTCCATCCAATCCGTCTGCGCCGTTCCATCGTCCACACTTCCAGCAGTGCGAATGCTTCCTCCCAGCAAAAGCAGCTGTTCTGTGATCGTTGTCTTCCCCGCATCTACATGGGCAAGCAGACCGACACAGATTGTTTTTCCTGTTTTTTCTTCTCCCTGTTCTCCCACAAAATCGCCTCCTCTCGCAAAATTGCCATCCATATGGCCGTTATTTTGCCCCTGATCTCATCATATCACAAAAAAAGGGCATCGTCGAGAGATGGATTGTACATTTGTACGACCAAAAAAGCGTTTCACATTCTCTTTTGCAAAGAAATCGATCTTGTTGCCGAATCGCGCAAACATTTTGCTCTGACTTGCATTTCTATAGTGATTGTGATATACTAAATCATACAATTGCTGAAAAAATACGTAAACGGTATGCCTCGCCTGCTTATGGGAGAGAGCGCCTTTTGCTCTGACATCTGAGCAGTTCATGAAATTTTTCAGAAAGGCAGGCGTTTGCGGATTGTCACGCAAGGGAGGAATGTAGAATTATGGTGATCAAATGGGAAGTTACGATACCGGAGCTTACAGGGGATGAGCCGAGAAATGCCTATCTTTATCTTCCGGTATCCTACGAGCAGGATCCAAAGCGCCGCTACCCGGTGCTTTATATGTTTGACGGACACAATGTTTTTTTTGACAGCGATGCCACATACGGGAAATGCTGGGGGATGAAAGAGTATCTGGATTATACCGATACCGATCTGATTGTCGCTGCTGTGGAGTGCAATCACAGCGGAAACAAGCGGCTCAGCGAGTATTCCCCCTTTACGTTTCAGGATCCCAAAGTGGGCAGCATCGTCGGACAAGGCAAAAAGACAATGGAATGGCTTACCCGCACGTTTAAGCCCTGGGTTGACCGCAATTACCGCACGCTGCCGGACAGAGACCATACGTTTCTTGGGGGAAGTTCGATGGGCGGTTTGATGTCTCTGTACGGTGTGCTCCGCTACAACCATATTTTTTCCAAAGCTGCCGCGCTTTCTCCGAGTATCTGGCTTGCGACGAACCCGCTGGAAGCCATGATCCTGACCGCCCCGCTCAAGCCGGATACGGTCATCTACATGGATTACGGAAGCAGAGAGATGAAGCACCATGCCAATATGGAGTATATGTTCGGAAAAGTGACCGCGCTTCTTCTGGAGCGCCGTGTTCAGCTGACATCACGGATTGTCCCGGGCGGCAATCACTGTGAGGCTACCTGGGAAAAGCAGATTCCATTTTTCATGAATGTTCTCCTCTATGAGAAATAACGCCAACAAACCGCAGTCAAAGGAGGATCAGAGATGAACGTACAATATTTAAAACAATACAGTCCCGCTCTAAACCGGGATATGGAGTGCAAAGTATACGGCCATGCCGGCAGACCCGTTTTGTTCATCCCGTGCCAAAACGGAAGGTTTTTTGATTTTGAGAACTTTCGCATGACGGACACGTGGGCGCCCTGGATTGATGCCGGCAAGGTGATGGTGTTTGCCATTGATACCATTGACGAGGAGACATGGTCCAAACCGTGGGAAGATCCCCGCCGCCGCATTGAACGGCACGAGCAGTGGATCCGCTACATCACCGATGAGATGGTTCCCTTCATGCGCTGGATGGTAAATGCGTACAATCACTGGGAAGGGTATCCCGGAATCATTGCCTTCGGATGCAGCCTCGGCGCCATGCACGCCGCCAACCTCTTTTTCCGCCGCCCAGATCTGTTTGACGGGCTTTTGGCGCTGAGCGGCCTTTACCATGCCGATTACGGCTTCGGCGGATATATGGACGATCTTGTGTACAACAACTCGCCCATCCACTATCTGCAGAATATGCCAAAAGACCACCCCTATATCTCCCTGTACAATCAAAAGCGCATGGCAATCTGCGTTGGTCAGGGCGCCTGGGAGCACGAGACGCTTGAAAGCACCGGACGGCTTGCGGGAATTCTCTACGACAAGGGAATCCGCGCCTGGGTTGACTTCTGGGGCAAGGACTGCAGCCACGACTGGTACTGGTGGTACAAGCAGGTCGCCTATTTCCTTCCCTATCTTCTGCGGGAGCGATAACAAACCAAAAAATGCCGCCAGGAAGTTTTTGCCTTCACGCCAGACACTACGAAACTTACCAACAACGACCTGAGAGGAACACGACATGAAGAACTTTATTTTTATCTCGCCTAATTTTCCGACGAATTATTGGAAATTTTGCCAGGAATTAAAAAACAACGGATTAAACGTATTGGGCATCGGGGACACGCCCTATGACGAGCTGACCGCAGACATGAAGGGATCGCTCAACGAGTACTACAAAGTCATCAACCTGGAAAATTATGATGAAGTGTATCGGGCTGTCTCGTTTTTCATTTTCAAATACGGCCGCATCGACTGGCTGGAGAGCAACAATGAATATTGGCTGGAGCGCGATGCCAGACTCCGCACCGACTACAACATTACTTCCGGTTTCCAGGTGCAGGACATGCCTCGAATCAAATATAAGTCAAAGATGAAGGAATACTACATCAACGCCGGTGTTCCGGTTGCCCGCTACCATCTGGTCGATACCATAGAAGCCTGCCAGGAGTTCATTCGTACCGTCGGATACCCGGTCGTTGTAAAGCCGGACAACGGCGTTGGCGCCAGCCACACATTTAAGCTGAACAATGACGACGATCTGAGACAGTTTTTTGCAGTAAAATGGCCGGTTTCCTACATCATGGAGGAGTTTATCAACGGGGAAGTCTGCTCCTATGATGCAATCATCAACAGCAAAGGAGAGCCTCTGTTTGAGACCGGAAACATCACGCCGATGTCCATCATGGATATCGTAAACAATGATGACAACAGCATCTACTATTTTGTCAAAGATCTCCCCGACGACACGAGGGAAATCGGACGCCGCACGGTAAAGAGCTTCGGCGTCAGAAGCCGTTTTGTTCACTTTGAGTTTTTCCGTCTCACAAAAGATCATCCGGGGCTTGGAAACAAAGGATCGGTTATGGCGCTGGAAGTCAATATGCGCCCGTGCGGCGGATTCAGCCCGGATATGATGGATTATGCCAACAGCACCGATGTGTACAAGATCTGGGCCGACATGATTGCGTTTGACCGCTCTACAAAGGAAGTCGGACACCGCGCTTTCTGCGCCTACGCAGGACGGCGGGACGGGAAAAATTTTGCCCTCACACATGAGGATATTATGAAAAAATACGGATCCAGAATGAAAATGTGCGATCGGATCCCGGACGTTTTGGCCGGTGCGATGGGAAATCAGATGTATGTCGCTCTTTTCGACACGCAGGAAGAATTGGATGAATTTTACAATGATGTTTTAAATTGCCAGTCGTAATCGCGTCTTCCGGCAATGCATTTGCGCGGCGAACCGCTTTTCCAAAAAAGCAGTCCGCCGCGCTTTTCATTTCTCATTTCTCATTTCTCGTTCATGTTTTAATGCCTTTTCTTTTTCAGGGCAACAACATTGACCGAATTGGCTTTTACCGTGAGCCACACTGCATTTTTCTTTCTGTCCACCGGAATGCGGGATGAGACGGGAACAACCTGCTCCATCTGCGCGCTGTTTACATTTGGCATACTTACCAGCTGTTTTGGCGCAGTGAGCGTCACCAGTTCTGCCTCGTCTTCCACTTCAATGTTCTCCAAGTCAATCCGAAGTCCCTTGTCGTACGGGTCCGCGCTGACCACTTTGATGTAGACGGAGTCTGCATCGCTCGTCGCACTTGTATAAAAGCGGAAGTTGTAGTAATCCAGCTTATAGGAGAGTTTGCGGCTTTCGCTCTGGCCGTCGGAATAGGAACATGTCAGCGACTTTCCGTCCTTTCCTCCAAAGTCAATCTGAATGTAGTACCGCTTTGCATCCTCGATCGGTTCATAGCCGCAGGCGCGCAGGTTGCCGACACAGGTGCTGTTGGAGAAGTCGCCGAGCTTATATGCTTCTACGCCTTTCTTTACGACCTTCAATCCAGTGGAGGGACCGTTTTCTGTGTCATAGTCATACCCGATGACATACTCCATGAAACTCTTCTGATCGCCCTCCATTCTCTTTGCGCCGACACCCACGTGGAATCCTTCCGGGCCAAACCACTTGACTGCCTCTACCTCAATCCGGTAATTGCTCAATCCCCAATTGTCGTAGTACAGTCCGTTTAAGCCCTGTTCCTGCCCTCTCAAAATCAGGCCCTCCATCGGATCTGCATGGAATCCCTTGCTTCCCGGAATCACTTTCCACTGCGGTCCCTCGGGGATCCCCTTGCGGAAATCCACATCAGCAATCACAGAACCGTCCAGGTTGCTGATGGCCTTCAATGTGCGGATGTGAACTTCTCCTTTCCCGGAGGCGACGAAGAATCCACCGTGCGCTTTCATCTCTGTTTTCTCGCCAAAGCTGTAGCGGTAAAACGAGGTGTCCAGAAGCTCCGTCCCCAGATATTTGGCAAACATCTGCTGAACATAGTAATTCGGCGTTCTCCAGACTGTCTCATTGTCAAACCAGATCAAATCCGGTGTCCATCGATACGTCCGGTCCGTGAGCACTTTATTAAACAGCGGTGCGTAGGCGGCCAGCCGAACGACATCCGAATTTCGCTCAAAGCCGGTCATAACCGCAGCTTCCGCCACCGCTCCAGCGAGCGTATTCTTCTCGGAGGAAGCATACTCTCCCACAAACACTTTCGAGGTTTTCTTCTCCGCCAGCTTGCCTGCCCCGTCATATGCGCGGTCATAGTAATTGTAGCGGTCTGCGTTGTGCAGCAGATATTCGTTGGAGCGGTAGTAGTGTTCGTCTGCGATGGTGTCCATATAATCCGCACAGTCGGGATACCATTCTACCTCTTCCTCCCAGCTGACCTGACCGTTTGTGAAGGCGATTTCTGACGGCTCTTTCGGATAAAAGCCGCTCAAAAACTTCCATCCCTCCTGGTAGCTGACGTCATCCGCCTGTGCTCCGACGGTCGAGATGATCGTTAAATCGTATCCGGGATACTGTTTTGCCATGTAGTCGTCAATTTCTTTTTTGAACACCTGGAAGTTTGCATAAAACTCTTCTCCCCAGTTTTCATTTCCGACACCGAGCAAGTGCAGGTCGAACGGCTCCTCATGTCCCAGATCGCGGCGAACCCGCGCCCACGGATTGTTCTCAAAATCGGTGCCGATTGCGAAGTCAATGAGGTCGGTGAAGTTTTTGATGTACTTTTCCCGCAGCTCGCCGCCCGCCGGATTGACGTAATCCGAGCGCGCCTGGCAGAGAACGCCGCAGGCCATAACCGGGAGAGGCGCCGCCTGCAAGTCTTCCGCCAGCTGGAAGTACTCCATATATCCAAGCCCCATCGTCATCATGTATCCCCACACATTATAGTTTTCCTTTCGAAGCTCGACCGGTCCCACCGAGTCTTTCCAGTCATACACATTTTCCCATATGTAGGATCCCTCTGAGATACATCCGCCCGGAAAACGAAGAAAGCTCGGATGCAGGTCGATGAGCTTTTCTACCAGGTCGCGGCGCAGACGGTAGTTGGGATTGCGAAGATAGTTTTGATGTGCCGTAGGGGAGGACGGTTCCTCACGAAATCCCCATACTTCCTCTGGGAAGAGGGAAACCATATCGATCGAAACTTCCCCTGTAAATGTCATTTTCAGCTGTCCAAGACAGTTTGATGTGCCGGTAAAGTAGATCGGAGACTCCTCTCCATACTTTTTCCATGTTCCGCCCTGCGGAATCGAGATTGTCACCGGATTGCTGACGCATTGGTAATCCGAGTCTTCCAGCTGAACCCGGATGGATCCGCCGGTTCTTGATTTTGCCCAGATGGTAAACTGATACCGCTTTCCGGCCTCAATCTTCATCGCCGTATCGTTGTTGTCATCGGTAAATCCTCTGTTGTACAAGTCGACCCCGTTGGAGACGGTTATGTAGTTCCGGTTCACATCTGGGTCCTTACATCCAAAGTAAGAGTTGAGTCCCTCACGGCTTCTCGGATACACCCGTCTCAACTCCCCGGACCAGCCCGCAAGCGGCGTGTGATGTCTTCCCGTGGAGCGTCCGTTCTCCCCGGACATGGAATTGTATACATAGTAGTGGAACGCCTCGAACGAACGGTTCCGGACCATCTCCCCGTAAATTCCGCCGTCTGCGGAATTGTTGATGTCCTCAAAAAACAGACCGTACAGTGTCGGGCTGATGTCCAGCACTTTGTGGTCTCCCCGAACGGTAATCGTATACGGCGCATGGTCATCCGGCAGGACCGACAAGTAATAGTCTCTCGTCACCGAGTATCCGTTTCTCGACAGTGTAGCGGTGAAAATTGCCCTAGACGGCTCCTTGATCGGACCGATTTTTCCATCGTCCGAGAATACATCCGGATCACTCGATTTCCATGTCAGGGAAATCCGCCCGTCCATCAGACTGTCGGGAAGTACAATGTCCTTTGTAATAATCGAGGACTCAAAGCGAAGAAACTTTTTCTTGGCCAGGATGAGAAGCTCCATGTCGTCCAGAGAATTACACATAATCTCCAAAATGTCTTCCGGCTCCAGCCCTTCCCTGTAGAGGCGCAGATCATAGATGGCTCCGGAAAAGTCCGCGTCCGAAGGGAACTGGGAGCGCCCGATGTAGTTTCTCGTATAATTTTCCGGGAAATCCAGCGTATCAAAAAACGTCCGGAGAGCGGCGTACTGCCCGCTTGTCGTCTGGCTGATTGTCCCGTCGGCCTCGAGTTCCCCATTGATATACAGTTTCGGTCCGGCACTGCTCATCGTACCGCACTTCGTCCCGGTAATGGTGAAAGCGACATGCATCCATTGATTCAGATCGGTCTGACGCCCCGCATCGACAATGACTTCCGTGGCATCGCAAAACAGGGAGCCGTGAAGGGTACGGGTCAGATAAATAAACGGGCCATCCCCGGAACGCCCGAAATCCATAATCCGCTCCCACATATTGCTGCCGCTGTGAAGGTTTATCCAGGCGGTCATCGTAAATCCGGTATTGTCATTTACGCCGTCCAAAATATTTCTCGGCAGCTCCAGATAGGAATTGCCGTTTGCTCTTCCGGTAAAGACAGCTGCCGTTCTGCCGTTTACCTCTGCTACATAGGGCGCCATAGGGCCCATTGCTTTTGCGTCCAGCCCATGCCCCGAGCAGTCCTCGCCCACCTTGTCCGGGTTGGTCATGCTGTAGTGCGCAATCAGTGCAGATGAATACGATCTACCCATAAGCGATCAATCCTCCTTTTTTCATTCTGCCTTCATATGACAGTTTCCTTATGAGAGAATTATACAGCCAATTGGCGATTCAGGCAAGGATATTTTGAAAATATGCAGACAAGTTTCCTATTTTTCCAAACAACTCCCATTCTTATTTCCATCTCAGCACAATCCAGACCGGATTTGCCTCCTGCCACTGCCGCATCTGTTGGTAGAGCGCACTCTGTTGAAAATCCTCCTCCCGGTAGGCAAGGCGGAGCGCCGACTCTACGTCCTTAGCGCTCAGCCCTCTGGCGCGCGCATTTCCAACGCTCACTGCAAATTTCCCGGAGAAAAAAAAAGAGATCAGCTGCGTCATATCGTGTCCCCGACTGACCTGCCACGGGTCGTGGCCCCTGGCAAGCTCCTTCTCCAGATCCCGTTTGATTTCCCGGCGCATCTGACGCTTCTCCTCCTGCCAAAGCAGTGTGTCCAGAAATGCTTCTGTGGAGAATTCGAGCGATTCCGTCATACACCGCCCAAGCTCCGCTCCCCGAAACGCCATCCCCCATTTGCACTTGATGTTCAAAAAGCGAAGTGTTCCAATCCGGCTGGAAATGTCTAAGATCTCTTCCAGAATGCCTTTTTCCTTTTTTCTCTCAAACGCCTCAACCCGATCGTCGTCGCCAAACTCATTCACAAAGCGGTCAAAGGCGCCGCTTTTTAAAATCATTGTCTCCACGTCATGGGTGTCTGTGCTGTACAGATTCGGCTCACACACCATCTGTTCGAGCAATTCGTCATAATCCCGATCGGTCACCGCAATGACGCCTTCCACCTGCTGTTCATTGAGAATGCGGATTGCTTTCTCCACTTTCTCCTTTCCGGAGAGGCTGATGATCCGGCAGCTCTTTTTCTGGATGACATTTTTGTAAAATCCAATGTCGGAGTCTCCCTCCACAAGCAAAAACGCCCGCTCCGGCTCCCGCTTTCGATACATCCGGATGTTGGACATGACGCTCGCAGGCGTGATATAACTCATCAGTCCTGCCATTGCGCATCCTCCTCCCCTTCTTTCCCGTCGAGATCGACAAGAAGATCCCAATATTCATCTACAATGTTGGGCGAGTGCGTGGCGACAACCGCCTGCATGTTGTTGCTCTGGCAGATGCGCAAAAGCTGCGAGATAAACTCCTGCTGCCAGGCAATGTGCAGCGAAATCTCCGGCTCGTCGATCAGAATCAGCGCGTTTTCATTGCATCGGAAGATCAGCTCATAAAACAAAATGAAATCATTCTTCTCTCCGGATGAGAGTTTTTCCAGCGGAATCGACATTCCGTTGTCCATGAAAAAGGAGGCTCCCTTTGAACCGCAGATTTTCATCTGCTTGTTGCTGAATCCGTTTTTGATGTTGATGACATCCAAAAACAGCTCCAGCCTGCGCTCCAGAGCTGTATATACCTCTAATTTTCTCCAGTTATCCTGGATATAGACAGACAGGAAATGGCATGTCTCCTGCGACAGCTTCTGACCGAGCGGCCACTCCAGACTCTGCACCGGCTTTGCGGCGTCCTCTCCCAAAAGGCCGACCTGCACAAGCTTCAGGCGCCGTTTTTCCAGCCGCTCCAGCTCCTCCCGAATCGTTTTCTCGTCAAACTGAGGCTCCCCGTCTTCCTGCAGCATCTGTCTGAACACCCTTGCGGGAAATGTGCGGTCCAGCGATTCCCCAAGCTCCCCGGCCTTTTGCCTGACGTCGGCAATCATCTGGCCAAGCTCCTCCGAGTACAGACGGGCACATTCCACCGTAACCGAATTCTCCCCGGAAAACATCCGCCGAAAAACCCGGTTTGCCTCAATCAGATGGACATTGCACGTTTCCTGATGGTTCGCCAGCCAGATCGCCAGTTCCCCGGCCTCAAATATTTCGGATTCCAGTTTTTCCTGTCGGATCCGCTCCTTCAGAGGAAGCGTCTCCTCCTCCATCGCCGCATGCGCGAGACGGCTGCCAGGCCTTGTCCTTCTCGTAAGCGACAAAACCGCCTCCCGATTCAGTCCGACCGGATAAATGCGCTGATCGCCGTCCTTTTCCTGAATCTCATAGACAAACGGGAAATTCAGCTGGCTGGCTGGCCCATGCACCGCAATGTTTCGAAGATACATCAGATCCTGGTCGAGAAGAGAGGCAAAAATCTGGGTTTTTCGCACTTCCACCGCCGTGCCGTCCCCAAAGGTGAGCGCAAGCGCGGCAAAGGGCGTTTCGTCGAGATAGGAGAAATCCCCTTCCATCGCCGCTTCCACCAGCTTTAAAATGGTTGTCTTTCCATGACCGTTTGGCGAGTGGAGAATCGTTACCGCCCCGTCCTGCCGAAGCGGAATGACATACGTATATGTACCAAACAATCGCTCTACCGAAATTTCCTTTAATTTCATGCCGCCGTTTCCTTTCCTCTATTGCGCGCTTTCCCCATAAAAATCGCACCACAGATCGTACCACCTCAGACAGCATTCCGTCCATTTTTGCTGTGCATCGGCGCACGCTTCTTCCAGATGTTTTGCATATTCCGGGTCTGTCCAGAACAGTTCCCCGCTCTTTTTTTCCAGAAGATGCTGCACATGACGCTGCTGCTCTTGCAGCGCTTCCTCTGCCAGCCCCATCTGCCACTCCGCATACGCTTCTTCGGGTGACATCGGCCGTTCCTCATGGGCTTCTGCCTTTGGCACCGCCTTCAGCCCCTCCACAAGCGCCTGCTCCTTGGCACTTCTCTGTGCCGGGGGCGTCTGCTCCCCGCCCCCTCTGCGAATCCGCTCTGCATAATGGCGGTAGCCAAACGGATAATAGGAGACGCTTCCATTTCCCTCAAAGATCAGGAGAGACTCTGCCAGCTGATCGGTGAAATATCGGTCGTGGGAGACGAAAAGCAGTGTCCCCCGGTAGGCCCGAAGCGCCGCTTCGATTGCCTCCTTTGCCGGAATGTCCATGTGATTGGTCGGCTCGTCAAGAATCAGAACGTTCGGACAGCGCTGCAGCATCTGTGCCAGGACAAGCCTTGTCTTCTCCCCTCCGGACAGCTGACCGACCTTTTTCTCGCCGTCTTTTCCTCCGAACAGATAGGCGCCCAAAATGCTTCGCACTTCTTTTTGGGAGAGCAGCGGAAACTGATCCTGAAAATACTCGACTACGCTTTTCTCCGACGAAAGGAGCGATGTCTGCTGGTCAAAATATCCGATTTCCACCCGGTCTCCCCATGTACACGTTCCGGCGATCGGCATGATGTTCCCGACAATCGATTTCAAAAACGTCGATTTGCCCGCACCGTTTGGCCCGATCACGCCAATTTTCTGCCCGCGGCGAATCCGCATTGTGATCGTGCAGAGCGGATTGTCATACCCGATCTCAAGGTCCTTCAGCTCCAGCACCCACTTGGCCCCCGGGACAGCCGGGACAAATTCCCGAACAGGAAGAAGAGGCCCCTCTGCATCCGGCTTCTCGATTCGCGTCATCCGCTCCAGCATTTTCTTTCGGGAGCGGGCAAACGCCGCCTTGTTCGGCTTGTGTTTGAACCGCTCTACAAGCGCTTCCAGTCTGGCGATTTCCTGCTGCTGACTCTCATACGCCTTTTGCTGCAGCTGTATCCTTTTTTGTTTCTCCTCCCGGAAAAAGCGGTAATTTCCTCCGTAGCGGGTCAGTTTTTTTCCTGCGAGCTCATATACGACATCCGCCGTCTGGTCGAGAAAAAAACGGTCGTGGGACACCATGACGACGGCCTTCTCATACGACCGGATTGCCTCCTCCAGCCACTGCGTTGTCTCTATGTCCAGGTGGTTGGTCGGCTCGTCCAAAAGCAGCAAGTCCGGTTCCTCCAGAAACAGCCGCAACAGCGCAATCTTTGTCCGCTCCCCGCCGGAGAAATCCGAAAGCCGCTTCTCCAAATCCCGCCTGGAGAATCCAAACTTTGTAAACAAGCGTTCAAACTCCTGCCTGCAGCTCCATGCATCTTCACTTTTCTGCACAGACTGCTGCGTGTCCCCAAACAGTTCTTCCCGGACAAGGCCATCCTTTCCCTGGAGGGCGTTTTGTTCCAGCATTCCGACCGTGATCTTTCTTGCCGACTGGATGGGCGGCTGCTTTCTCGCATCGTCCCGGTCTAACACCGTCTCCCCCGCCAGAAGGCGCAGAAACGTTGTCTTTCCCGCCCCGTTTTTTCCGACCAAGGCGATTTTTTCGGTTCCCCGTATTTCAAACTGAAAATGGGACAACACCGTTTCCCCTCCGGCGGAGAGTGTCCCGTCGATGATCTGATACAGCATCGTTACTGAACTTCCACCAGTTCAATCTGGAAATTCAGTTCCTTCCCCGCCATCTCATGGTTGGCATCGAAGGTGATGGTGGATTCCTCTTTTGCCGCAACTCTCACCGGGAACGGCTGTCCATACTGATTGGAGAGATAGACCTGCTCGCCGACCTGAAGTGTCTCAGAACCCGGAAGCTGGCGGATCTCTATGGTAAAGATTGCGTCTGGATCCGGCATCCCGTATGCCTCCTCCGGCATCAGGTGAACGTGCTTGATCTCTCCGACCTCCATATCCGCAACGGCATCGTCGAATCCTTTGATCATCATGCCTGCCCCGCAAACAAATTCCAACGGTTCTCCGCGGTCATAGGAGGAGTCAAACTGTGTGCCGTCGTTAAACGTTCCGCGGTAATGGGTGCGGCATGTTTTTCCGACGTTTTTGCCGGAAGGGGCGTGCGAATGGCCGCCGCAGTGGCCTTCCCCGCAGTGATGTCCGTCTTCGTGGTTTTTGCAGTGGCCTTCCTCCCCGTGGTGGTGATCACACACGGCATCCGAAGGTGTCAGTTCACCCTTTAAATACGCTTCCACCGCCTGATCCGCATCTCCTTGGGCGCCTGCGCAGAGCGCAACGCCAGCCTCAGCCAGTGCAGTTTGTGCGCCTTTGCCAATTCCGCCGCAGATCAGCAAATCAACTGCCTGCTGTCCGAGAAGCTCCGCCAATGCGCCGTGTCCGGCTCCGTTAGAGCCGATGATTTCGCTGGAGACAACCGCTCCGTTCTCCACTTCATATACCTTAAACGTCTCTGTTCTTCCAAAGTGCTGAAAAATTGTTCCATTGTCATATGTCACTGCAATTTTCATAAAATAAATCCTCCAAAAAACATTGGTACCTTTTTTTGTCTGCCAATCATTGTTGCTGTTCTCTATGATCATACCATGATCTGTCTTCTTTCGCAAGGGATTCTCCGGATTTCAGACGCACTGCTTCGTCTCTGTTTTTGCCGACGGGATCTTCAAAGATCCCAATCCGACCCGGCCAGAACGTAAAGACCGCAAAGCACAGCATCACGACCGCAAGCACAGCTGCCGCCAGATTCCGCTTGCCTTCTTTTTGGGCGGATGCTTCCCGTTTTACGACAAACCATCCCGTGACTGCCGCTCCGACAAAGAAAAGTCCAATGTCAAGGACGGGGATATTGCGCCCCAGCACGCCGGAATATGTGTAGAATCCGACGACAATGGCCGCCATTCCAAGGAGAATTGCCTTCGTCCGTTCCCACAGCAGTCCCGGATACTGATATCCAATCTTCCGGTATTCCAATATGGAGTAAAGTGCTTCCGGGACAAAGAGAAGTTTTAAATGCTCCCATGTACTCTCATTGACCGCGGCAAAGACAGCCACAATCCGTCCTCCCCCAAGCCATTCATACGCAAAATGCAGCAGCACACCGATCACGGTGGTCCAGATCCATCCAAAAATTTCCCATTTGGTCAATTGCGTCATCTTTGTTGTCTCCCTATCTGATGATTCCGGATATCCCGATGGATATTCGTATCCTCAGTATATGCCGCCTTATGCATTTCATGTATGCTTCTCCCCTCACAAGCCGTTTTCCAGCGTCTTGCGCACGGCTGCTCTCTTTTGGTGTACGTCCACCCACTCGTTTAGCGTCAGCGGGGTATAGTCCGAATACATGCAAAAGCAATTCAGCATGTTGCAGGGGATGGGGGCATCTCCCCGCAGAAAACGCCGGGTAACTTCCTGAAAATGCTGCACCAGCTGTTCATCGAGGGAATCGTGTACGTGGCCGTACAGCATATACGTCTTCGGATTTCCCATTTCATCCCGCCTGTTTTGCCCGTTATAACAAAAAACAGGGTAATGGCTCAGCACGATTTTCTTCCGGTTGTCGCTGATTTCCGCATAATCTTTGATCCAGACGAATCGGCTCGCATCGAACATCCGGTCCTTCACGAAATGATCGTGGTTTCCCCGGATCAAATAGAGCCTGCCTTTCAGCTTCCGCAAAATCGCATTTGTCTCCTCCCCTTTTCCGATGGAGAAATCGCCGAGAATGACGACTTCATCGTTGTGGCGCACTTTTCGGTTCCATTGACCGATCATGTACTGATTCATCTCCTCCACAGAGGCAAATCCCCTGCAGTCCATATGCGTATTGAGCGCTCCGTGAAAAAAGTGCAGATCTGAAATATAATAACGCATCGCTTCCTCCTCTCGCTCTTTTTCGCCGCTTGCCGCCTCTTGTATTTCCGTTTCCCTTCTGCTATACTTCGTTTTAAGAAGCAAATCCTCATTCCGTCCTCTTAGAAAGGAGTTTTTTATGGCATATGATCTGAGCAACTGCCTTGTCGTCGGAATTTCCTCCCGGGCTCTGTTTGATCTGGAACGGGAAAATCAGATTTTTGAGCGGGACGGCGTCGAAGCCTACTGCGCCTACCAGCGGGAACACGAAAAAGAAATTCTTCCCCCGGGATCGGGATTTCAGCTGATCAAAGCGCTCCTAAACATCAACACCTTTTTCCCGGAAAGCCGCAGAGTAGAGATTATCATCATGTCCCACAACAGCCCCGACACAAGTCTGCGCATTTTCCACTCCATCTCGCACTACGGGCTCGACATTTCCCGCGCGGCACTCACAAGCGGCGCACATCTCGCCCCCTATCTGGAAGCATTCAAAACCGACCTGTTTTTGTCTGCGGACGAACAGGACGTCCAGCAGGCCATCGACTCCAACATCGCGGCAGGGTTAATCTGCACCCATTCCAATTATTCGGTGGATCTGACGCAGGATATCTCACAAATCCGCATTGCCTTTGACGGCGACGCCGTTCTCTTCTCTGATGACTCCGAGAAAATCTACCAAAGCCAGGGGCTGGAAGCGTTCGCTGCGCACGAGGCCAAAAATGCCCAGAGTCCGCTCCCGGAAGGACCGTTTGCCAAGCTTCTCAAAACATTGTCCATGCTGCAGCAGAGCTTCCCCAAAGATTCGGTTCCCATCCGCACCGCCCTCGTGACGGCCCGCAATGCCCCAGCCCATGAGCGCGTCATCCGCACATTCCGCAGCTGGGATGTCCGCGTGGACGAAGCCTTTTTCCTCGGCGGAGTTGAAAAAAGCGCCGTGCTCAAGGCATTCGGCGCCCATATTTTCTTTGACGATCAGCCGACACACATTGACAGAGCGTCTCAGGTCGTCCCCTCCGCCCGGGTTCCCTACAAAAGTCCGGGCTGACCGCACATCACAGTGCGCCAACCTCCTCCATCCAGAGTCTGGCACAGGCATCGCTTGGCATCCGCAAATCGCCCCTCGGGGAAACCGCAACCGATCCGACCTTCGGGCCGTCCGGCAGACAGGAGCGCTTAAACTGCTGCGAGAAAAATCTCCAATAAAACGTGCGCATCCATTTTCGAATCGTCTCCTCGTCATACTCATTGGCAAAGGCGTGTTTTGCCATGCGGAAAATCTTTCCTGGATGGTATCCAAAGCGCAGCACGTAGTACAGGAAAAAGTCGTGCAGTTCATAGGGTCCTACGATGTCCTCGGTTTTTTGAGCGATCGCCCCGTCCTCCTGCGGCGGCAAAAGCTCCGGACTCACCGGAGTGTCCAGCACATCGAGAAGGATTTCCCGCAGCGCATCATCCCCGCACGTATCGGCATAGTATCGCACAAGATGCCGCACCAGCGTCTTGGGAACGGAACAGTTTACGCCATACATGGACATATGGTCCCCATTGTACGTCGCCCATCCGAGCGCCAGCTCGGACATATCCCCTGTTCCAATGACCATCCCGTTTGTCTTGTTTGCAAGGTCCATCAGAACCTGCGTCCGCTCCCGCGCCTGCCCATTCTCATACGTGACATCCCTTGCATCCGGATCATGGCCGATGTCCCGGAAATGAAGCAGAACCGCTTCCCGGATGTCCACTTCCGTCAGCGAGGCGCCGAGGCGCCTGGACATCTCACAGGCGTTCCAGTACGTCCGGTTTGTCGTTCCAAAACACGGCATCGTCACCGCCCGGATTCCCGCGCGCGAAAGTCCCAGTGCATCAAAGGCGCGGGCGGTCACAAGAAGCGCCAGCGTGGAATCCAGCCCTCCGGAAATCCCGATCACTGCACTGCGGCATCCGGTATGTTCCAGACGTTTTTTCAGTCCCATCGACTGAATCGAGAGAATTTCCTCACACCGCTTCTCCCGGTCGGCCCGATTGCCCGGCACGAAAGGACGGGAAGCGATCCTTCGGTCAAGTTCCAGCGGTTCCATCGTCAGGTCAAACAAAACCTCCTCGTACGTGTCATCTCCCGACAGATCAAACGTTCCCATTCTGCGCCGTTCGCTGCGGATTCGATCCAGATCCAGATCCGCGTACACGATGCCGTGGCCTCCGATGCTGGAAGACTCCGAGAGGAGCGTTCCGTTCTCGGCGATGATGTTGTGTCCGGAAAAGACAAGGTCCTGGGTAGACTCTCCTTCCCCCGCGTTGGCATACACATATGCGCACACAAGCCGGGCGGACTGCCCCTGAATCAGCGATCTCCGGTAGTCTCCTTTTCCGGTCGTCTCATCGCTGGCAGAGGCGTTGACAATCACCGTCGCACCCGCCATCGCATGGCCGATGCTCGGCGGATTCGGCGTCCAGACATCCTCGCAGATCTCTCCGGCCAGAACAAGTTCCGGCAGCGACTGGCATCGAAACAAAATGCGGCTCCCCATCGGCACCGTACAGACCGTTCCATCCCGGCCCGCAAGCGTCATCTTCTTCGGAACGGCAAATCCGGGAGAAAAATGCCTTCCTTCATAAAACTCTGAGTAGGACGGGAGAAACGTCTTCGTAATCAACCCAAGCACTGCTCCCCGGTGGAGCACTGCGGCCACGTTGTAGAGGCGGCTGCTGCGCTCTATGGGAAGTCCCACAACGATCACCGCGTCCAGTTTGTCTGTCGCGCGCGCCAGACAAAACAGTTCTTCTCTCGCAGCATCCAGCATCGGCGTCTGCAAAAACAAATCGCTGCACGTATATCCGGTCAGGCAAAGTTCCGGGAATACGACGATCTTTGCCTTCTTTTCGTCGGCCTCTCTTGCCATCTCAACGATCCGCTCCCGGTTGTAGGACGGATCCGCCACTTTGATTTTTGGGGTTGCCGCGGCAACCCGGATAAAATGATCTCTCATGCGTTATTTCACCATTTCCTTCTCGTTACTCGCTCTGGGCTTCTGACGGCTCCTCGCCGCTCTCCTGCGGGAGAGAAAGGCAGATTTGCTCGATTTCCCTTACCCAGCTGTAATAGCTTGTGATGTCCTCCGCGACCGTATCCATCTGAATTCGCCTTGCGCAGAACAATACGTTGTCCGTCCCCTGGTAGACCGGTATTTCCACTGCCCAGTCCAAAATAAGATCCATACACTGTTTGTACAAACGTTTTCGCGTCGCTACGTCATTGTCCCTCGCGGCCTCCAAAATCAGCGCGTCCAGATCCTCCTCCACAATGCTGAAATGGTTTTTGTTTGTCCCTCCCATTCCCGGACAGTTTGTGCTGAAGTAATGCTCATACAAGTCCGGATACATGACCGCGCTGTACTCGCCGCACCAGATTTGCTGCTCTGCGCTTTGCAAAATGTCATCCAGCTGCGCATCGCTTTGCAGATATGTGATGGTAAGCGTCATTCCCATTTCCTGCAGCACATCTGACGCCTTCTGCATCAGGCTGGCGCACGGGTGTGTGCTCCCCTCTTCCTGCACAAGGAGCACTTCATACGCAAGAGCGGCGCCCTGAGGGGCCTCTGTCAGAACTCCTTCCTCCACCCGGTATCCCGCATCCCGGAAATAATCCAGAGCCGCTTTTTTCATGGCGTCATATTGCTCCTCCTGCGTCATGTCCTCCGTGTAGATCGGATTGTTGTAGAGATCTCTGGAAAATGCCGTCTCATAATCGCTGTCCGACTTCTGCGGGGATGCCCACAGTGTCTGCGACATCGGGTAGTCAATGACATTGGCGGAAGCGCCGAAATAATCCCCGACCGCCTCCTGACGGAAATAGGAAAATACGACTGCAAGTCCGTGCCGGAGGGCGCGGGAGGCGTCTGAACCCGGTTCTCCCTCTACGCACACCTGCTCGGCCTGAATGCCGATGTATCCGTAGGCGAGGTCATCGACCATATCTGTCAGGATCGCGTCGCCGCTGAGGGAATTGTTGGAATTGTAGGTCATAATCTCCTCGATGTTGTCAATGCTCCCGACAATCCGCACGACGTCCGCCTTCCCTGAGGCGACCGCCGCAATCTTCTCCTCTTCCGGAATCGGGCAAAACTGCAGCTGCCCGGTCTCGGGCGTTCCCTCATAGTAGTGCGGGTTTGCCGCCATCGAAATCGTTCCGTCTTCCTCACAGAAGACAAATTGGTACGGTCCGGCTCCGATCGGATTGTCGTTGCGGCTGCGGATGAGAGACAAATCTTCCTTCGGGAATCCGAATTGATTGTTTTCGTAGTCATATTGGCTCTCATCCCCGTAGTAGGAAAGCGGCACAATCGGAATGTTCAGCTGATAAATCGCGTTGGCATCGTATCCTTCTGTCAGAATGACAACCTGGTGATCGCTGACCTTCTGAATCCCGGAAATGTTCGGCGCATTTCCGATCAGCCCCTGAGAAATTTTCTCCTCAATCAGCCAGCTTTCCGCCAGTTCCTGCGCATCTTCCAGAAACGCTGCCTCATCATTTGCGTACGCAAGCCCAAGCGCCTTATAGTCCGCCCCGTACTGGGCAATCACCGTCTCCAACAGTTCCTCCCGCTCCATCTCCTCCACATTCGAAATCTCTTCTCTGGCATAGAATGCGGAAAAGAGCGCCTCCGGCGATGCGTACTGTTCTGTCAGGAGGCTGTAGTCCGAATTCTCAAAAAGATCTTCACACCAATCCAGCTCTTTTGTGAGCTGCACCCGGACAATATCCGTTTCAATGGCCTTGCGAAGCGCGCGCGGCATCTCTTCGAGCGCCTGCGCAATCTCCTCCTGCGTCGCCTCCACATCGGCAGGGGCATTGGAACGGTAGCTTTTCATTCCGACAATCGGCAGCGAAGAGACCGTGTACGGCCCGTCATACGTCGGGTCTGACAGCACGTACAGTGTAAAAATCAGATCGTCCGCATCCGCCGTTGTCCCGTCGCTGAATTTCAGATCAGAGCGCAGCGTAATGGTATACGTCGTCCGATCGGCGCTCTCATCCCAGTCCACGAGAATGTTGGCTGCGCCGGTGTAGGCGTAACGCGTTCCTTTGTAGACAATCTCCTCCCCGGAGATTGCGCGCAAAACGACATTGCCGCCCCGGTCCGTCGTCAAAAGCTCCGCCTGCGTCACACTCGTGATGAGGCGGCTGTCATACGTGTCCGCAAAAAACGGGTTCAGACTGTCGATCTCTCCGCTGTATCCCACGGTAAGCGCCGGTTTGGAGTCGTCAAATTCGTATTTCGGGTCTTCTGTCGGATTCTCCTGTGTCTCTTCCTGCCCGGAAGAGTGCAATTCCTGCTGGCTCGTGCTGTTTTTGCTGCATCCGACTGCAGCGCCAAGACAAAGCAGCGCTGCAATCATCCACACGTGCTTTTTTTTCATGCTCCACTCCTTTTTGCGATTTTCTTTTCACTGATTATTGTACTGGAAACAGGCAAAAAATTCAATAGGGAGCAGAAATTTACCCGCGCTCCCTTTTCTTTGTCCGGTCGATGTGGTAAAATAAAAGAATCTCTGCAAATTATCATGATATCCAGGGTCAAACTATCATTTGACCCCAACATCATTTCAAAGGACAATGGAAATCGAAATCGAAAAGGAGGTTTATTATGTTTGAAGATAAGACACAAGATGAGGCGAAATCGCTGATTTTCGATATGGTTGCAGAATATTGGGAGCGCTATCACCACGCCGCCAAAAAGCCCTATGAGCGGGGAGACCGCATCCCGTATGCATCCCGGGTTTATGACAGCGATGAGATGATTCATCTGACGGATGCCGCCCTGGAATTTTGGCTGACTTCCGGTCGTTTCACCGATCAGTTCGAGCGCGAGTTTGCCGATTATCTGGGCGTTCGCTTCTGCTCCCTTGTAAACTCTGGCTCCTCCGCAAATCTGCTCGCCTTTATGGCGCTCACCTCTCCCCTCCTGGGAGAGCGGCGCATCCGCAGAGGAGACGAAGTCATTACCGTTGCCGCAGGCTTTCCGACTACCGTTGCCCCCATCATTCAATATGGCGCCGTCCCCGTCTTCGTGGATGTCACCATTCCGCAGTACAACATTGATGTGACGCTATTGGAGGATGCCCTCTCCGAAAAGACAAAGGCTGTTATGATTGCGCATACGCTTGGAAATCCATTCAACCTCCAGGCGGTGAGAGATTTCTGCCGCCGCCATGAATTGTGGCTTGTGGAGGACAACTGTGACGCCCTCGGAAGCAAGTATGAGATCGACGGAAAAGAGCAGTTTACCGGAAGCATCGGCGACATTGGCACTTCCAGTTTCTATCCCCCGCATCATATGACGATGGGGGAGGGCGGCGCTGTCTACACGAGCAATCCGCTCCTTCACCGCTGTATCCGCTCCTTCCGGGACTGGGGACGCGATTGTATCTGCCCTCCTGGTCGGGACAACTTCTGCGGCCACCGCTTTGACCGGCAGTTCGGCGAACTGCCGCTCGGCTACGACCACAAATACGTCTACTCCCACTTTGGCTACAACCTGAAGGCGACAGATCTGCAGGCTGCCATCGGATGCGCCCAACTCAAAAAATTCCCTTCGTTTGTTCAGAAACGCCGGGAACATTTTGACCGCCTCTTTGCAAAGCTCCAGCCCCTGTCCGATCGGCTGATCCTTCCGCAGGCCTGTCCGAACTCCACGCCAAGCTGGTTTGGTTTTCTGATTACATGCCGCGAGGGCGCAGACCGGGGAAAGATTGTCTCTCATCTGGAGAAAAACGGCGTTCAGACACGGATGCTCTTTTCCGGAAACCTGATCAAGCACCCCTGTTTTGACGAGATGCGCGCCCTGGAGGAAGGATACCGCGTTGTGGGAGACCTCTCCCAGACAGACCGGATCATGACCGACACATTCTGGATCGGCGTCTATCCGGGTATGACCGATGCGATGATCGACGAGATGGCACGGCTGATTTTCAAAGCCCTCGCCTGACAGCCGAAAATCCGAGAGACATTTGCCCGTCGGATACCCTCCGGGCGTATCGCATGAAAAAGAGATATCCCTGACAGAAATTGTTCCGCCAGGGATATCTCTTTTGGTCTAACCACATTCTATTTTTGATGATGTTGGCCTTACGTCCTGCTGAACCGTTTGACCATCTTATTCTCCTTCCACTGCGTTGTCCACAATGAACTGCGCTGCTTTCTGGAGCAGAAGGTTCTGGTACAGATATCCTTTTCCGTACATGCTGATGATTGTGCTGGCTTCCTCCAGCGGAATTCCAAGGTAGCGCTCTACGTCTTCGTCCTCCACTTTGAGTCCTTCTGTCTCGCAGATGGCCTGTACGACAAGCATCGCCTTGACGTCCTCATCGGCATATCCGCCAAGTTCCTCCATGAACTCTTCCTCTGTCATGCTGTAATAGCTGAGCATATCGTCCAGTGTTGTCCCCTGAACGGCGGCCATGTACCGATAGTATTTCACCTGCTCCTCCAGGTACCCGGTCCGGTAATCTTCCGGATAGGAGATCAGTTCCGCATTTTCCAGAGCAATCGGCCATGCGTAGTTTTTCTTCACGCTCAGCGCATACTCTTCTCTCTGTGCTTCCAGAAATGCTTCCGCATTGTCGTATTCCGGATAATTTTCTTCTACGAATGCGTCGTCACATTCCGGAGTAATCAGTTCTTTGATGGAGTTGATTGTGATCGTAAATACCGCATCTTTGCCGGCAAGCTCCTCATTCTGAGGATAGCTGTCCGGGAATGTCACTTCAATGTCAAACGTCTCCTCGATCTCATGTCCTTTGAGCTGCTCGATAAAATCGTCAATGAAGCTTGTCACACCGATGCGCACATTGTAGCTCTCCGAGGAACCGCCCTCAAACTCTTCCCCGTCAATTTTTCCGACGAAGTCGATGTTTACAATGTCATCGTCCTCCACTGCGCGGTCTGTCACTTCCACTTCTTCCTCAAACTCTGCCATCAGTTCATCCATATATTCCTGGAACATCTCGTCTGTCACTTCGATCTCCTCCGGGTCGAGCTTCAGCCCCTTGTATTCTCCCAGCTTGATGTGATCCAGCGCAGTAACGTCAGCGATAAATCCTTCCTCTGTCAGCCCTCTGCTGTAGTCCGGAAACTCCGCTTCCTCATCTGAGCTTGAACTGTCTGTCCCGGATTCACTCTCCTGGCTGTCGGAACTCTCCGATGTCCCGCTGCTCTCAGAAGAATCCTTTGTACTGTTTCCACACGCGCCGATGGCAGCTGCCATACTCAAACAGAGCAGTGCTGCGATTACTTGTTTTTTCATTCTTTCTCCCTCTTGTTCTCTCTCATTTCCGCACCGGCCGCCTCCGTCACGCACCCTAGCAGCAGCCTGCTGTCGGTTGTGGCCAAACGTGCCGGGCGATTTTGTTTTTCATCCACTGCACTAAACTGGCAGCCAAGTGATTATACCATAAAATATCCAAAAAGAAAAGTGTCTGTCCTCCACTTCACACAATTTTCACTTTTTTGCGGTGTCGTTTCCAGCCGGTTTTTTACCGCTCCTGCTTGTCCCAGCTCTTTCGGAGAAGCTGCGGATTGTGCTCCAGATGCGCATAATCATTAAACCGCTCAATGTAGAACAGATTTTTCTCCTCGTCATACAAAACTTCTGTTATGCTGCAGTTCTCCATGTCTTTCCCAAACATCCGGCTTTTGGCAAAGTCCGCTCCCAGCATTCCCATGAGCATTGCCCGGATGAATCCGCCGTGCGTCACAATGAGAATGTGCTGCTCGTCCCCGGCAAGCATCTGCCAGATCGCAGGCATTCCGCGCCGATATACATCGCTGTAGCATTCTCCGCCGGGATAGGGAAGATCCCACTGCATTTTCTCATTTTTTTCAAGGAAAAAACCAAATCGCTCCCGGTTTTCAGCATCAGAGTGGCCTGTCATGTCACCAAAATCGATTTCCCGGAGACGTTTGTCCAGGCAGCAGCCCAGATGAAGCCACGCATCAATGTCGGCAGCCGTCTCTGCCGCACGAATCAGGTCGCTGCTGTAGATGGCATCGGCCTTCCCGCAGGCCAGCCGTTCCCCAAGCAGGTTTGCCTGCAGGTGTCCCTCCTCCGACAGCGGCACATCCACATTGCACAGCCCGCTGTTTTGTCTCCCATGGCGAATGAAATAGAGATGTTTCATAATTCTTACCTGTCAGATCGTTCCTTTCTGTCGTTTTACCACTCGCTGCTGTCCCAGAGAATCGTAAATGGCCCGTCATTTTCCAATTCCACTTTCATCTCGGCACCAAAGACACCGCTTTGAACGCTTCCGAACCGCTGTCTGCATTTCTCCAGAAAACAGTCATACAGTTCCTTTGCCCGGACGGGATCTCCGGCCTTGACAAAACTGGGACGGTTTCCCTTTTTGCAGTCTGCGTACAGCGTAAACTGGGATACGACAAGCACTTCTCCCTGCACATCCTGAATAGAGCAATTCGTTTTCCCCTGCGCGTCCGGAAAAATGCGCAGTTTTGCGAGCTTTTGCACATATCGCTCTGCCATCTCTTCGGTGTCTCCCTGCGTTGTTCCCAGAAAGACAAGATATCCCTTTTGAATTGCGCCGACGGTTTGTCCGTCCACCCGGACGGAGGCGTGATTGACTCGTTGAATGACTACTCTCATTGTCTGACCTTCTCTGTGGACTTATTCATCCATCTCCCTCATTTTTCTCTGATATTTTTCTTCCTCCGCCGCGGAAGTCTCGGTGTTTGCATCCATGTAAATGACGAAAATATCCGCCAGCGACTTGTGATATTCCCTGGCCAGCTCCTCCATCACCGGGCGCAGTGCCGCCAGCCGGTCAGACACCCGCGATCTCTCCGGGTTGACATCCGCAAGTACCTTGTCCGCATATTCATTGATGCGGTCTAAAATCTGAAGTTTTTGATTTCGTGTCATCGTCCTCTTCCCTTCCGGAGCGCCGCTCATCTGACATTTGAAACGGCCGTCTGCGGCGCTCCACCTCCAAACAGCCATCGTCTTTTCCGGTTCAAAGCCCGCCCCCCGTCAGGAGTACGTCCGCTTCAGCACCTTGTCAATTTCTTGTTTGTCTTTCTTTTGCAGTTCCTGCTCCAGCATCTTTGCCTCAAATCCTGCCTCCGAATCGTTTTTTTCCACGCTCTCTTTGACTTTGCGGCTCTCATTTCGCTCCAGATTTTGAATCTGCACATTCAAAGAAAGCATTCTGGCATCCAGTGTGCGCACGATCTCCGCGCACTGCACAAGGTCTCGGCTGAGATTGTCCGGCGCCTTCCCCTGAAATTTGTAGTACAGCTTATGTTCCAGGCTTGCCCAGAAATCCATCGCAATGGTGCGGATCTGAATCTCCACCTTTGTGTCAACGCGCCCATCCGTGAGAAATACCGGAACGGTCACGACCATATGGTAGCTTTGATAACCGCTCTCCTTCGGATTTTCAATATAATTTTTCACCGTCAGCACCTGAATGTCGTCCTGAAGGCTGATCATATTTGCAATCTGATAAATGTCTGAGGTAAATGAGCAGATGATGCGAATTCCGGCAATGTCGTTCACATACTCTACCATATTTTCAATCGTCACCTCATGTCCGTGCTTTTGCAGCTTTTTGACGATCCCCTCTGGAGATTTGATTCTGGATTTGATATGTTCAATGGGATTGTAATCATGTACCTGGCGAAATTCATCGTTGAGAATCTCAATCCGGGTCTGGATCTGCTTGAGCGCAGACTCATACGTAACCATCAGTTTTTTCCAGTGGTCAATCTGATCATACTCTTTTAGCATCGCTTATTTTCTCTACCCCCTTTTCAAATTTGCACACTGTTTCATAGTATATCACATTCCGTTTCGTTTGACCATCATTTTATACAAATTTTTGTTTTTTTCAACAGCCTTTTGCGCACTTTTGTTGCCCTGTCGGTCACCCCCCTGGAAAGAAGCGGAATTTATTTTTCTATTGACAACCTTTTCGGAAACCATTAAACTATCAGTAATCATTCCTGATTTGATGTTTTCTCTTCCAGAAAAGGAGTTTGAACGATGCTTAAATACAGTAGACAACGAGAGGCAATTAAAAATTTTCTTTCCCTGCGGACGGACCATCCGACCGCAGATACCATCTATCTGAATTTGCGGCAGTCTTTTCCCAACATCAGTCTCGGTACGGTTTATCGCAATCTTTCTCTTCTTGTCTCCACCGGGGAGATTGTCAAACTGTCCTGCGACGGGAAAATGGACCGCTTTGACTGGAACACCGATCCCCACTATCATGTTATGTGTACGATGTGCGGTTGTGTGCAGGATCTCCCGATGAAACCTCTGTCGGATCTGAACCAACAGGCGAGTCAGCTTTTTGACGGAAGCATTGACAGCCACCAGGTCATGTTCTACGGGACATGCAGAAACTGTTTTCTGCATAAGACCGTCTCCGACCGCCGGCCGTAGCTTCCAGGCGGCCGATTTGGCGGGCAAACGATGCCGGGCGAAGAAATATGACGGATTTTTTGATTTGTGCGCGGGAATTTCAAGAAACCTCTTGACAAACCGGCTTTGTTGTTTTATGATAAAACAGTAACGATTCCTGTTTTTAAGGACAGGCTTTTCTGTATCGCATGGTGTTGCATTTTAGAAAAAGGAGTGTATGCAATGAAGAAATTTGTATGTAATGTATGTGGTTACGTAGCAGAGGGAGATACCCCGCCAGAATTTTGTCCGGTCTGCAAGGCTCCGGCATCCAAGTTCACAGAGCAGTCTTCTGACCTGACCTGGGCTGCTGAGCATGTTGTTGGCGTTGCACAGGGCGTAAGCGAAGACATCCTGGCAGATTTGAGAGCTAATTTCGAGGGCGAATGTTCTGAAGTTGGAATGTATCTTGCAATGGCAAGAGTTGCCCACAGAGAAGGATATCCGGAGATTGGTCTGTACTGGGAAAAAGCTGCTTATGAAGAGGCAGAGCACGCTGCAAAGTTTGCAGAACTGCTGGGCGAAGTGCTGACCGATTCCACAAAGAAGAATCTGGAAATGAGAGTAGAGGCAGAGAACGGCGCAACCGCAGGCAAGTTTGATCTGGCAAAGAGAGCGAAAGCTGCAAATCTTGATGCAATTCACGATACCGTTCACGAGATGGCTCGCGACGAGGCAAGACACGGCAAGGCATTCAAGGGTCTGCTTGAGAGATACTTCGGCTAATCCGCAGCGGCAAGACAGCTGCCGGATGGCCTAAATCGGGTAGGAGGGGGTGACAAACCCCCTCCTACTTGATTGATAAGCCCCCAAGTGTATTTTTAAATGGCAAGCTTTTCTTCCTCTATTCGATTCTGTGTTGTATGGAAATGATCGAGATCGCTTCTATCCTGATTTCACGGTCAGCGGATCCGTCTCGTCTCCAGCAGTTTCTTTCGCAGCTCTTCCTCCATTCTGCGCAGTTCCACTTCCGCTTCCGCCCTCTTATTTCTTCCGTCTTCCTGAATCTGCATCACTTCGTCGAGCGTCTCAATGAGCGACTTGTTTGTGTTGACGAGCGTATCCATGTCGACGACGCCCCGCTCGGACGCCTTTGCCGTCTCAATGGTAGCCATTTTCAGTGTAGCGGCATTTTGCCGCAGCAGTTCGTTCGTCAGATTCGTCACCTCAGTCTGTGCCTTGGCGGCCTGATTGGAGTGTGCAACGCCGAGTGCCAGCACCATCTGACTCTTCCAGAGCGGAATCGTGTTGACAATGGTGGACTGTATTTTCTCCGCCATAATCGTATCGTTGTTTTGCACGAGGCGGATCTGCGGCGCCATCTGGATGGATACCATGCGGGTCAGCTCGAGGTCATGCACCTTTTTTTCAAAGCGGTTCAAAAGAGCCGCCAGGTCATTTGCCGCCTGCGCATCTTCCGGCAGACCGCTCTCTGATGCCTTGGCAATCAGCGCTGGAAGATCCTCTTCCTTCACCTTTGCGATCTTCTTTTTCCCGGCAATGATGTACATCGACAGTTCCTTAAAGTATCCCTTGTTCTCCTCGTACATCTGATCCAGCATTCCCACATCTTTCAGCAGCTGAATCTGATGGCGGTTTAACGCCTCCACAATCTTGTCCACATTGATTTCCGCCGCGTCATACTTCGCTTTCAGAGCTGTGAGCTTGTTTCCCTTCTTCCGGAAAAAGCTCATAAACCCTTTGTCATCGTCCTCCTCCTCCATTCCCTTCAGCTGTACGACAACGCTGGTCAGAAGATCTCCCATCTCTCCCAGATCTTTTGTCTTAATGTTCTCCAATGCGCTGTCCGAAAACTTGGCAATCTTCGTCTGTGCCCCGGTTCCGTATGCCATAATCATGCCGGAATTGCTCAAATCAATTTTCTCCACCCATCCGTCAATCATGGCGCGCTCTTCCGGTGTCAGTTTTTCCTCGTCAAAAATCGGCGCTTCGACCTTTTTTTCCTCCTCTTTCGCCGTCTCCTGCACTGCTGTGCTTTCCTTTTCCTGCTCATACCCTGCAAACGGGTCAAATGCCGTGCTGCCGTTCATACTCATCCTTCTCCTCCGCTTCTCATTTTTTCAAATTCATTTTCTGTCAGCCCTTCTCTGGCCAGCATATTTTCCAATACATAAATATCTGTCGAGATATCCAGCGCATCTTGCCGAAACAGATCGTCCAACAAATTTTCAAATCCGCTGTTGATCGTGTCTATCGCTTTTTCAATCTCCGCCTTGGCGGATGTAATGTTTTCTCCCTGCACCGGCTGGGTGCAGAAGTTCCGGTAGGCATTGACAAGCTTCAGCGTCGTCGGCAGATAATACTCCATAAATTGTTTGATCTCGGAAAGTTTTTCCGGATTCTGCTCTACGCAGTAGAAGATTTTGTCAATCACGACCTGGAGCCGAAACAGCTTCTCACTGATCTCCTTTGCCTCAATCTCATCATTGGCCTCTTCAATCTGGCGCAAATATTCCCGTCCTGTGCGAATGGTCTCCCGAAGCAGCTTTGTCTTCTCGTCCGCCGCCTTCTCTTCCTCTTGTGCCAGTTTCTCCCGCTCTGTTTTGTCCTGATTCTCCTGCTCTTCCCGCTGACGTCTCTTCATGTCATCTCGGGCGCGCACATAATCCTCATACACCGCACTCGTAAGCATGAGATAGTCTTCCTCATCCGAAAGTCTTCCGGAAGGGAACACACCGTCCCGGATCATATTCCGGATGTCCCTGAGCGTATATTTCAGTGACTTTCCCGTGGCATTGGCAAGTCGCTCCGTCTTCACAAACGGCTTCCCGCCCATTTCCCGGACATAACTCTGGTATCGGGAATAGCGGCGAACCTTCCCGACTCCCCAGATTACCGCCGAAAGCCCGATTGCCGCAAACGGCAAGAGCAGCAAACTCTCCGAAGCTCCCCCTAAAGTTGCCATCATAAACATACAGGAGGCAAACAAAATTGTCCAAAATCCTCCGAAAATCATTGCAATCCTGCCTAAAATCCTTCCTTTCGGGGGAACACAGATCGAAGTTCGCCGCGTTTTGGAGATTCTGTATCCCTGCCCGCTTTCCGTTCCATAGCGGTAGGGGCTTCCTGTACTCTGAAAAGCCGATTGCTGGCTTTTTGCGTTCTGGCTTTCCCTCCATCTGTCCGCAGTCTGTCCAATCCGGTCTGCTGCCTGCTCCACATTTCTCGCCGCATGTCCAAGCGCCTTGTTGACCGTTTCCCCAATGCTCTCATTGATCGACTGCATGTCCATGTTGTCAATCGACCGTTTGATTCGTTCAATTTCCCGATTAATATCATCATTATCTATATTTTCCATAATCCACCACTTATTTCTAAACCTTCCTTCAGCCCAAAGGTTCTGCACTGTCCGTTTCTCCTCTGTGCAACAACAAACATCGAATGGAACTGTTCTTTTATCATAGCATTTCTTTCCCGTTTCGTCTAGCAGTTTTCTCAAAGGATGTTGGCTCAAACGACATTTTGATCTCGGATTCGATTAATCCTCGGGCAAAAAGCAGCAAAACCGCCCCTGCTGGCAGAGGATCCAATCATCCGCTGTCAGCAGGGGCGGTTTTGATCCAAAAGAATGGACACCGCAGTGCTGTATTCTCTGTTTTCTATTGTTATGGTGAACTATAGGGAATTCCAGTGTCAAATCCTACACTTTATTACAGGAAATCTACGCGTATTATTATATATCGCTTTCCGGAAAAAGGCAAGCTCTTTTTCAAATTTTCTTGTAAAATATTTGTATCTTTCGGGATAAGTAAGGAGACGCGAATGTCTCTTTCGTTTTTTTATAAAGTGTAGGATTTGAGGGACATCTTTCCGAACAGATGGCCCAATCAGATGAGGGGGTGTTGTGTGAGTCATTTTCAACAGCCGGAGTACCGCGCTGTCCGCATTCCAGACGGGCGAAGCAGCGATGAACCGGCAAAACGATCCGGTGAAGCGTTATCGGAATCTTGGAACCGGGATACGTTTCAGCAGGAGAAAACAAGATACCGGATTCGCACAGGGTTTGTTCTCCGGAAGATTGCCGGAGCATATGCCATCGTCCCTGTTGCCGTCGGAAGCGGCAGCCCACTGGAAAACACAGTGATGGCTCCCAACGATTCGGCCGTCTTTATCTGGAAATGCTTTGAACAGCCCAGTACGCTGGAGGATGTCGTCGCCAAAGGGGTACTGGAATACGATGTGGCAGAAGAGAAGCTGCGAAAATCCGTCGAGAACTTCGCAGCGGATGCATTGAGGTATGGAATCCTGGAGGAGGTAAAGTAAGGTCAACTACCCATCCCCTAAAGGGAATGGGCTTGTAACTGCCCAGTCGTGCAAGCGGCTTACGCCTCCGACTTTTATCCCCAATAAGTATTATTACCT
>CASGAH010000011.1 GCA_949299375.1 uncultured Eubacteriales bacterium | reverse complement strand
GCATCTTCTTCCTGGTGATGCTCTGTATCACAAGCGTTGCTCAGGCAAGCAAGGCCGGCTGGATCGTGAATTACACGAATGCCAGACAGCTCAATGTTTGGGCAACCATCGCCGGTGTGCTGGTACAGTCGCTCATTTTTGCGGTTGCCAACTGGTCGGTAGCGGTATTGACAGACGGCAGTGGTAAATTTAAAGAAATTTTTATGGTTACCATGTACGCGCAGTATCCGTATATTTGGCTGAGCTGGGCATATATTCTTCTTTCGAATGTACTGACACTGGATGAGATGGCATTTGGTTACTTCTGCATTGGACTTGGTGTTTTGTGTATTGTGCTTTATGGATTCATCGGCCTTGTCTCGGTACACGGATTTGGATTCGGAAAAGGCGTGGCATCTGTAATTTTCACCGCAATTGCCATTGTGATTATTCTCTTTGTTGTGCTGCTGCTTGCGACAATGGCAGGAGAAGTAGTAACCTTTATTAGTACCATATGCAGAGAAATTTCGCTGAATTATTTCTAAAGGGCTGACGGCATTCAGGAGGAGAACGCATGAAGAATAAATTTTTATCAAAATGCATCATCGGCATTTTGCTGAGCAGCTTCTTGGCAGCGGGTTCCTTGCTTCCTGCGACGTCTGCATCGGCAGCGACGGCGAGTGAGCTTGGAAATCGTGCTGAACTTGTTGCAGAAAATGATGATGTAAGAATGTATTATGATGAAACCGATGCGCTGGTTAGCCTTGAATACAAGGACACCGGACGGATCATCCATACAAAGGTGATGGATGGCGACAGCGGAAATCAGACCTATCAGAATTACCAAAAATCCGATTTTCTGATTGACTACTACAAGGATTCCAAAGCTGGTAATACGACAAGAGTCAGCAACTATGATATGGCAATTGAAGCAGGCCAGATGGAAGTGGAAGAGATCGAGAACGGAATCAAGATCTCCTACACACTGAAAGAGGATCGTCTCTCGCTCGACGCTGTGCCGAAGGAACTTCCTCAGGAAAAGATGCGTGAAATGATTTACCCGCATCTGAGCGATTCCGAGAGAACATTCATCGATACCTATTATCGTTCCTTTGACAGCAATGGATCGTATTACAGACAGAGAGACGACGGCGTTACACAGTCTGTTATCAGAGAGCTGTATCGTTTGTTCTATGAAGTTGGTGAGTACACACAGGAAGATCTGGAAGCAGACAATGCGACATTCGGTCATGAAAGTACATGGAGCAACCTGGAAATCAACCTGAGCATTGAGTATGTGCTGGATGGAAAAGACCTTTTGGTTCGGATTCCGGTTTCCGATTTCTCGACAAACAGTGAAGATCTGATTCTCAACACATTGACCGTTCTTCCGTATTTCCTCTCGGCAACAATCGATGAGGAAGGATACATGGTAGTTCCGGATGGAAGCGGAGCTATCATTGGATTCAACAACGGAATGACAAGAGCTGCGGATTACGTAAGCCGCGTATACGCAGACGACGTACTGATTGATGCAACCGCATACAGCAATGTCGAGTACTATGCAAATATGCCGATCATCGGTATGGTGTATGAGGACTACAGCATTCTCTCCATCGTAGAAGAAGGGGCGACGATGGCAGAGATCAACACACAGATTTCTGGAAAGACAGACAACTACAACAAAGCTTACTGGAAGTTCTACATCACCGAAAAGGAAAATGTAGCGACGACAGAGCACTCCGCAGTAAGTGTCAACAAGTTTACAAGCGATACGTTTACCGATAAGATTGTCATCCGTTATCAGATGCTGGAGGAGGAGAACTCCAACTATACGAGAATTGCCAAGGCTTATCAGAACTATCTGATCGAAAAGGGTACGCTGACAAAAACGGAACGCAAGGACAGTGCCTCCCTTTATCTTGAAATTCTTGGAGCGGTAAAGGAGAGCAAGAACTTCCTTGGTATTCCATATCAGGGAATCAGCAGCCTGACGACGCTCAGCGAGACAAAACAGATGCTCGAACACTTTAAGATTTCGGGTGTAGATGACATGGAAGTACAGCTTACCGGATGGATGAACAACGGCGATGAGCACTCCGCGCTCACAAGCATCAGCCTGGAATCGTCGATGGGAAGCAAGAGTGAGCTGAACCGGATTGTCGATTTTGCGCACGAGTATGAGTTTGGATTCTATCCATCCTTGAATCTCCAGAAAGTTTACGCTGCAAAGAGCATCTTCAACCGCATTGCCACAAGCAGCTTTGCCGGAAGCTATGCTTCCAAGTTCCTGAGCAGTGAGTATGCACAGCTCGGTACGGACAGACTTGGACTGGACAACTTAAGAATTGATTCCTACAGTGCTTACCTTGTATCTCCGACAAAACTGAAAGCGTATACGAGCAAGGTTATCCGCAATCTGGATAAGTTCTCCCTGGAAGGCATTTCCCTTCAGGATATCGGAACACTCCTTGTTGCAGACCACAACAGCAAAAACTCTGTGAGCAGAGAACATGCTGCTGAGATTGAGAACGAAGCGATCGGTATGCTGGCAGACGAGTATAAGGTTATGCTGAGCAATGCATATGATTATGCATGGCAGTATGCAGACTGCATCACGGATCTTCCGAGCCGCAGCAATGAGTTCAATACGTTCAGCTATGACATTCCGCTGCTTCAGCTTGTTCTGGATGGCTGCGTATCCTACTCTACAACACCGCTGAACTTCGATACACAGAAGGACATTTCCGAAATGATCTTAAAGTGCATCGAGACGAGAATGAATCCGAAATTCTATCTCATGTATGCGGATATGAGTGAACTGGAAGCCACAGAGGAACATTACGATGAGCTTTCCATCAATTACATGACCTGGAGAAAAGACATCGTAACTTTGTACAAAGAATATAATGAATTCTACAAATTGGTAAATGATGCAGACATCGAGAGCCACGAAACCCTTTATAAGAACGTTGTAAAGGTTACGTACACCAATGGCGTTACGGTATATGTGAACTATACTGGCAGAACGTATCGGGTTGACGGCCAGACACTCGACGCTTCCAGCTATCTGATTGTAGAAGAATAGAAAGGAGCGAAAATATGCAGCAGAATGTAAAAAAGCGCAAGACAAAGTCTTTCGCCAAACGCAATGAAAAATGGGGCTTCATACTTCTTGCTCCCTGGATGGTCGGTGTAATCCTGTTCTTCCTGAAGCCGCTGGTGGAGGCCGTTATGTACAGCTTCCATGATGTACAGCTTGATCTCGGTGTCATTCACATGACCTGGGTGGGAATGGAAAACTATACATACGTTCTTCAGTCCCATGCAACGTACTATCAGGAATTGCTGATGACATTTGCCACCGCTGTTCCAAATTCGGTTATCATCGTAATTTTTGCATTGTTTGCAGCTGTTCTTCTGAATGGAAATTTCAAGGGAAGAACAATCGCGCGTGTCATCTTCTTCCTGCCAATTATTATGGCGACGAATTTGATCTCCGTAGACTTAACCGGTGCGATGGGAGCCGCAGCAGAGACTTCCACAGAGTCAGACACGAGCAACCTGATGTTTTTGGCAGGTTTCCTCGTACAGAATACAAGCCTTCCGCAGGAGCTTGTAAGCTCTCTTCTGACCCTTGTATCGGGTGTATTTGATACGATCAAGCTTTCCGGTGTACAGACGCTGATCTTCCTGGCAGGTCTTCAGGCAATCAGCCCGAGCCACTATGAGGTAGCAAAGATCGAGGGCGCTACGACATACGAGACATTCTGGAAAGTAACCGTACCAATGATTTCGCCGATGATTCTGACCTGTGCGATCTACACCATCACGGATAACCTGATGAATACAGACGTAATCGAGCTGATTCAGGACACTGGATTTTCTAGTGGTAAGTATGGACAGAGTTCTGCGATGAGCGTGATCTTCCTGCTCTGTGCCCTGGTTGTAATCGCCATCGTATCATTCATAATTGGAAAGAAGGTGTACTATAGTGATTAAAAAAGCAAAAAAAGCCCAGCAGCCGCTTGTAAAGACCCGGAGGAAGATCCGGAATTTGCAGGAATTTTCAGACTGGTTTAAGAAAACCGGAAGTATGATACTGCTGAGTATCCTCCGGTACGCCCTGATCCTCTGCATTGGTTATATCATCCTTCTTCCTTTGCTGGAGATGATTTCGACAGCATTTATGTCTCCGGAGGAGGTTGGCTCCCCTGTATCCGAGTGGGTACCTGCAGAATTTTCACTGGAGCACATTATCGTAGCATTCCGGCTGCTGAACTATCGTGACAGCGTTTTGTACACCCTTCTGACGACAGCAGGACAGGTTGTACTTCAGATTCTGTCCGCAGCCATCACAGGATATGCGTTTGCCCGTGTTCGTTCTAAGAAGATTCAGGCGATGTTTGCCATCGTTATTCTGACGATCGTAGTACCGCAGTCCGTTATGGTTCTTCCGCAGTACATCTACTTCAGCAACTTTGATGTATTCGGCATCATCGAGCTGATTACCGGAAAGCCGCTGAACCTCATCGGAGAGCCTGCCGTACTGTATCTGCTTGACTTCTGTGGAATGGGATTGAAATCCGGTCTCTACATTTACATCTTCCGTCAGTTCTTTAGAGGACTTCCCAAGGAACTGGAGGAGGCAGCGCACATGGATGGATGCGGATTCATCCGCACCCTGTTTACCATCGTTATGCCGAACGCAACACCTGGTATTATCACAGTAGGTGTATTGAGCTTTGTATGGAACTGGAACGACACATTCTATACAAACCGCTTTGTAGGAAGCCAGTTAAACCTTATGGTTCGCCTGAACCGGGTATCCGGCGCAATGGACCAGTTCATGAACGGATTGAAAAATATCCCTGCAGGTTTCTACTTCAACACAAGCGACCCGCTGTACCAATCTAGCATTTTGTCTACGGCATCCCTGCTTGTAATCCTTCCGCTGATCATTCTGTATATGTTTATTCAGAAGAAGTTCGTGGAAAGCGCAAGCAATTCCGGTATTGTAGGTTAAGTTGTCAGATGTGCCGTTTGGCACCTGCATAGCATCCACTATATCGTAAAACAGACATCTGGCAGAGAACGATTCTGTCAGTTGGCAACACCCGTCTGTATCAACATCAGATGCAGGCGGGTGTTTTTCAAAACAGAGAATGTGTAGAGATTAAAAAATACACAAAAATAGATGAGTGAAAAAAGAAAAGGGTTGAGGAAAAAATGGAAGAAGATCGTTTTATGAAGATGCAGAACTCGATGTTTTATCGATTTTTCGATCGAATCAGTCAATTGATTGTTGTGAACTGCTGCATGATCGTGGCGTCCCTATGCGGACTCGTCGTATTCGGGCTGTATCCGGCAACGTTTGCGGCAGCGGCGTATTTCAATGATCAGATGGAGGGGGTGGAGCAAAAAACGTTTTCAGCAATCATGAAATATTTCAAACAGTATTTTCTTGTAGGGAATGTGATGATGTTGCTCACCGTGCCGACGATTGCCCTTGGCTTTTACGCAATATTCTTTAATCAGAACCTGAATATGTTCTTTTATTTTATCAGCATCACATGGATGATTACGGTTTATCTGATGAACCTCTACATGCCGGCGGTGAATGTGCTGTACCCGAAATTTTCGATCGGGAAAAAACTGCTGTTCTCTCTTGTGGCGGCTTGTGACAAATGGAAGACAACGGGTCTGATGACAATTGTGTTTGTGATGTGGATTCTTGTCGCAACGGTCATTCCGCAATTTTCAATGTTTGTCATGTTGGCGGTGATGCCATGGTTTTTCACATGGAGAGTGAAAAAAGCACTTCGCCCGGACACAATTGTGGATCCGACGGCTCCAATCCCGGAGGAATACCATGAACCGGTCTACATGAGAAGAGAAGATTTTATGCAGAAGGAAGAGAAACAGGAGAACGAAGAGAAACCAGAACAGGAATCGGAAACGAGGTGAACGATGAACAAAAAAGATTGGCAGAACCCTCTCTTTTTGCAGAAGGGAAGGGAAAAAGAGCGGGCATGGTATGTTCCATATTCGAATCTGGAAGATGCCATTGCCGGGGAAAAAGAAAAATCGAATCGTTACAGACTGTTAAATGGAATTTGGGATTTTAGTTACACGGAGCGTGTGCTGGATCTGAGACGGGAGGAGCTGCACTGGAATAAGCTGGAAGTTCCTTCGAACTGGCAGCTCCACGGTTATGGGAAGCCCTACTATACGAACGTAAATTATCCGCACCCGGTCGACCTTCCGTATGTCCCGGATGAAAACCCGTGCGGAATCTATCGCAGGACATTTGAACTGAGCCGGGAAGAACTCGGCAAAGAGATCTATGTTGTGTTTGAAGGCGTAAATTCCTGCTTTTATCTCTATGTCAATGGACAGGAAATCGGATACAGCCAGGGAAGCCATATCCCGGCGGAATTTTGTCTGACGCCCTACGCGAAGGAGGGAGAAAATGAGATTGCCGCTGTTGTGCTGAAATGGTGCGATGGAAGTTATCTCGAGGATCAGGACTTTTTCCGTCTGTCCGGAATCTTCCGGGACGTCTATTTGCTGTTTCGGGATCCAGCCCACGTTCGGGATATCGAGGTTCGGGCCAATTGCCGGAAGGTGGACGTTTGGATTAAGCAGAACACGAAAGAGGGGGAAGCGCTCCCCGTATATGCCGCACTCTACGATGGAACGCGGCGGATGGAACGAAAAGAAGTGATGGACGGTTTCGTCAGTTTCGAACCGGATTCGGTCAATCTGTGGACTGCGGAAACCCCATATTTGTATACAGTTGTTGTGGAAGCGGGAGAAGAATATATCCCGGTTCGGACCGGTTTTCGGGAGATCTCGGTGAAAGAGAACGGGGCATTGTGTGTCAACGGGACGGAAGTGAAGCTCAAGGGAGTCAATCATCATGACACCCATCCGACAAAAGGGCATGTGATGGACCGGGAGGATATCGTAAAAGACCTCTACTGCATGAAACAGTTAAACATCAATACAATCCGCACATCGCATTACCCGCCGTCGCCGGTTTTCCTAGAACTGTGCGATGCGCTCGGCTTTTATGTCATCGATGAGGCAGACATCGAAATGCATGGTATGATCACCGCCGCCACAGAAGGATGGTACCACGTATATGACAAGACGTGGCCGACAGATCACCCCGACTGGGGAGAAGCACTTATGGAGCGGGTTCGGCGGATGCTGGAGCGGGACAAAAATCACCCGTGTATTATCATGTGGTCGCTTGGAAATGAGTCGGGGTACGGCGTTCACTACGATGCGATGAGCAAATGGGTTCACGAGCGCGACAATTCGCGCCTGCTTCACTATGAGGGGGCAAATCCTGCCGGAAATCCGCCTACTGTGGATGTGTGCAGCCATATGTACAATTCGTTCCAGTTTCTCGAGAAAGAAGCCCATTCGGAAGACAAGCGCCCGCTGTTCCTCTGCGAATACTCGCACTCGATGGGAAATGGCCCAGGAGACATTCATGACTACTGGGAATATTTCTACCGCTATCCGCGCTTGATCGGCGGATGCATCTGGGAGTGGGCGGATCATGTCGTCGTCATCGACGGAAAACGGTATTACGGAGGCGATTTCGGGGAGGAGACGCACGACGGCAATTTCTGTGTGGATGGACTCGTCTTTCCCGACCGCTCCTTCAAGGCGGGATCTCTGGAGGCAAAGTACTGCTATCAGTATTTTGACGCAGAGGAAGTTGACGCAGCGTCCGGAACATTTCAGCTGACAAACCGCCATGATTTTATCACACTGGATCAGAGCGTGATCTCCTGGAAGCTGGAATGCGACGGGGATGTGATCGCTTCCGGGACGAGGGAGAGTAGCCTCGGGCCGCATCAGACGGAAATTGTCACGCTGCCCTATGCGCTTCCAAAGCAGTGTGCGCTTGGCTGTTATCTGACCGTTTCGCTTCTCCAGAAAGAAGCGACGCCGTGGGCGTCCGCCGGCTATGAGACGGCGATGGTGCAGCTTCCAATGCCAGTGGAGATCGTCCCGCAGCCTGCGCAGCTGCCATCCGGCAGATGTCTTGTGGAGGCGGATGACTGGTATGTTTCGGTGTCATGCGGGGAAGGCATCCGCTATGTGTTTGACGCCCGCTATGGTATGCTGGAATCGGTCGAAAAAGACGGCGTTATGATGATGGCTGCGCCGGCCAAACCGGGAGTGTGGCGCGCGCCGACCGACAATGACCGGCACATTCGCTACCGCTGGGGGCTTTATTCGGACAACACCGGAAGCTGGAATCTCAACCGGATTCATCACAAATGCTACGAGTTTGATTGGAACATCCGGGAAAACGGCGATGTCGCCATCCGGGTCAGCGCAAGTCTGGCGGGCGTGGCGCGTTACCCCGCAGTCCGCTATCAGGCGGAGTATGTCGTTGACGCGCAGGGCGTTTTGTCCGTCTCAATTCAGGCGAATGTTCATGAGAAGGCCATCTGGCTGCCGCGCTTTGGAATGGAGTTTGTGCTGCCGACGGATCTGGATCAGATCGAGTATTTCGGAATGGGACCGCATGAAAACTACATCGATCTGTGCCACCATGTCAAAATGGGACGGTACTGCTCGAGCGCGGACCAGGAATATGTTCCCTATGTTGTTCCGCAGGAGCACGGCAATCACACGAAAGTAAAACAGCTGAAAGTGAGCGACTGCCAGGGAAGAGGGCTGGTATTTGAGACCGATACAGCGTTTGAGTGTATGGTATCGCATTACTCCGCTGCGGAGCTGACGGAAGCGATGCACGATTTTGAGCTGAAACAGCCGAAGGCGACGTATGTGAGGATCGATTACAGGGTCAGCGGAATTGGCTCAAGCAGCTGCGGAGGAGAATTTAAGGATATTTATAAGGTTGCAGAAAAGGAAATGGGATATCACTTCCGTATGTACCCGGTTCTTTTCTGACGCGGGAGCGGGCCGAAAGATTTAAGTCGGATTTCGGAAAGTGACAATAAAATGCAACAAGATTTATTAATATAATCGTTGCATTTTGTAAAGAATGCACACTTTTTGTTAATTACAACTTGACCTTTCTCCTGCTCTTTGTTAAAATGTAAATATGCTGAAAATGTGAACAGGGCAATCCAGAAAAGCGAAAGCAAGGATAAGGAAAAGGGAGAAAACAGTGAAAAAACCAAATATTGTTTTTTTGTTTTCCGACCAGCAGCGATGGGATACCGTAAGCTGTTACGGGCAGGAGTTGGGAACTAGATTCGGGCTTACCCCGAATCTGGACCGGATGGCGATGGAGGGCGTCCGCTTTGACCTGGCAATGACATGCCAGCCTGTCTGCGGACCGGCCAGAGCCTGCATTCAGACGGGAAAATATCCGAGCGAAATCGGCTGCCAGATCAATGATATGGCACTTCCGCAGAGGGAAAAGACGATCGCCCACTATTTGAAGGAAGCGGGATATGAGACGGCCTATGTTGGAAAGTGGCATTTGGCGTCTCATTGCAGTCCGAAAGCCGGGGTCTTGCCGGGCTGCGTGGATTACCGGACGAGCGCCATTCCCCGGGCACTGCGGGGCGGATATGAGGACTACTGGGCTGCAGCGGATGTGCTGGAAGACACCTCCTGCGGATACGGCGGATATGTGTTTGACGGGGAGGAACGCAAACGGGAATTTACCGGATACCGGGCAGATGCGATGACCGATTTTGCGCTGGAGTATCTGCAAAGAGAAAAGAAATCTCCTTTCTTTTTGTTTGTCTCCTACTTGGAACCGCATCACCAGAACAACCATGGGCGGTTTGAGGGGCCGATCGGAAGCTGGGAACGGTTTGCGGACTTTTTCGTGCCGGGCGATCTTAAGGGGCAAAGCGGGGACTGGGACAGCCAGATGCCGGATTACCTTGGCTGCTGCAAACGTCTGGACGACAATGTTGGCCGCATCGAAGCGGAATTGAAACGTCAGGGCATTTATGAGGACACGGTCATTGTCTACACATCAGACCACGGCTCCCATTTCCGAACGAGAAACGCGGAGTACAAGCGCTCCTGCCATGACGCCAGCATCCATGTTCCGCTCATTGTCAGGGGACCGGAATTTCTGGGCGGGAAAATCATTCGCCAGCTTACGAGTCTGATTGACATTGCGCCGACAATTCTCTCAGCAGCGGGGATTGCTCCGCCGGAATCGATGCCTGGCATTCCATTGCAGACGCTTGCGGCACATCCGGACGTTCCGATTCATGAGGAAGTACTGATCCAGATCAGTGAGAGCTGTGTCGGAAGGGCCATTCGCACGCCGGAATATACATATTGTGTGGAATGGCCGGGAACACCGCAGGAGAAAGCGGAGGCGGAGCGAAAGATGTGGGCAAGAGAGTGGGAGGACAGCACGTTTGCCAGGTCGTATTGCCCTGTCTATGAGGAGACACTCCTCTATGATCTGAAAAAAGATCCGTTTCAGAGGGACAACCGCATCGCAGACCCGGAGTACGAATCGGTTCGGGCAAGGCTAAGGGAGAGTCTTCTCTGGCACATCCAAAAGGAAGAGGGAAGGACTGCGAAGATTTTAAAAGCGGACAGAGTGGATGACAAAAGAAATGAGGGAGTTTAGAGATGGAGAAGCAGACAGTTCTGGAGGCACTGCGGGGAGGGATGATCGTCTCCTGTCAGGCGCTTCCGCACGAGCCGCTGCATTCTTCCTTCATCATGGGAAGAATGGCCCGGGCGGCCAAGGAGGCGGGAGCGGTGGCAATCCGCTGCAATTCCGTGGAAGACATTGTGGAAATACAGCGGGAGACACATCTCCCCGTAATTGCCATCATCAAGAAAGACTATGAGGGGAGCAGCGTCTACATTACGCCTACGATGGAGGAGGTGGACGCACTTGCAGCCATCCATCCGGATATTATCGCCATGGATGCGACGGTTTCGCTTCGTCCCGGAGACAAAACACTCGAGACATTTTACCGGGAAGTCCGGTCCAAATACCCAAATCAGCTGCTCATGGCGGACTGCTCCACGTACGAGGAGGCCATTTTTGCCGACCAGCTCGGGTTCGATTTCATCGGCACGACGCTCGTTGGATACACAGAGCAGAGCAAAGGGATGCGGATTGAGGAGAACGATTTCGAGCTGATCCGGCGAATCATCGCCGCCGTCTCACATCCGGTGATCGCGGAGGGCAACATCAGCACACCTGAAAAGGCAAAACGGGTGATGCAGCTTGGCAGCTTTGGCGTCGTGACCGGATCTGCCATCACAAGACCACAGCTGATTGCGAAAGATTTCGTGAAAGCGGTGCGCGAGGCGAAAGCGGAACGGGAAAGCAGCCCCGCTTCACAGCGCCCGCAAAAGCACTACATTGCGATTGACATCGGCGGAACGGCCATCAAATACGGCGTTGTAAGAGAGGACGGAGTCATCTGTCTGTTTGACACGATCGACACAGAGGCGCATCTTGGCGGCCAGGCAATTTTGAAAAAGGTAGAAGCGATTGTCGCCTCCCTGTTTGGGGCGTGGAATCCGTCAGGAATCGGGATCTCGACCGCGGGGATGGTGGACAGCGAAAAGGGGATCATTCTCCACTCCGGAGATACGATTCCCGCGTATGCGGGCATCTCCTTTCGGGAATGTCTGGAGCGCAAGTTTCACATTCCGTGCAGAGTCGAAAATGACGTCAACTGCATGGGGCTGTGGGAGTACCACTACGGGGCTGCCAGGGGAAGCAAAGTCTGTCTCTGCATCACGGTGGGAACCGGAATCGGCGGATGTATTTTGCTGAACGGAAATGTATTTCACGGAGCCTGCTATGGCGCCGGTGAAATCGGTTATACACACATCGGCGCGCCTGACGGGCGCTCGCTGGAGGAGTGCGCCTCCACCTCTGCGGTCATTCGCTGGATTGCACAGGAAAAAGGGGAGCTGGAGCATCTCTGGAATGGGAAGCGGATGATTGCGTGCGCGCGCCAGCAGGACAAGATCTGTCTTGCGGCAGCCGAACGGATGGCAGACCTTCTGGCGCGTGAGATTGCAAACGCATCGTTTCTTCTGGATCCGGACCGCGTCGTACTGGGAGGCGGAATTATGGAGCAGACAGACTTCTGGGAACCGAGAATCTCCAGCGCACTGAGCCGGTATTGGATTCGGGAAAGGAAACACAACGCAACCATTGCCTTTGCAAAACAGGGAAATCAGGCAGGAATGATGGGGGCGTTTTGCCTTTTTCAGCAATAAAACAGAAAAGAAAGCGTGGATCAAAAGAAAGGAGTGAAAAGATGCAGGAATGGTTTAAGCAGGCAAAACTTGGGATTTTCATCCACTACGGAATTTATGCGGTAAAGGGTGTCAGCGAATCGTGGTCTTTCCACAATGGAGGCATTTCTTTTGAAGACTATTATTCTCAGATGGATGGATTTACCGCTCAAAACTTTGATGCAGACAAGTGGGCGGAATTGTTTCAAAAGAGCGGTGCGAAATACGTTGTCATGACAACAAAGCACCACGACGGCGTTGCACTCTGGGATACAAAGTGCAGCGATCTGAATGTTGTAAAGGGAACTCCGGCAAAGAGAGACATTGTAAAAGAGTATACCGAGGCCGTTCGCAGCCATGGAATGAAAGTCGGACTCTACTTCTCTCTGATTGACTGGTCCAGGGAGGACTACCGCAGCGTATATCCCGCAGGATGGCCGATCGGGGACAGAAATCCGTTTGCGACTCCGGGATACGGCGAGGAGAGACCGGAACTGTGGGCACAGTTTTTAAAACTCAACGACGCCCAGATTACAGAATTGATGACGCAATATGGGAAGATCGATCTTTTGTGGTTTGACGGAGACTGGGAGCGCTCAGCCGATCAATGGAAGATGGGAAAATTCAAAGAGCTTTTGCTGTCACTGAACCCGGATGTCATCTGCAATTCCCGGATGCAGGGGTACGGCGATTACGCGACGCCCGAACAGGGAATTCCGGTCGTTGCGCCGGAAGGTCCGTGGGAATTCTGTATCACACTGAACGACTCCTGGGGATATCGGGGACGGGATCATCACCACAAATCGACAAGACAAGTCATCCGGATGCTGTGCGAGTGCATCACAATGGGCGGAAATATGCTGCTTGACGTCGGACCAAAGGAAGATGGAACGATCATCCCGGAGCAGGAACAGGTTCTCCTGGAGCTCGGAGAGTGGATTCGGGAAAATGAGGAAGCCATCTACGACACGGAAAAAGGTCTCAATTACGCATTTTTCCAGGGAGGAAGCGCTCTCAGCCCGGATCACAAGACGCTCTACCTGTTTGTCTATGACAAGCCGAACGAGTTTGTCTGCATCAAGGGACTGAAGACACGAATCCGGCGGGCGTCGATTCTTCACAGCGGGCAGGAAATCCGCTGGGACATTACCGGAGGTGCGCCGTGGAACGGAATTCCGGGTCTGACCTGGATTTTTATCCCCGAGGAGCTGCTGCACCCGATGGTAACGGTTGTCAAGCTGGAACTGGATGCGCCAATCGAGCTGTATGCGGAAGCCGGCGCAGTGATTTCACAGAACTGACAGAAGCAAAGGAACGTATTCAGGAGAAGAATTTTTCATAGGAAACGGAGGAAATACCGATGCGATATATCGACCGGAGAATTCAGGTCATTTGCAATGAGTTAAAAAAACTTTCGGTAGTTCAGAGCGTGCCGATTTCAGACTGGTATCAGAAAGAGGGGAAATACAATCGGCCGCAGGAGGCAGAGGCATCCGACCGTCCGTGGAAACGGTTTGACTGCCGTACCATGCACTGGTATGGGCCGGACTGCCATTACTGGTTTTATACCGAATTCACGGTTCCAGAGCAATTTGACGGCAAGCCGCTGTGGATCCAGGTCAAAACAAACATCAATCATTGGGATGCCATCAATCCGCAGTTTTTGCTCTTTGTGGACGGGGAAGTGACGCAGGGGATGGACATCAACCACCAGGAAGTGCTTCTGACGACGAGTGCGCAGGCAGGACAGACATACCGGCTTGATCTGCAGGCCTACACCGGCATTCACAACAGAGAGTTCCACCTGTTTGCGGATGCGCTTGAGATCAGCCCGGAAATTGAGCGGCTGTACTATGATCTGACGGTTCCGCTCAACGGCTTTGCCCGCATGGGGGAGGACGACAAAACCCGAAAAGATCTGGAGACAATCCTCAACCATACCGTAAATCGTTTGGATTTGCGGACCCCGCATTCCAGGGAGTTCTACGACTCGGTCCGCGCGGCGCAGGACTACATTTCCAAAGCGCTCTATGAGGATATGACCGGGTACGATGAGGTGATTGCCACCTGTATCGGGCATACGCACATTGACGTGGCATGGTGGTGGACGGTCGATCAGACGCGCCAGAAAGTCGGGCGGAGTTTTGCGACCGTGCTGAAATTAATGGAAGAATATCCCGATTACCGCTTTATGTCCAGCCAGCCTCAGCTGTATGCGTTTCTGAAAGAGCGGTATCCGGAAGTGTTTGAGAAAATCAAACAGCGTGTCCAGGAAGGGCGCTGGGAGCCGGAGGGCGGAATGTGGCTGGAAGCCGACTGCAATCTGACGTCAGGGGAATCGCTCGTTCGCCAATTCATGCATGGAAAACGGTTCTTCCGGGAAAACTTTGGCGTGGACAACCGCGTGCTGTGGCTTCCGGATGTCTTTGGATATTCCGGTGCGCTTCCTCAGATTATGAAGAAGAGCGGAATTGACTATTTCATGACGACAAAGCTGGCATGGAACCAGATCAATAAGATTCCAAACGACACGATGATGTGGCGCGGAATCGACGGAACCGAAGTTTTGACCCATCTCATTACAACCGTCGATGTCGGAACCGACCCGACAAAGAGCTTCTACACAACATACAACGGAAGGCTGCACACCGACTCGATCATGGGGGCATGGAAGCGCTACTCCAACAAGGAGATCAACAATGATGTCTTCGTCTGCTACGGATTCGGAGACGGCGGCGGAGGCCCGACGAGAGAAATGCTGGAGACGTCCGTGCGCCTGGAGAAAGGAATCAAGGGCATTCCAAAAGTCCGCCAGGAAGGTGCGCTCACATATTTTAAGGAGCTGGAGAAGAGGGTTTCGGGAAACCCGCGGCTTGCAACATGGGAAGGGGAGTTTTACTTTGAATATCACAGAGGAACTTACACTTCCATGGGAAGAAACAAGAGGGCAAACCGCAAGAGCGAGTTAAAGCTAATGGATCTGGAATTGCTGTCGCTGCTCGCGAAAAAATGCGGTGTGGCGTATCCGGCAGAGGAGCTGGACAAGATGTGGAAAACGGTGCTGCTCAATCAGTTCCACGACATCCTTCCGGGATCCTGCATCCATGAAGTATATGAAGTGACGAAGAAGGAATACGAGGCACTGCTGGAAACGGCAGACCGGCTGATTGACGAACGCCTTGGCGCCCTGACCGAACCGGGGGACGGCGTGACGCTGTACCATACGACCGGATTTGCGGGAGATGAACTTGTCGAGCTGCCGGAGCTTGGCGGCGATGTTCTTGTTGATGCAGATGGAGTGCAGTATCCCATCCAGAAAACAGAGACGGGCGGAATCGCCTACGTAAAGGGCCTTCCATCCAAGGGAACAAAGACACTTGCAATCGGTGCCGCATCCGAATCGTTCCCGTCACCGTTTGTTTTGGGTGAGAGAAGTCTGGAGACGCCGTTTTATCGGATTTGCTTTGATGCGTGCTGGCAGTTTGCCTCGATCTTCGACAAAGAATATGAGCGGGAGATTCTCCAACCGGGACAGAAAGGAAACCTTCTCCGGATGTATGAGGACAAGCCCATTGACTATGACAACTGGGACATTGAAATGTATTATACGGAAAAATACTGGGATGTGACAGATGTGACATCGGCGGAGTGGACAGAACTCGGCCCGGTTCGCGCCACATTGAAGGTCAGACGTCAAATCAGCAATTCAACGATCGTACAGCAAATTCGTTTCTACGCCCAGGATCGGAAGATTCAGTTTGACACATGGATTGACTGGAAAGATCACCAGCATCTGCTCAAAGCCCATTTCCCGATTGCGGTACATACCGACGAGGCGACGTTTGAGATTCAGTTTGGCAATGTGAAGAGAAAAGTTCACACAAACACAAGCTGGGATGAAGCCCGCTTTGAGAGCTGCGCCCACAAGTGGATGGATCTCTCCGAGGGACATTACGGTGTCAGCCTTTTAAATGACTGCAAATACGGACATTCGGTCAAAGATTCCAATATGGCGCTTACGCTGATTAAGTCCGGCATCGTCCCGAATGAGGTGACGGATCAGGAAGAACACTGGATGTCGTATGCCATTTATCCGCATGGGGAAGACTGGAAAGCGGGAGGCACCGTGGCAAAAGCATATGCACTCAATCAGCCGGCGTATGCGGTGAAAGGCGGAAGGCCGGGAGGGAGCAAGTCCTTGATTTCCTGCAGCAAGAACAATGTCGTACTGGAAACGATAAAAGAGGCAGAAGATCAGGATGGTATGATCGTCCGCATGTATGAGTGTGAGAACGCATGGACAAAGGCTCACATTTTGCTTGGCTTTATGCCGAGATCTGTTACAGAGTGCAATTTGATGGAGGAAGCCATCCGGGAAATTCCTCTTTCGGAAAACGGATTTGATATCACAATTCAGCCATATGAGATCAAGACTTATCGGATTCGATAAGTGGAAAGGGGGACAAAATCAGTGGCAAAAATTATAGGAACTCAATTGAATCATCTTCCATGGCAGGAGAAACCGGAAGGTTACACGCGCCCTGTGTGGAGATACCAGGATAATCCGATCATCGGGAGACATCAGACTCCTACCTCCAACAGTATTTTCAACAGTGCGGTTGTGCCGTTTGAAGATGGATTTGCGGGCGTATTTCGCTGCGACAGCATGGCCATCAGTATGGACATCTATGCAGGATTCAGCAAGGACGGCATCCACTGGGACATCAACTCCGAACCCATTCAGTTTATCGGGGCGGACGGGGAGATTTTGCAGCGGGAATATCGGTACGACCCGAGAGTTGTGCGGATTGAGGATCACTACTACGTGACCTGGTGCAACGGATATCACGGACCGACGATCGGAATTGCGTATACGGATGATTTCAAGACGTTTGTTCAGCTGGAAAACGCATTTTTGCCATACAACCGCAATGGTGTGTTGTTCCCGAGAAAAATCCAGGGGAAATACGCAATGCTAAGCAGGCCGAGCGGCACCGGACACAATGCCTATGGAGATATCTTCTACAGCCAGAGCCCGGATCTGGAATACTGGGGGCATCATCGCTTTGTCATGGGAGTCATTCCGACGGACCGTTCCGCATGGCAGGCGACAAAGATCGGACCGGGGCCATGTCCGATTGAGACAGACGAAGGATGGCTTCTGATTTATCACGGCGTATTGCAGACTTGCAACGGATTTGTATACCGCATGGGATGTGCGCTTTTGGATCTGGAGGAACCGTGGAAAGTAAAATACCGCTCCCGCTTCTACATTTTGGCGCCGGAAGAGATGTATGAATTGACAGGAGATGTGCCCAATGTCGTATTCCCCTGCGCTGCGCTCACCGATGCAGCGACAGGCCGGATTACCATTTACTACGGGTGCGCGGATACCGTTACAGGAATGGCATTTACAACGGTGGAGGAACTTTTAAGCTGGGTAAAAAAATATCCGGTCTAATCCAAAAAAGAACCCCATCGGGACGGCAGTGAAGCGGAAGGAATCGAAACAGACGGGGATGTAAACCGGTGCTGGATTTCCTTCGAAAGAGAGGCGGCAGACGCCGCCTCCGCCTCTGCGGAAAGAGGCTTTGCCAGGAACAGAGAAGACAGAGAGACCGTTCCCGGCAAAACCTGTGTCCGCAGGGGGAAACAATCGCCGCATCAAACGGGAGGAAACCCGACAGACGGCCCGATGGGAAGACAAAAAGGAGAAAGAAGGAGGGAACTGTAAGTGGATCTGACAGAATCATCCCGACAAATCCAACTGTCCCGCCGCCTGACGAAAATTGTTCCCAGTGACAGGCAGCTTGAGTGGCAGAAATTGGAGTTTACCGCGTTTTTTCATTACGGAATGAACACCTTTACCGACCGGGAGTGGGGGGACGGAAAAGAAGATCCGGCGTGGTTTAACCCGAAAGCGCTGGACACCGACTCGTGGTGCGAGGCGCTTGTGTCGGCCGGAATCCGCGGATGCATTCTCACGGCCAAGCATCACGACGGCTTCTGTCTTTGGGACACCGCCTGCACGCGCCACTCGGTCTCATACAGCCCATTTGGGAAAGACATTGTGGCAATGCTTGCAAAATCATGCCAGAAGTACCACATTCGGTTTGGCATCTATCTGTCTCCCTGGGACCGGCATGAGCCGACTTATGGATATGGAAAAGCATATGACGATTTCTTCTGCAGGCAATTGGAAGAACTCCTGACAAATTACGGGCCGATTTATACCGTCTGGTTTGACGGCGCCTGCGGGGAGGGGGAGAACGGGAAAAAGCAGGAATACGATTGGGCGCGCTACTACGCTCTGATCCGAAAGCTCCAGCCGCAGGCGGTGATCTCAGTCTGCGGCCCAGATGTCAGGTGGTGCGGCAATGAGGCCGGTGTCTGCCGCACTTCGGAGTGGAGTGTCGTTCCGGCAAAGCTGTTCAGCCAGAAAAAAATTGCCGAGCATTCCCAGAAAGAAGATGACGCCTCGTTTCGGGAGAGAGTCTTTTCTCCCCAGGAAGAAGATCTGGGAAGCCGTTCGGTGATGGAGGGGGAGAAGGAATGGATCTGGTATCCCGCAGAGGTTGATACGTCCATCCGCCCGGGGTGGTTTCATCACGAACACGAGGAGCCAAAACCGCTGGAACAGCTGCTTCACATTTATCAAAGCGCGGTGGGCGGAAATGCGGTGCTGCTGCTCAACATTCCGCCATGCAAAGACGGATATCTGGATCCGAGAGACTGCGACCGCCTTCGGCAGATGGGAAAGATCATCCGGGATACGTTCTCGGACAATCTGGCCCAACGCGCGCGCGTGGAGGGACTTCCCTACTACACACCGAAGCAAAAAGGGACATGTGATGTGTCGGGATACTACAGACCCCATGGGGAACCCGAGGCCGAGGGGATGCCGCCAATTTCCCTCTCCTTTACATGGGAGGAAGACATTTTGGCACAGTGGGTCGTTCTCCAGGAGGAGATTGCGGACAGCCAGCGCGTGGAAGCGTTCCGGATTGAGGCGCAAAATCCCGATCAGAGCTTTGAAGTCGTCTTCCAGGGAACGACGATCGGATACAAGAAGATTTGCCGTTTGAACCGTGTCGTCTCGTCCAGACAGATGCGGGTAGTCTTTCTCGGATACCGGGGGTATCCGACGTTAAAATTTGCAGGCATCTATGCCCCGTCGCAGAAGTAAGCGACCGGGGATACATCGCGGTGCGGAAATGGAGAAAAATGAGTACAATTCAGGAAATACAGGAAATGAGACGGCAGGTGTGGCAGGAATATATCACGCAGATGCAGGAAGACACCGCACGCAGGAAAGAATGGAAGATGCGGGAACTTGCCTATGGCGATGTTGTCATGAAATTCCGGATGACCGTGAAGGGGAGCGCGGGGGCGAATGGATACCCGCTGTACCTGGCTCTTCACGGAGGCGGATTTGGGATTACGCCGGATTTGAACAATCAGCAGTGGAATAATATGGGCGTCTATTACCTGGGAGGCGTTCAAAACGGGATTTATCTCTCCCCGAGAGGAATCCGGGATCGGTGGAATACGCATTTTCAGAAGGAATCCTATCTGCTGTATGACCGGATGATTGAGGATGCTATTGCCTATGAACATGCCGATCCCAATCGGGTCTACATTTTGGGATTCTCGGCCGGAGGAGACGGCGTCTACGGCATTGCGCCCCGCATGGCAGACCGCTTTGCCGCCGCCAATATGTCTGCGGGTCATCCAAACGACATCTGCATGGAGAATATGTACCGCCTTCCCATTCAGCTGCAGGTGGGGGCGCTGGATCATTTTTACGGGCGCAACAAAATCACTCCCGCCTACGGAAAATATCTGGATGAGCTTCAGGCCCGGTACGGAGGGTTTGAACACAATGTATTCGTTCACTGGCAAAAGCCGCACAACTTCCGGGACAATCACCCGGAATTCGAAAAACAGACGGTCTACGCAGACCCCATTGCCTGGCTGGAGAACGGGGATGAGACGACTGTGACGGCAGACACCAATGCGATCTCCTTTTTGGACCGCCATATGCGGACGCCGCTTCCGGCGCGCGTCATCTGGAACCTCTCGGTGCGGGCGCCTTTGAGAGAGACGCAGAGCTTCTACTGGCTCTCCATGCCGGAGAGCGTGCAGGAGGGCAGAGTGATTGCCTCATATGACCGGGCATCCAACACCATCGTTTTGGAGGAGGCCTCCGCAAAAGGGCCTCTGACCATTCTTGTGAACGAGGAAATGTTAGACTTTGACCGGCCAGTCACCGTGACAGACGGGGAGAAGACCATTTGCCGCCGTCTGACGCCGGATCGGACACTTCTGGAAAAAACAACGCGGGAACGGGGCGACATGCATTTCCAATTCTGCGCGAAGATCGAATGGATGTTGTCTTAAAAGAAAAAAAGGATCCGATGGGATCCGGAAAAGAGGTGAGAGAAACAATGCTGCAGGCGGGAAAATTGCTGCGATATGAGAAACAGGAGGAAGCGCAGACGATTGTGCTGCATTACGAAAATGCGGTCGCCTTTGTGTCTGTGCTGTCTTCGCAGATCATCCGCTTTTTTGTCCCTTCGGCGTGTGAACGGGATTTCTCCTTTGCCATTGAGGGAAAGAGACAGGAAAATGCGTCCGTAACGGAGCGCTTTGAGGATGGCGTACTCGTTTTGGAAACCGAAGCGCTCTCGGTTCGCATCCGAGAATCGTTTCACGTGGACATTTATGACGCAGCGGGAAATCCGCTCTGCCGGGACTACGAGGGAAGCCGCGGGAAGGCGAACCGTGCCTCGGAAGAGATGGTAAAAAAGGCGGCAGAGGAGGGCCATTGGATTCCTCCGGTGGAGCCGCCCCCGGCCATTGAAGTCATCAAGCGAATGGAGGGGGGAGACTGTTTCTACGGTCTCGGCGACAAAACGGGATATCTGAACAAAAGAGGATACGATTATGTGATGTGGAACACGGACAATCCGAAACCGCAGCTGGAAATCGGGGAATTTCGCAGTATGTACAAGACGTTTCCCTTCCTGATGGTTCTGCATGATCACGGGATGTACGGCCTGTTCTTTGACAATCCGTGCAAATCGTGGTTCAACCTCGGAAAAGAGAGCGATGCGTATTACTGGTTTGGCGCCGATCAGGGAAATCTGGACTGTTATTTCATCGGGGGAGAGACGCCGGGAGAGATTCTTCAAAACTACACGTGGCTTACCGGGCGCACGCCGCTGCCGCAGAGATGGACGCTTGGATATCATCAGTCCCGCTGGTCGTATTCCTCCGCAGAGGAAGTGCTGCGGCTGGCAAAGACGTTTCGCGAGAAAGACATTCCCTGCGATGCCATCCATTTGGACATCGATTACATGGAAGAATTTGCGGTCTTCACCTGGAACCGGAAGCGATTTGCGGATCCCAAAGCGCTTACGCAGCAGTTAAAGGAGATGGGAATCCGAACGGTGGCAATCATCGACCCGGGCGTAAAGGTGAAAGAAGGATATGCGGTCTATGAAGAGGGAATGGAGAACGGATACTTTGTGAAAACGCCGCAGGGAGAGGTCTACCACAACACCGTCTGGCCCGGGGACGCGGTCTTTCCGGACTTCTCAAGGGAAGACGTTCGCAGCTGGTGGGGAAATCTGCAGCGGCATCTGATCGAAAAAGGGGTGAGCGGTGTGTGGAATGACATGAATGAGCCCGCCAGCTTCCAGGGACCGCTTCCGGATGACCTTGTATTTGGATCCGGGGAAGAGACGTCGGATCATGCCCATCTGCACAACGTATACGGACACCTGATGGCAAAAGCCTCCTACGAGGGGTGGAAGAAACAGAGCGGAAGGCGGCCGTTTGTCATTACGAGAGCCTGCTACAGCGGAAGTCAAAAATATGCCATCGGATGGACCGGAGACAATGTCAGCATCTGGGCGCATCTTCAAATGGCGATCCCGCAGATGTGCAACATAGGCATCAGCGGAATGGCAATGATCGGAACCGATGTCGGAGGATTCGGGGAAGACACGACGCCGGAACTGTTTGCCCGCTGGATTCAGCTGGGATGCTTCTCCCCATTTTTCCGAAATCATACGACGATCGGCTCCCGCTATCAGGAGCCGTGGAACCTTGGGGAGGAGACGGAAGCGATCAGCCGCAAATACATCAAATTGCGCTGCCGCCTGATTCCATATCTGTATGACTGCTACGTGAAGACAGAGCAGACCGGAATGCCCGTGATGCGCCCGCTCGTTTTGTCCTATCCGAAGGATCTGCGCTGCCGCAATCTGAACGATGAATTTATGGTGGGAGACCAGATGCTTGTGGCGCCGGTTGTCTGCCAGGGACAGCGTGCGCGCATGGTATATTTGCCGGAGGGACGCTGGGTGGACTACTGGACGGGAGAAGTACACACCGGAAACCGCTATCTCGTGAAAGAGGCGCCGTTGGACGTCTGCCCCATCTATGTGAAGGCCGGGACGATTCTCCCGACTGCGCGGGAAGAGAGCGTGGGGCTGCAAAAGATGGATGAGGAACTGATTCTGGAAGTGTTTGACGGAGATGGAAGCTATATTCACTATCAGGACAACGGGGAAGATTTTGCGTATCAGGAAGGTGCCTACAATCTCTACCGGTTTGAGAAAAAGGGGGATCAGATCACAGCTGAGATCATTCACAGGGGGTATGAACCAGTTTACCGGCGAATCTGCGCGGTGCAATCACAATCCCCCTGCACAACATTGGATTGGACTAGAAAGGAGGGTGACAATGCTGCAATATTGGATTCAGGGAGAAATAGAACAGATTCAGGAAGGGCTTTGCTATCTGCAGCCGATCCTGCACTTTGAATTGACCCCATCGGGGACGGCGCTTACGTTTGCTCACCACGAAAAGGCGGAGTATCTGAAAGTGGAGAAAACGCCGTCATCTGCCCGCATCACATACGGGCGCCTCTCCAGCGCATTCCGCGGCCTGTTCTTGCTCATTTCCCACGAGAAGGACGGGGAGTCGTTTACTTTGGAGGAGACATGCAGCTTTACGGAGTTCGGAGTGATGGCAGATATGTCCCGCAATGCGGTGATGAAACCGGATGGCGTAAAGCGTCTGATCTGGAATATGGCGCTGATGGGCTATGAATCGCTCCAGCTCTACACAGAAGACACGCTCAAAGTGGCGCAGGAGGAATATATGGGCTACGGACGCGGCGCCTACTACCGGGAAGAAATCCAGGAGATGGACCGCTTTGCCCAGATGTTTGGCATTGAGCTTGTTCCGTGCATTGAGTGTCTGGCGCACTTAAACCAGCTGTGCAATTACAGCCGCTACGGTCTGATGATGGACTGCCATGACATTTTGATGGTCGGAGAGCCGAGAACGTACGAATTCATTGACCATATTTTCCAGATGATTTCCGAGAGTTATTCCAGCCGCAAGGTCAATGTGGGCATGGACGAGGCCGGAATGCTCGGCAGAGGGCGGTACATGGATAAGCACGGGTACCGTTCCAGCACAGAAATTATGGCAGAACATACGAGCCGTGTGAGAGAAATCGCACAGAAATACGGATTTACGATCTCGATGTGGTCAGACATGTTCTACCATCTGCTCTTCAAGAAAGAGCGAACCGAACAGGAGAACGCGCTTCTGAAGAAGATTCCTCAGGACGTGCGCCTGATCTATTGGGATTACGGCACGACGAATCCGGAAGTGTGTGAGCACAAGATGAGAGGACACCGGAGCCTGACAGACAATGTGGCGTTTGCGGGCGGATCATGGAAATGGTGGGGACTTGTTCCGAACAATCAGCACGCCATCTACACGCAGGAAGTTGCCATCCGCGCCTGCCAAAAGACTGGAATCCAAAACTATCTTCTCACCTGCTGGGGCGACAATGGAGCGGAAGCTTCGATCTTCTCGGTTCTTCCGACGTTTTTTGCCGTTTCCCGCATGGCATTTGAGCGGAGCCAAAGCGGTCTTCAGAGCGACTGCGAGTTTGAAACGCTGACCGGAATGTCATGGGAAGATTTTATGAAAATCGAGTGCATCAACCGGCTCAATCCGGACCCCGCAGTTGTTCCCTACAACAACGCCAACAAATATTTCTTCTACAACGATCCGCTCAAAGGAATTTTCGACTCGCTGGCAAGGCCGGAGTACCGGGAAATTTACAAACAGCACGCACAGACCGTGCGTCAGGTCAAAGAGAGAAGCGGTGAGTACCGGTATCTGTTTGAGACGATGGAGAAACTGGGGGAAGTGCTGTCAGAAAAAGTTTGCCTTGGAAATGAGATCCGCAGCGCTTACGAGCAAAAAGACAGGGAGACGCTTATGAAGATTTCCCGGGAGCAGATTCCGCGCATCCTCCAAAAGATCGACGAGTTGTTCGAGGCGTTCTGGCAGCAGTGGTCAACGGACAACAAGTCGTTTGGATTTGATGTGCAGTGCATCCGCTTCGGCGGCGTAAAACAGAGGCTTCTCTTCGTGCAGAAACAGCTGAATGCATTTGCGGCAGGAGAGATCTCACAGATTGATGAGCTGGAGGAGCCATTCCTCCCGTTTGGCCTGTACATCGACCACGAGGACGCCAATCTTTTGTACTACAATGACTGGAAGACGATGGCAACCCCTTGCTGTATTTAACGGATACAGCGGAAATGGAGCAAAATGAGAGAGCGTGTCAGCAGCATAACGAGAACAACGAGAGAGACAAGGATTCAGATTGACTTTGCGCTGGATGGAAGCGGAACGGCAGAGATTGAAACCGGGATTGGATTTTTCAACCATATGTTGGACGGATTTGCCCGGCACGGGCTGTTTGACCTGACCATCCGGGCAGAAGGGGATCTGGAGGTGGACAGCCACCATACCATTGAAGATACCGGAATTGTGCTCGGAACGGCCATACGGGAGGCCGTGTCCGACAAGAAGGGGATTCGCCGCTACGGGTTTTGCATTCTGCCGATGGATGAGACGCTCGTTTTGTGTGCGGTGGACTTGTCGGGAAGGCCGTATCTTGCATTTGATGCGCCGTTTACTGCAGACAAATGCGGCGACATGGATACCGAAATGGCGAGGGAGTTTTTCTATGCGGTATCCTACGCCGCGGCCATGAACCTTCACATCAAAGTGTTGTATGGAAGCAACAATCACCACAAAATGGAGGCCATTTTCAAAGCCTTTGCCAAGGCATTGGATATGGCGACAGAAAAAGACGTCCGCATTGTCGATGTGCTGTCGACAAAAGGCGTTTTATAAATATGCTCGATTCGCAGAGCAGAGAAAGGGGAGACAGCTATGGCAGCAAACAGGTATATTGGCGATTATCCGGCAATCGGAATTCGCCCGACCATTGACGGAAGAAGAGGGTATTTGAAAGTACGGGAGTCGCTGGAAGAGCAGACAATGAATATGGCAAAGTCTGCGGCAAAACTTCTGCGGGAGAATCTGAAATATTCCAACGGGGAGCCGGTGAAAGTTGTCATTGCCAACACGACCATTGGGCGTGTCGGGGAGGCGGCAGCCTGTGCGGATCAGTTCCGCAAAGAGGGCGTTGCCATCACGCTGACCGTGACGCCCTGCTGGTGCTATGGGGCAGAGACGATGGATATGGAGCCAAAGACAATCAAGGCAGTATGGGGATTCAACGGGACGGAGCGCCCGGGCGCTGTCTATCTGGCGAGCGTTCTGGCAACCCACGCGCAGAAAGGGCTTCCGGCATTCGGCATCTACGGCCATGATGTGCAGGATGCAGACGACACAGAGATTCCGGAGGACGTTCAGGAGAAGATCCTTCGCTTCGGACGCGCTGCTGTCGCCGTTGCCACGATGAGAGGCAAATCGTATCTCCAGATCGGTTCCATCTGTATGGGAATCGGCGGCTCCATCATTGACCCGGCATTTATCGAGGAGTATCTCGGCATGAGAGTGGAGTCGGTAGATGAGGTGGAAATCATCCGGCGCATGAGCGAGGGCATCTACGATGCGGCGGAATATGAAAAAGCGCTGGCGTGGACGAAGGCAAAATGCGTGGAGGGATTCGACAAAAATCCGCTTTCAGTGCAGAAAACACCCCAGGAGAAAGAAAAAGACTGGGAGTTTGTCGTAAAGATGATGGTCATCATCAAAGATTTGATGAATGGAAATCCGAACCTTCCCGAGGGACGGGAGGAGGAGATGGTTGGACACAACGCCATCGCGGCCGGTTTCCAGGGACAGCGGCAGTGGACAGACTTTTATCCAAACGCCGATTTTCCGGAAGCGCTGCTCAACACATCCTTCGACTGGAATGGAGCGCGGGAGCCGTACATCCTTGCAACCGAGAACGATGTGCTGAACGGAATCGGAATGCTCTTTATGAAACTCCTGACAAACCGGGCACAGATTTTTGCGGATGTGCGCACATACTGGAGTCCTCAGGCTGTCCGCAAGGCGACCGGATACGAGCTTGAGGGAGCGGCAAAGGAAGCCGGCGGTTTCATCCACCTCATCAATTCCGGCGCCGCCTGCCTGGATGCGTGCGGGGAGGCAAAAGATGCGGACGGACAGGGAACGATGAAGCCGTGGTACGAAGTGACGAAGGAAGACCAGGATGCGATCCTGAAGGCGACAACGTGGAATGCCGCAGACTTTGGATACTTTAGAGGCGGCGGATATTCTTCCCGCTTTGTCACGAGAGCCGAAATGCCGGTGACGATGATCCGGCTGAATCTTGTAAAAGGGCTGGGACCGATGCTTCAGATTGCCGAGGGCTGGACGGTAAATCTTCCGGAGGAAGTGACGGACGTACTCTGGAAGCGAACCGACTACACATGGCCCTGTACGTGGTTTGCGCCGAGAGTTACCGGAAAGGGCGCATTCCGGACGGCATACGATGTGATGAACAACTGGGGCGCCAACCACGGAGCCATCAGCTACGGTCACATCGGAGCAGATCTGATTACGCTGTGTTCGATGCTTCGCATTCCGGTGAGCATGCACAATGTTCCGGAGGAAAAGATTTTCCGTCCGAGCGCATGGAATGCATTCGGCATGGACAAAGAAGGACAGGATTACCGGGCGTGTGCCGCGTACGGACCATTGTACCGGTAAGAAAACGGGAGGGACGGTCATGGAGAAAAAAGTGCTGGCCATTGACTTTGGCGCATCCAGCGGTCGGGCGATGATTGGAACGTTTGACGGGAGCAAAATCCATATGAAGGAGATCCATCGATTTTCCAACGATCCGGTGATTGTAAACGGTACGATGTACTGGGATGTGCTCCGCCTCTTCCATGAGATCAAACAGAGCCTGTTAAAGGCCAAAAAAGAAGGGGAGATTGACAGCCTGTCTGTCGATACGTGGGGGGTCGATTTTGGCCTGCTCGATCGGGACGGAAAACTGCTGGAAAACCCGGTGCATTACCGGGACAGCCGCACCGTTGGAATGCTTCAAAAAAGCGCTTCCCTCATCGATCCGGACACCTTCTACCGGATCACCGGAAATCAGTTTATGGAGATCAACACCGCATTTCAGCTGCTTTCACTGAGAGAAAACCGCCCGCACATGCTTGCACAGGCGGACGGGATGCTGATGATGCCGGACTTGTTTCACTATTTCCTGTGCGGGAAGAAGGTGGCGGAACAGTCCATCGCCTCCACGACGCAGCTTTATGATGCATCGGCAAAAACGTGGTCGGATTCTGTGCTGGATGCGCTGGGAATTCCGAAAGAAATTTTGCCGCCCATCGTCCCCAGCGGAACAATCGTCGGGACAATTCTGCCGCAGATTCAGGAAGAGCTTGGCGTCTCGCCGATTCAGATCATTGCCTCCTGCGGCCACGATACCCAGTGCGCGCAGGCTGCGGTTCCCACAAAGGAAGACGACTTCGTATTTTTAAGCTGCGGAACATGGTCCCTTCTCGGAACCGAGTGTGATCACCCGATCATTGACGAGCGCTCCCGCATCTGCAACCTGACAAATGAGGCGGGTTACGGTCAAAAAAACTCTTTCCTGAAAAATATCATCGGACTGTGGCTCGTTCAGGAGAGCAGACGACAGTGGGAGAGAGAGGGAATCCATTACTCCTTTGGCCAGCTGGAGCAGATGGCACAGGAAGCGAGACCATTTTCCTGTTTCATTGATCCGGACGACCCGGTATTTTCTCCCGCCGGAAACATTCCGGAGCGGATTCGCACATACTGCCGCGAAAGCGGGCAGTATGTGCCGCAGACACCGGGAGAAATCATCCGCTGCATCAATGAAAGCCTTGCCTTAAAATACGGAGGCGCCATAGAGGAGCTAAAGCAGTGTACTGGAAAACACTACCGCACGCTCTATATGGTTGGCGGCGGAATTCAGAGCCGGATTCTCTGCCAGATGACAGCAAACGCCTGTGGAATCGCAGTCAGCGCCGGACCGGTGGAGGCGACTGTTTTGGGCAATATCGCCATTCAGCTGATGGCGGCAGGCGCCATCGGCGATCTGCGCCAGGCGCGGGAAGTGATTCGAAATTCCCAGGAAATTGTGTACTATGAGCCAAAGGAGAGCGAACGCTGGAGAGAAGCATCCCTGAAATATTGGAACATGTTCGGCGAGAAATCGCAGAATGGATGAAGAAATGGAGGAGTGGATGGAATTATCGTATATGGATCTGCGGGAGCAGATTTGTGATGTATGCCATAAAATGTGGCAGTTGGGCTGGGTCGCTGCAAACGATGGAAACGTGTCGGTCAAGCTGGAAGACGGAACGTTTTTGGCGACGCCCACAGGAATCAGCAAGAGCTTTATCACGCCGGAGAAACTGGTTCACATCGACAAGACGGGGGCAGTTCTTGACGCGCTGGAAGGATTCCGGCCGTCCTCAGAGATCAAAATGCACCTGAGATGTTATGAGGAGCGGGAAGATGTCGGAGCGGTTCTGCACGCCCATCCCCCGGTTGCCACGGGATATGCGGTTGCCAACAAGCCGCTGGACGAATATTCGATGATTGAGACGGTCATTGCGATCGGATCGATTCCGGTAACCCCGTATGGAACGCCGTCTACGTATGAGGTTCCGGAAGCCATCGCCCCGTATCTGGGCGAACACGATGTCGTGCTGCTGCAAAATCATGGCGCGCTGGCAGTCGGATCGGACGTCCTCACTGCATACTATCGGATGGAGACACTGGAACTGTTTGCCAAAATCAGCCTCAACGCGCATCTGCTCGGAGGTGCTGTGGAAATTCCGCGGGACAAAATCGAGCAGCTCATTTCCATGCGCGGGGCGTACGGCGTGACGGGAAAGCATCCGGGATACAAAAAGTATTCGTAATGCATCCAGGGCAAGTTTCTCTGGGTGCGACAAAAACGATCAGATGGATGAAAAAAGGAGGAGACAGCCGGTGAAAACAGCAATTGACTGAGACGGCGGAGGAATGCGGGGGCCCGTCACTGCGGGGGTATTGGAATATTTTATGGAGCAGGAGTTTTGGGCAGATGAAGTGATCGGCGTGTCGGCGGGGGCGAGCGGAAGCATTTCCTATGTTTCCAGGCAAAAAGACCGATGCAGAGCCACGATGATCGATTATGTGAACGTGGAGCCGTATGTAAGCCTGAAAAGTCTGATCCGGACAGGATTTCTCTTTAACATGGATTTTCTGTTTGACCGGCTGCCCAACGAACTGAACCGGTTTGACTACGAGACATTTTATCAAAATCCGTGTCAGTTCTATGCCGGTGCGACCGACGTGGAGACCGGAAAGATTCACTTTTTCTCCAAGGAAGACTTGACGCCGAAGTGTGAAATGCTTCGGGCGTCCTGTGCCCTGCCAATCGTGTCTAGGATGGTGAAGGTAAACGGACGGTATTATCTGGACGGCGGAATTGCAGACTCGATCCCCTTTCAAAAAGCCATCGAGGACGGATGTGAGCGGATCGTCGTCGTCCTGACACGGCCAAGAGATTACGAAAAAAAAACGCAGGGCGGAAAATCGCTGTATCGGAGAAAATATCGCAGATATCCGAATCTGATCCACGCCATAGAACACCGCCATGAAATGTACAACAAGGAGCTTGCACAGCTTCGCCAACTGGAGCAGGAGGGGCGCGCCATTGTCATCGCGCCCCGAAAAAAGCTGGATCTGACAAAGTTTGAGCGGGATCCGGAAAAACTTCAGAAAGCGTATGAGGAAGGCAGAGAATGCGCCCGGCTGGTGATGGAAGCGCTTTCGTGAGGAGGGGCGCACACGGGCCTCACAGCTTCTCGCTGAAAAGGCTTTTGTGCCCCTCACCGTAAATTTCACTGGCATTGGTCACAATGAGAAAAGCAAAACGGTCCTCCTGTTTGACAATATCTTCTACCTGAGGTTCCAGCTGCTTTCGGACTGCACAGAGGAGAACTTCCTTGTCTGCGCGGCTGTATCCTCCTTTTCCGTAAAGAATGGTAACGCCGACATCTGCTTCTTTCATCAGACGGGCTGCGATTTCCTGCGGCTTGCTGCTGATGATATAGACCAGCTTTGCCTCATCAGAACCATAGAGAACCCAGTCTAAAACCCGTTCCATGATGACCAGGGAAATCAGAGCGTACATAACCGTGTTGAAATCCTGCACAACAAACCAGGACGCACAGATGATGATGCAGTCTGTGACAAGAAAGAGAAAACTTGTCTTCAGATAGGGATATTTTAGACGGAGCAGCTTCACAATAATATCAGTTCCGCCGCTTGTCGCGCCAACTTTAAAAATCAGTCCGATGCCGCACGCACAGAGGACACTCCCCGCAAGCGCGGCGAGCAGGGGATCCGTCGTGACAACCGGATAGCGGGCGAAAACGTTTGTAAAGAAAGACGTCAAAATGGTCGCCAGCACGGTTTTGACCATAAACCTCCATCCAAACTTCCAGAGTCCGACAAGAAGGATTGGGAGGTTGATTAGAAAATAGAGGGTACCGGTCTTGACGGGAACAATACGGCTCACAATGACGGAGATCCCGGAGACGCCTCCGGGGGCAAGGTCATTGGGGTCGAGAAAAAGGCTGATCCCGGCCCCGTAAAAAGCGG
>CASGAH010000010.1 GCA_949299375.1 uncultured Eubacteriales bacterium | reverse complement strand
GCGCACTGAGCGCGGCTGTTGGCGTCATCAGCTATTTTTCCAGCAATGGACAACCGGGAAAGCAGTCGAACCGCCGGGAAGTTTACCAGAGTGTGAGGCAGGCCTGCGAGCTGTTTCGCAGGGAATACGGCGGCGTCACCTGCCGGGACGTGCTGCAGGGGGATACGCCGAAAGCGTTTCGCTGCGGCATGAAGGTGAAGGATGCAGTGCTGATCGCCCATCAAGTCATGGAAGGAAAAACATGCAGCAGATGCTCCCCATAAGCCAGGAGAGGAAAGGGCGGACGATCCATGGATCTATTGTTTGGACGGCGTAGACAGAAGGCAGGAATAGCATGAAAAATCCGGATTCTGATTCGAAGCATACCCAAAATGAAGGAGGAGAAACGCAATGACAACAGTACAGGATACATTTCTCTTAAGCAATGGTTATAAAATCCCTTGTCTGGGATTGGGAACATGGCAGACACCGGACGGAGAACAGGCAATCAAGGCGGTCAGCGAGGCAATCAAGGCAGGTTACCGGCATATTGATGCAGCTGCCTGCTATGAAAATGAGATTGGAGTCCGCTGGGAACGGGACGAATGCTTTCCAATGAGACATTGAAACAGATTGCAGACAAATATGGTAAATCCGTGGCGCAGATCTGCATTCGCTGGTGCCTGCAAAACGGCATCCTGCCGCTTCCAAAATCCGTGACGCCATCCCGAATCCTTGAGAATACAAACATATTTGACTTTGAAATGACAGCAAAGGATATGGATCTAATCAACAAAATGCCTTATTTCGGAGGATCCGGACTGCATCCAGATCGCGTAAAGTTCTAAATTTAGGAGACAAAACAGAGAAAACGGCAGCAGTCTTTGTTAAATAATCTACAGCATTCCATCTAGTGCAGATTTGTGATACACTGGAATTGTGATATCGAAGATGTCAATCTACAGAAAAACATATCACAAAAAGGACTGATAAAAGATGGAGAGAATGATAGATCAAAACAGCATTGAACAATTTCGGGAATATCTCATCCTGGAAGAAAAATCGATGTCAACGATAAAAAAATACATCCGGGATGTGGAGATATTTCATCAAAAATACGCAAAAAACAGAAACATTACGCGAGAAGAAGTCATTCAATATAAAGCAAGCATTGTAGGAAAATACCGCCCGGCAAGCGTCAATTCCAAATTGGCTTCCATAAACAGATACTTTCGGTTCATGGGTTGGACAGACTGCGTTGTAAAACCACTCAAAGTGCAGCGGGACATTTTCCGGGCGGAAGAAAAAGTGCTCAGCCGTGAGGAATACCGCAAGCTCTTGCAGACCGCTGTAAAAAAAGGGAAACTAAGGCTGGCACTCGTGATAGAGACAATCTGTGCTTCAGGAATTCGCGTATCCGAGCTGGCGTATGTGACAGTGGAGGCAGTCAAGAGAGGAAGCGTTACCGTGATGTGCAAGGGAAAAAGCCGGAAAATCTTTCTCCCCCGCAAACTGTGCTGGAAGCTGAAACGCCATATCCGGGAAAATAAAGTGGAAAAAGGAAGCGTCTTTATCACAAAAAACGGGAACCCGTTGGACCGCAGCAACATATGGTCAGAAATGAAAGCGTTAAGCAGAGAAGCGGGAATCTCTCCGGGGAAAGTATTTCCCCATAATTTGCGCCATCTATTTGCCGCAATGTACTACTCCATAGAAAAAGATATTGCAAAACTGGCCGACATCCTCGGGCACAGCTCCATCAATACAACGAGGATTTATATCAAGACAAGCGGGGGAGAACACCAAAAACAGCTCGAGAAACTGGGGCTCATTTTATAGAGAAAACCACATAATGTTGATTATGTGGTTTTCTTCCAAAATCTAAGCATTATTTTACAATATCTCTCTAAATATGTCAATACAAAAGTTGCAAAATCTTTGTATTTTTTTCCTCCCTTTGGAAGGAGATAAATACAAAAAACAAGATTTTTGGTGTTCAAAAGAATAAAATACCAATCTACACACGACAACAAGCCAGGAACAAATTCTTAAGCTGCCCCTGGCTGATTTTGGTGAAAAAAAGAGAGGAAACCCCTCTCTTTTTTTGTGCGATAAAGTCATCAAGCGTCCCCTGAATGGGCAAGCTTGCTTGTACAGACCGGAAGCCATTTGATACAGCTATGCTAGCGAGATCGGATAGGGAAAAAAACTCCCCTATCCGATGCGGTAACTCATGTGCTAACCTCGCCAAGCGCTTCCTTGGATGGGCAAACTTCCTGCACCCCCCCCCGTAAGCCATTCAACACACCACATAATCAACATTATGTGGTTAAGGAGAGAAATCAAGGAATCTACGTGAATTATGAGGGAATTGCGATATGGATGAAGATATCATTGATTTGTCAGAAGTTGCTGCCATTCTCAGGGCGCATTTGATTTGGATTATCCTTGCAGGGGTTATTGGAACGGGAATCGGATTTGCGATCCCGAAGTATTTTATCACTCCGGAATACCGAGCCGATGTATCGCTGATTGTCAAAAACTCCGACACCTTACAGGGAGGAACTGTGACGACAGGAGATTTGGATGCGTCAGAGTATTTGGCGGGAACCTATGCGTATATCATTAAAAGTGATATTGTGCTTCAAAAGGATTATACAGCAAGATTAATGTGCAGACGATTAGCAATACACAGATTTTAAGTGTATCCATGCAGCACGAAAATCCGGAACTTGCCAGGCTTGTGATTAATTTATTTTTAGAATAGAAGGATGACAAACTGGCAAGCCAGAACGACTGCAACAAGTGCAATCGGATATGTCGATGCATATGCAGTTGCCACATCATCGGTTTTTGTCACGCTGATCAGCGTACCAAGCGCCGGGGTGCTTGTCATTCCGCCGCAGATGGACCCAAGACTGTTAAAGAGATTTAACTTCAGCAAATGTTTTGCAATGAAGTATCCGATGAACATCGGAATGGCGGTAAACAGCGCTCCCCAGACAAACAGCATCAGCCCCTGTTCCTGCAGTGTCTCTACAAATCCGGCACCGCCTTTTAAGCCCGCCGCAATCAGGAAGAGCACCAAACCGAACTCACGGAAATGTTCCAGAAGTCTCTTATCACAGTAAATATCAATTTTTCCAATGTGGCCAAAATGTCCGAAGATCAAACCAGCAATCAGAGGACCGCCGGATGTTCCAAGGGCAAACGTTGCGCCGCCCGGAAGGAGAATGTAAATTTTCCCGATAATTACGCCAAGGACAACCGCAGCACAGAACTGCATCATTCCCATCGGGTCAATCTCAATCAGCGTTCCCTTATAGATCGTAACTTCTACTGTGCTGGCTGCCGCATATTTGGCACGCTCCTCTTCCATATTCACCTTCAAAATCTTCGGGAGAAGCTGAACAAACATGACAACGCCGATGACGCCAAAAGGATAGGCAATGCCATATCCGATTGCAACAACGCTGTCTAGCTCTCCAGCCGCCTCTTTGGCTGCCGCAAATCCAGGTGTACTCGTCAGTGCGCCGGACAGCAGGCCCGCTGCCAGCTCCGGCTGAATGTTTCCGGCCTTAATGGCAACGGCACAGGTGAGTGCTCCGCTCAAAATAATGATAAATCCAATCAACACATACGATTTCGCGTTCTTTAAGAAGTTCCGGAAAAATTTCGGTCCCGCGATGAATCCGACTGATGTTACGAACATGGCAATTCCCATGTCTTCCACAATTTTATCTACTTCAAACCCAAAATGCCCGAAGATCAATGCCACAAGCAAAACACCTGCCGTTCCCAGCTCAATTCCCTTGATCTTGATGCCGCCAACCAGATATCCAATCATGGCAATGATAAAAATAATAAAAAGGGTAGAAACGACCACATTCTGGCAAACTGTATTTAAGTATTCCATATTACTCCCCCGATTCCGCTTTTATGCCGACTGATCGTCCGGCGCACACGGCCCAAGCGTTCAGTCGGCATACGGAAATCTTTTTCTTTCTTCCGATCTCAAATGTTTTCCTGCGATCGGTTTTGTCTCATCAAACTTTTCTTCTATAATCCGGCAAAAGCTTCGGAGATACAAGATCTGTCACGATTCCGGCTTTTGCACACGCTTCAGCAAACTGGTCCACATGGCTCAGCGTCAGCTCTGCAAGGGTTACACTCTTGCACTTTTTGGATGCCTGCTGTCCGGCATTGCGTCCGAATACAATGATATCCAAAAGCGAGTTGCCCATCAGACGGTTTCTTCCATGAATTCCTCCGACAGCCTCACCTGCCACATAGAGGTTTTCAATGTCGGACATGCCGTCTGCCGTGATGCGGATTCCGCCATTTTGGTAGTGGAGTGTCGGATAAATGACAATCGGCACTTCTCTCATATCGATGCCATATCTCAGGTACATCCGCAGCATACCTGGAAGACGCTTCTCGAGCGTTCCTTTTCCGTGAATCATATCAATCATCGGCGTATCCAGCCAGATGCCATCTCCCAGAGGTGTGGGAACGCCGTTTCCTCTCTTGCACTCCCGAATGATACCGGATGCTGCCACATCGCGCGTCTCCAGCGGATGCATGAACACTTCTCCGTCTTTGTTGACGAACATCGCACCCATAGAACGAACTTTCTCGGTTACAAGCGCTCCATAGATCTGTGCCGGATATTTTACACCGGTCGGATGGTACTGCAGCGTGTCCTGATACAGCAGGCGCGCACCAGCACGGTAAGCCAGCACAAGGCCGTCTGCGGTTGCTCCGTAATGGTTGGATGTCGGGAATCCCTGATAGTGGAGACGTCCGGCGCCGCCGGTTGCAATGATGACACATTTTGCTCTCGCAACCATAATCTCATTGGTCTCCAGGTTCATCAAAACAGCTCCGCCGATCTTGCCCTCCGTGTCTTTGATCAGTTCAATGGCAACGGTAAAGTCTACCACCGGAATTCCTCTGTTGAACACTTCATCCCGAAGCACACGCATAATCTCCGCACCGGAGTAATCGGCTGCGGCATGCATTCTCTTTCGGGAGGTTCCGCCGCCATGTGTCGTAATCATCACACCATTTTCATCTTTGTCGAACAAAACGCCGAGATGATCCAGCCAGTTTACTGCGGAAGGTCCGTCACAGACAAGTTTTTTGACAAGCTCCGGAACGTTTGCAAAATGTCCGCCTCCCATTACGTCCAGATAATGCTGGGCGGGAGAGTCATTTTCTTTGTCCGCTGCCTGAATGCCGCCTTCTGCCATCATGGTGTTGGCATCTCCGATTCGAAGCTTTGTCACGATCATAACGTTTGCGCCGCCTTCATTGGCCTCGATGGCCGCAGATGCACCGGCGCCGCCGCCGCCGATAATCAGCACATCCACATCATATGTCGGGTGTGCCAGATCGATGTCCATTCCTTTTACTCTGCTGTTTGCCTGCAGCAGATCAACCAGTTCAATCGGAGCCTTCTCCCCTGCGTTCGGGCCAACCTCAATGGTCTTAAAGCTGTCCATATTGTAATCCGGATGGTTTTCTCTCAGGATGACTTCCTTTTCTTCTGCAGTCATCCGTCTTGGCTCAAATCCGATCCGGTCTGCTCTTCCGGCTTCTACCTTTTTAACAGACTCTAACATTTCTGCCGTATATGGTACACTCATCGCTGTTCCTCCTTACTTTTCAATGACTCTGGTATTGTACATTTCTTTCAGCTCCTCAAGCGGCTTGTCCATAACAGCCTCCACAAGAGCGTCAAATTCTCCGTTTTCAATGGCCTTAACCCGTTCGGTTAAGTGCTTTGCCTCCGGCTTTATGTACTTTCCGGTCAATCTTCTTGCCAGCAAAGCAACCTGCGGATGAGAGATTCCAGCCGGGCAGCGGGCAGAACAGATTCCGCACATTACACAGTCAAAGGATTCTTCCGCACACTTCTCATACTCGCCTCTCTGTGCATACGCAATATACTGCATTACGTTCAGCTGCTGGGAGCAAGCCTTCGTACAGGCGTTGCAGCCAACGCAGCTGTAAATCTCCGGATACAGCTGCATCATAATCTGCTGGGTCGGCTTGATTTCCTCAATGTTGTAGATTTTCTTTTCCAGCGGGAAGAACGGAAGGGAAGCCACATACATATTGTCCTCTACTTTTGTGGAGCACGCCAGACATCCGTGCAGTTCATGCTGTCCCTTGATTCTGTAAATCGTCGCGCAGGCGCCGCAGAATCCGTTTCTGCATCCGCATCCGCGAACGAGCTGATAACCTGCGTACTCAAACGCTTCCATAATCGTTAAGCTGGACGGTACTGTGTATTTCTTGCCATATAAATATACGTTAATCATTTCTTCCATTTTCTTAACTCCTCTCAGGCGGAATATTAATATTCGTTTGGCAGCTGATCCAGTTCGTCAAAACGGAATACCGGACCATCCTTACATACGTACTTATTACCGATATTGCATCGTCCGCACTTGCCGATGCCGCACTTCATTCTCAGCTCCATCGTGGTAAATACCTGAGTTTTCTGGAATCCAAGTTCCATAAGCCCCGCCAGGGTGAACTTGATCATGACCGGCGGCCCACACATAATGACTGTTTTATCGGTAGAGAAGTTCAGTTCTTTTACATAGTTCGGCACAAATCCGACATGGCCATCCCATCCTTCCTGAGGACGGTCAATTGTCAGATGTACCTTTACTCCCGGACACTTCGGCCATACTTCCTGCATTTCCTCAAAGTAGACAAGGTCATCTTTGGAGCGCGCACCGTACACAATATCAATGGTTCCGTAGTTTGCCCGATTTGCCTCGTCCAGACAATAATTGATTACAGAGCGAACCGGAGCGATTCCGATTCCTCCGGCAATTACAAGGAGATTTTTTCCCTTCAATTCCGTCTCCACCGGGAAATGGTTGCCGAGAGGTCCTCTCACAGTAACCATCTGCCCTTCCTCCATCGAGTGAAGAAAGTCTGTCAGACAGCCGCACTGCTTGATGCTGAATTCCATATATTCTTTCTTGGTCGGGGAGGATGGAATGGAAAACATCCCTTCGCCTACCCCCGGAACAGAGATCATTGCGCACTGACCGGGCATATGTTCAAATAACTTTCCGCCTTCCGGAGCATTGATATGGAATGTCTTAACGTCCGGCGTCTCCTGAATGATCTTCGTAACAACACCCAGCTTCGGGATTAATGCTTCGTTTCTATTCATTTGGATTCCTCCCCTAGCGCTCTTGCAACTTTTACAATATTCATAGAGATTGGACATTTGGCAACGCAGCGTCCGCATCCCACACAAGAATATTCGCCATCGTTGTTGGATGGGAAATAGACAAGCTTGTGCATAAATCTCTGGCGGAACCGTTCCAGCTGGGTCTTTCTCGGATTTCCTCCAGCCATCTTCGTAAAGTCAGAGTACATACAGGAATCCCAGCAGCGGAATCTCTGAATGCCGTGTCCCGTATCATAGTCGCGGATGTCATAGCACTGACAGGTCGGGCAGACAAACGTACAGGTTCCGCACCCAAGGCAGGCCTTTGAAAGTTCCGCCCACTTCGGAGAATTGAACTTTTCAAGGAGATGATCCCCGTCAAACCCTTCCAGATTTAGGTCCGCAAACGGAAGCTGCTTTATGATTTCTTTTACCGATTCATTCTGCGCCGCTACACTGGCCTCCTCCTCGGCGGAAGCCTCCTCCAAAACGCCCTTTACTTTTTCTGTAAATTCTGCGCCTTTCTCTGTTTTTGCCTCCCAATACAGCGTATCGCCCACCGTCCATGTCACAATGTCCCCGGCAGGTTCGGTTGCGTCAATGCCAAATACATTGCAAAAACATGTCTCCTCCGGCTCGCTGCAGGCGGCGCAGATGACAATCCCATTTTCTCTTCTGGCTGCATAATACGTATCGACCGGATCACTCAGAAATACCGTATCCAGAATCTGAAGTCCCTTCGCATCGCAGGCACGCACACCAAACAGGACGAACTTCTCGTCAATCGCATCCGGCATCTCAATTGAGATTTTCTTTCCCTCTCTCTGGAATCTCACCAGATCTTCACTCTGTGGGAAAAACAGATCTTTCGGGGATTTCACGGTATTTAATTTGTCCAGACAAAGCCTGGCCTGCGGAGTCCACGCCCCGTACAGAGCTTGTCCGGCCTTTTCTACTGGCAGATACAGGGTGCGAAGTCCGGAAATTGCAGAGAAAAGGTTGTTGATTTCACTGATTGAACATTTTAACATAAATCAAACCCTTCCTTTCGTATAAACAATGCTTGGTTCTGCATCTTCCTGGGTAAAGTTTGTCAGAGGTCCTTTGCTCTGGGCATCCTCACCGGACTGATACGTGCCGTACAACTCGTTGATTTCCTTGATAAACTTCCGATTTAACAGGTGAAGCGGAATGTGCTGCGGACAAACTCTGGAGCATTCTCCACAGTCAGTGCAGCGCCCTGCCACATGGAACGCGCGAATGATGTGGAACATATTCTCTTCAAACGTATCGGTATTTGCTTTGGAAGAGACACCGGACGCCGGGTTATCAAACACGCAGGTCGTACAGGTGCAGGCCGGGCACACGTTGCGGCAGGCGTTGCAGCGGATACACTTGGAAAGCTCGCTTCTCCAGAAATCAAATCTCTCCTGCGGTGTCATCGCCTCCAGCTTCTCCACCTCCGCCATGCGGTCTATCTTCTCTACGTTGGCCGGTTCGCCGCCCTCGATCTTCTCATCAAAAACAACATGGGTTCTTCCCTGACAGGCCAGACATTTGTCCTGAATGGCTTCCTGTCTCGGACATGTCTTCTCTCCGTAAATGGTATCGATAATCAGGGTATCCCCTTCTTCTTTTATGCTCTTGATTCCCTTTATGCCCTTCGCCCGAATTTTCTCCACATCAATCTTGCATCTGCACGGAACGCCGAGAATGAACACCTTCTCACGGTCAATGCGATGCTCCTTGATCAGAAGATTCAGGTTGTATGTATCACAAGGCTTGGCCAGAATGGCAATCTTTCCTTCCTTTTTTGTCTCCAGGATGAGATATTTTGCCAGGTTGGCCGCACAGAAACTGTCATATGAGAACCCATCCAAACCGTCCTCTTTTGTGAATACAGCAGGAGTGCGCTCATAATCGAATTCTCCCGTCTTCCACGCCAATACACGGTTTACCGTTCCATTCTCAAACAGTTCATTGATTTTCTCGATTATTTCTTGCATCTTAAATCCCTCAACTTTCTGTTTTCTCCAAGCTTGGCAACGGTGCTGATGAAGTCATTCATGGTAGCCGCAAACTTGGCGCCTTCCGCCGCAGACACCCACTCTACTCTTGTTCTCTCCCGCTCGATTCCCATGTAATCCAGCATGGAGAAGAGCAATGTCATTCTTCTTCTCGTATAATAATTTCCAGTAGAATAGTGGCAGTCTCCCGGATGGCATCCGCAAAGGATCACCCCATCGGCGCCTCTCTCAAATGCCCGGAGGATAAACAACGGATTGACTCTGCAGGAACATGGAACACGGATAATTTTGACATCCGCCGGATAATTCAGGCGGCTGGAACCTGCCAGATCCGCTCCGGCATAACTGCACCAGTTACAGCAAAACGCAACGATAACCGGTCTGAATTGTTCTTTCGCTGTCTCATTTACTTGCATATCGCGTCTACCTCCGCCATAATCTGTCTATTGGTAAAGCCTTTCAGATCCATTGCTCCGGACGGACAAGTAACCGTACAAGCGCCGCAGCCCTGACATACCGCTTCATTGACGACTGCAATTCTCCTCGTCTCAACTCCGCCTGGTATTCTGAATTCTTTGTTCTGATACTCAATTGCACCATAAGGACATACATTTGCGCAAGTGGAGCAGCCGTTGCAAAGCATCTCATCGGAATGTGCGACACACGGATTTCCAAGCAGCTTGTCTTTTGCGAGAAGGCCAATTACCTTGGCAGCGGCAGCGCCCGCCTGAGATACGGTCTCCGGAATGTCTTTTGGTCCCTGTGCCATACCAGACAGGAAAATACCTGCGGTCGGAGACTCTACCGGACGAAGCTTTGCGTGCGCTTCCGTAAAGAAGTCGTTCGTATCCATGCTGGCGGTGAGCATCGTCCCGAGCTTTCTTGCCGACTCATCTGGCTCAATCGCCGTTGCGAGAACAACCATATCCGCCGGGATGAGAACCTGTTCATTGGAAAGCAGATCCGATCCCTGAACCATCACCTTGCCATTTTCCTCGTAGACTTTTCCAACCTGTCCCTTGATATAATTTACGCCGTACTGCTCTACCGCGCGGCGATAAAACTCGTCAAAATTCTTGCCCGGTGTTCTCACATCGATGTAGAATACATAGATGTCGGTATCCGGATAATGATCCTTTGTCAGCATTGCATGTTTTGCCGTGTACATACAGCAGACTTTCGAACAATAGCTCTTTTCCTTGCAGCTGTTTCCTCTGGAGCCGACACATTGCACAAACACGATCGTCTTCGGCTCTTTTCCGTCGGAAGGACGAAGAAGATGTCCCTTTGTCGGACCAGCTGCATTCATCAGACGCTCGTATTCCAGAGATGTCACAACATCCGGACAGAGGCCATAGGACAGCTCTCCGAACTTGTCCAGTTTTATCAAGTTAAATCCGGTCGCAACGACAATCGCGCCGTACTTCTTCTCAATCAACTCATCTTTCTGCGTATAATCAATCGCCTGAACCTGACAGAATTTGGAGCAAATTCCGCACTTGCCTGTCTTCAGTTTAATGCAGGCATCCGGATCGATCACCGGAACTTTCGGCACCGCCTGCGCAAACGGAATGTAGATCGCGCCTCTCTTGTCGAGTCCCATATTAAACTCGTTTGGCTGCTTCTTCATCGGACATTTTTCGGTACAGATTCCGCATCCGGTACAGAGATTTTCTTTTACATATCTTGCTTTCTTGCGGATTGTCACAGTAAAGTTTCCGACAAACCCCTTGACTGCCTCCACTTCACTGTATGTATAGAGCGTGATCTTATCATGCGCTGCAGCATCTACCATCTTTGGCGTCAAAATACAGGCAGCACAGTCCAGTGTCGGGAATGTCTTGTCCAGCTGTGCCATCTTACCGCCGATGGTCGGCTTCTTCTCCACGATATCCACTTCAAATCCGGCATCCGCCACATCCAGCGCTGTCTGAATTCCGGCGATTCCGCCGCCGATTACAAGACATCTCTTTGTCACAGCGCTCTCACCCGCAATCAGAGGCTTGTTCAGCTGAACTTTCGCCACAGCGGCTGTCATCAGGATAATTGCCTTCTCGGTTCCCTCTTTGATGTCCTTGTGGATCCAGGAACACTGCTCACGGATATTGGCAATTTCCAACATATACGGATTCAGCCCGGCCTTCTGAACCGCCTTTCGAAACGTCGTCTCATGCATTCTTGGAGAGCAGGAACAGATGACCACTCCGGTCAGCCCATATTCTTTGATGGCATCGATAATCAGCGTCTGGCCGCTCTCAGAACACATATATTGATAGTCGGTTGCGTAGACAACATTCGGCTGCTGCTTTGCCGCCTCAGCGACTGCCTTCACATCAACCGTGGCAGCGATATTGCTTCCGCACCAACATACAAATACACCTATTTTCTGCATGTCTTACTTCCACCTTCTATTTATTGTGTTTTTGTAACGATTCCGCTTTTGCGTTCTCTCGAAACAGAGTCTCCGGAATCATGGAACTTACTTGGAATACTTTCGGAACACACTCACAATGGCCTGCTGCGGAAGGTCTTCATCCAGCAGACACGGGATGTCATCGGGTGTCATATGGTTTCTGCTCTGTTCCCGAATGACACAAAGTCTCACTGCCTCAATGAGTTTGGCAGGCTTCACATCCCGGGGGCAGCGCTCCATACAGGCAAAACAGGACAGACATTTGTAAATGGCCTCGGATGTCAGCAGAGGCTGAATCTTTCCCTGATCGATCATGGACGCAAATTGATGAGGATGATATTCCATTTCCGCAAATGCAGGGCAGGTCGCCGAACATTTGCCGCACTTCATACACCGTTTCGGATCCGATCCGCTCATGCGCAGAATCTCATCTATCATATTTTTTTCTTTTACAGTGCTCACTTTTCTGTCCTCCTTTCTTATTTAACTCCGAGCGCTTCTGCCAACAGCTCAGTGAAATAATAGATCGGAAGGCTGTGCTTTGTCCCGTTCTTAGAGAGGTTGTACATGCACAGCGGACAGGCCGTAATCACCAGATCGGCGCCCTTGCCCTCTGCGGAAGCCAGCACCTGATTGCTCTTTTTGATTGCCAGATTTTTGTCTTCCATTGTGATGTAGCCGCCGCAGCACTCATTGCGGAACGGATATACAACCGGTGTCGCGCCGATTGCCCGAATAAAGTCTTCCATAATTGTTGGATTCTCCGGATTGTCCATCGCCATGACACCGCTCGGACGCAGCAGAAGACATCCGTAGTAAGCGGCAATCTTCTTTCCCTTGAATGGGTTTTTCACCTTTTTCTTCAGCTGATCAAAGCCAATGACATCGCGCAGCAGCTCCAGATAATGAATTACATTCGTCTCGCCTGCGTATGGCTCTTCCAGACCAAGATAATTGTTCACTCTTGTGCGGATATACTCGTCATTCTTCATATCATCATTGACTCTCTTTACGACATGGTGACATGCGGAACATACGGTAACCAGATCCTGCCCGGCAGACTTTGCACTGGCCAGGGTTCTCACAGAGGAAAGTTTGGTTGCAATTTCATCCTTTGCCTGAGGATATACGCCTCCGCAGCACTGCCATTCCGGGATCTCCTCCAGCGTAACACCAAGTGCTTCGGCGGATTTTCTTGCATACATGTCTAAATCTTTTGCTTTTGTCTTCAGGGTACAACCTGGATAATAGCTATAAATCATGTTTCCTGTCCAACCGGACCGGCTGGACTACCCTCCTTACCTGGTTAGTATGAGCCCTGAAAACAGAGGCATCTGTTCTCAGGGCGAATGTACTGTCTCATCCGCGTGAAATCGATGGGACAGCACATCATGGATGTTCGTTGTATGATGTATCAAAAAAGCCTTGTGTTTTTCCCTTTTTTGAATCCAGCCTCACGGATTGCTTTGTGCAAAAGCACTGCCGCAGTCCGAAAACAGCTGCTCTCATTTTAGCACATTGCACCTTAGAATACAAGTCAAATACAGCTTGTACTCTCCAGGGAACCTGTCGTCCCGGGGAAATTTACGCCATGTTTTCCGGTTTGAACACTTCGTCAAACCGTTCCGGCGTCAAAAATCCGAGCGCCACACAGGCTTCTTTCAGAGAAATATTCTCCTTGTACGCTTTCTTTGCCGTCTTGGCCGCATTGTCATATCCGATGTAAGGATTCAGCGCGGTGACAAGCATCAGAGAATTGTACAGATTATGTTTCATCTTCTCACGGTTTGCCTGAATTCCGACAACGCAGTTGTCATGGAACGACACAAGACCGTCTGCGAGCAGTCTTACCGACTGCAGGAAGTTATACGCGCACACCGGCATAAATACATTCAGTTCAAAATTACCCTGGGACGCAGCCATGCCTACCGCCACATCGTTGGCCATTACCTGTACGGCAACCATCGTCATCGATTCGCACTGGGTTGGATTTACTTTTCCCGGCATGATCGAGCTTCCCGGCTCATTCTCCGGAATCGTAATCTCGCCAAGGCCGCATCTCGGACCGCTTGCCAGCCAGCGCACATCATTGGCAATCTTCATCAAATTGGCTGCCAGCGCCTTGAGCGCGCCGTGTGCAAACACGATGTCATCTTTGGACGTCAGCGCGTGGAACTTGTTGGCCGCTGTCACGAACTCTTTTCCGGTCAGCTCACTGATTGTGCGGGCAACTTCCTCCCCGAATCCCTTCGGCGCGTTCAGTCCGGTTCCAACTGCGGTTCCGCCCAGCGCAAGCTCTTTCAATCCCGGAAGCGACGCCTCCAGCATCGTCTTTGTTTTCTCGAGCATATTGCGCCATCCGCTGATCTCCTGGGAGAAACGAATCGGTGTGGCATCCTGCAAATGTGTTCTTCCGCTCTTTACAACATCCGTGTTTTCCGATTCCAGTCTCTTTAACGTGGCAATCATCTGATCCATCGCCGGGAACAGCTTGTCTTCTATGCTGATGACCGCCGCAATGTGCATTGCGGTCGGGAATGTATCATTGGAACTCTGGGACATATTGACATGATCGTTCGGATGAAGCAGCTTGCTTCCGTAGATGGCATTTCCGCGGTTTGCAATGACCTCATTCGCGTTCATGTTGGACTGTGTCCCGGAACCGGTCTGCCATACAACGAGCGGGAAGTGGTCATACAGTTCCCCTGCAATCACTTCATCGCACGCCTGACAGATAAGGTCTTTCTTCGTCTCATCCATCTTGCCCAGATGATAGTTGGCAATCGCCGCGCCCTTCTTTAAAATTCCAAAGGCGTGCGTAATTTCTCTTGGCATCAGCTCTCCGCCAATTTTAAAGTTCTGGTAACTTCTCTGAGTTTGCGCAGCCCAATAGCGGTCTGTCGGCACCTGCATCTCCCCCATAGAGTCCCGTTCAATGCGATATTCCATGCTCTCTTCTCCTATCCCTCTTGCAAATCTCCTCAAATGTCAAGCTGTGCAATGACGTCTTTTAATACGTTGGCACTGTGATGAAGTTTCACAACTTCCTCATCGGTCAGTTCCAGTTTGATCTTTCCTTTGCATCCGTCCGGACCAAGCACCGTCAGGCAGCTCAGACATACATCGTCAATGCCGTACTCGCCGTGCATCATCGTGGAAACACACTTTACAGAATCATATGCGGACAGAAGTGTTTTGCAAAGATCCTTTACAGCCTCTGCAATCGCATAGAAGGTGGCACCCTTTCTCTTAATGATCTCTCCGCCGGATGTACGAACGTATTTCTCTGCGTAGTCATAATCCCACGGCTCTACGTTCAGCATCGCCTCCGGCATCTGCTCTGCATACAGATGCAGCGGAACACCGGAAACCTTGGCAACGGACCAAGGAACGAAGGAGGAATCTCCATGCTCGCCAAATACGAATGCGTGGCAGTTTCTCTGATTTACCTGATAGTGGTCGGACATCAGGGAACGAAGTCTTGCTGTGTCAAGAAGGGTACCGGATCCGATGATTTGTTCCTCCGGAATTCCGGATATCTTTGTGAATACATAGGTCAGAATGTCAATCGGATTGCTTACGATCAGATACTTTGCCTTCGGCGCATATTTCACAATCTGAGGGGTGATGTCCTTCAAAATTGCCACGTTTGTGCGCACAAGGTCAATCCGGCTCTGTCCCGGCTTTCTTCCCACGCCCGAGGTAATTACGACGATATCAGAATCTACGGCATCCTCATATCCTCCGGAAGTGATGGTAATCGGACCACGGAATGCAGTTCCCTGCATAATATCCATAACCTCTCCATCTGCCTTGTCCCTGTTGATATCAATTACAACGATTTCAGATGCCAGATTTGTGTTGGACAGTGTGTAGGCAACTGTCGCGCCGACGTTCCCTGCGCCGATAACGGTAATTTTTACTCCCATAGTACTCATTCTCCTTTTTATTATTTTGGATGTGCATGGCGATACCAGATCATTTCAAGACACACCGCTTGATTCGTCCTTTCGGGGCTGATGTTTGTTAAGAAAATAACAATCTCAGGATACAATACCATACCCCCAGACTCATTTCCATTATATTATCATTTTATTTCGCTGTCAACCTGCGATTTTTTTTACACAAAAAACCATCAATATGCTGTATCTTTTCGCGCTCGCTTTCAGCAATTGTCACATATTTTTCCTTTTGTCCGGGAAATCGCCTTCGCTCTTTTTGCCCGCTCTCTTCCCGATCCGCCGCAGAGCGGAACGGATCTGTTCCCTGATTTCCAGGACAACCGGTTCTTTTCCCGCCGTCAAAATGGCGCCATACCCCCCAAAAAAGAGGAGTGAACTGACCGCAAGTGCGAAAAATGCTCCGGGATCCAGCCATTTGACCCACACCGACGCCGCACTCCCCACCGCAAGGCCGGCAAGAAGGAGAAGAAATGGAATCGACCGGTAGGACTCTTTTAATGGTCTGCGCAGAAATCCGTACTGCACCGCAAAGACGACGGCTTCCGCCAAGAGCGTTCCAATCGCAGCGCCCGCGCTTCCCATTCGCGGAATGAAGAGCATGTTACAGAGGAAATCTACAATCGCTCCTGCGATTTCCGAATAGAGCACAATCTTTTCTCTCCCCAGAGGAACAAGAATCTGAATGCCCATCACATTCGTCAGACCGATCAAAAGCAGCGTCGGCATCAAAATCTGCATCGGAAAAATGGCGCCCTGATAGGCATACCCGGAAAGGAAATAGATGCTTTCCTCCGCAAAAATCATAAAATAGAGTGCAAGCGGGGCGGAGACGAGGACAACAACATGAATCGCTTTCTTTGTCATCCGCTCAAACGCCTCCTGCATTCCCTGCTCCATATAATACGAAGCTCTCGGCAGGAGCACCGCGCCAGCCGATGTCACAAGACTGACGAGAAGTGTTTTGATTTTTACCGCCGCATGGTAGTATCCGACATCGAGATCGGTCTTCAGAAATCCGAGCATTGCCACATCCAGATGGGTATACACGGTTGTGGCGCAGGACATGGCAAAAAAGACGAGAACCGCCCTGAGATGTCTGCGAATGCAGTATGGTCCCGACGGTTTCTGAAAGATGAGACGGCGCGCATGAAAAAAATTCATCGCGTTGGAGGCCGATGAGGCGAAAATCGAGATGCCCCCATAAACGATGACGTCGCTCTCCTGCCGAACGAGCGCAAACAGAGCCAGACAGGCGATGAGCTTGCATCCGAGAGAGCGCAGCGTAATGTAAGTGTATTGCTCCAGCGCCTTATACAGCCACTCCATTCCAATGGACTGAAAAAAAATCGACGCGCTCACAACCAAAACGAGCGTCCGCTCCCTTTGAAGCCTTGGAACGGTGCCGAGCGCCGCTGCGAGCAGAAGGTAAGACACAATGCTCATCCCGATCTGAATGAGCAAAATTTCCTGCGCCGTCTTTGTCAGCGCGTTTCTGTCATCCCTCACCTTTGCGCAGGCGCGGATTCCGTATGTGGGAATGCCAAGCTGAGCCAGCATAAGAAAATACGAAATCACAGACGTCACAAAGGAAACTCTTCCAACGCCCTCCGGGAGCAAAACTCTTGACACGTACGGAAACGTAATGACCGGAAACAGGACAGAGGACAGCGCAAGAAGCGCATTCATCACAATATTTCGTTTCAGAGATGTTTGATGGGTCTTTTGTCTCCTTCTCATCGCGCCCTGTTTCCTCCTTCTTTCTTCCAAGTGCCAAACAGCAAAATGCCGACGAGCAGCCAGAAGGTATTAAAATGCAGGGAGATGATCAAATCATCGATCATGGCGTGAAGCGCGATGACAAAGAGGCACAGCAGCCACTCCCACCGTTTCTGTCTCCAGCACTGAAACGCGGCAGCCGTATACAGAATCAGGATCATCCCCGTAAAGACAGCGCCAAACCGCTGCAGCATCTGTATGTATAGATTGTCCACATACAAGTATGCATCCGGACTCTGCTGTCCGTATAAATCAAGCCCAAATCCGACCCATTTCACGTCCTGCCCCCAAAAAGAGACGCCAAATTTAGCCAGCGAGAGATTGGCAAATTCCAAACGCCGCCCAAGCAGCGCATTGCATGTGCGCATCCACGCAATGGACGGATCGTAGTGTACTGTCATCTGTACGCTCACAATAAAACAGATGCAAAACGACGCCGTCATCAAAAATCCCGGGAAGCGCAGGGCCGAAAGAGCGTGCGGAAACTTTTTTAAAAAAGCGGCGCACAGCAAAAATGCGCTGATGAGAGCAAACGACAGGCGGGCATCGCAAAGCACAAAGAAGAGCGCATTGACAAGCCACAGCACGGCAAACTGTCTCCATTTGAGTTCTCCTTTTTTCCAGCAGACAACAAGCATCGTAATATTGGAGACAAAATTCGGGGCGTACAGCGCATAGCGAAATCCAAGGTACGCCCGAACCCGGCTCGCCTCCGCCACAATCGCCGGGATTTCCCCCAGACGGTCTATTCCGATCCGGTACAGTTTCATCCCTTCCGCTGTGTCCGCCAAAATGTAGTGGTCGATCACGCCGAGACAGGCGCCGAGTATGACAAGCGCCACTGCGGCGGAACTGACCGCAATGCTGAATTTTGCAATCTTTTCAAATGAAATCGTTCTTGCATAGAAAACAAAGGCAAACATCGCCGCCAGCGCAAGGCCGGAGACACTTGTCCGCACACGGGCTGCAAGAAAAAAGGCCGTCAGACACAACAGGCCGCCAGCCAGGTCTTTTTTGAAATCATGGCGAATCACCGCTTCCCGCACAGCCGGGAGTAGTGTACACAATACAATCAGCCCTTTGTACGGTGTCCCCGCAAAATACCGGTAAAAAAACGACGTACTTAAAATTCCAAAAAACAGCATTGCCCCATAGGAAAGAAAAAACAATTTCTCCGAGGATGCAAACTGCTGAACCCTAACAACCATTCTTTTCTCCTCCTTACGATGGCACAGACGACAGACACGCCGCAAGTGCCGCCTTTAACTGCGCTCCCTGCCGAAGTTTTCTGCCTATTTTTTCGGCATTGGCCCGATATTCCTCATACGTTTCCTCTGACATTGCGGCAATTGCCCCGCCGATCTCCTCCAGGGAATCGACCGCAATCGCGCATCGAAGACGGACGAGCGTTTCGGCAAGCGCCGACTGTTTCCAGACAATGACGGGAATCGAAGATGCCAGGTAGAGAGACACTTTATGGGGATTGTTGATGCGCAAATATTCCCCGAAAATGCCCGCACATGTTTTCGTGTCGTCGCCGTCCCAGACAAGTCCGAAACTTCCCCGGAGGCGGTATGGCAGTTCCTGCGGAGAAAAGGAACCAAAATAGCGGATCGATTCCTCCTCCTTCCCCTCATATCCGACGCCAAACAGAAAAAACCGGCCGCACCCTTGGAGCCGATAGACATACCCGGCTTTGTGCGGTCTCAAATTTCCAGCGACGATCACCGGAAGATCTTTTCGAATCTCTCTTTGTTCCATCCACTGCGCATCATACTCCGGAATCAGATAATCAAACAGCCCGAGCGAGACCATCTTTTCTTCCGGAATTCCAATCCCTGACAGATAGCGGATCATCGAGGGATTGTGCGCAATGATGCTGCTGCAGTTTTTTAAAATCCGTGTCTCCTCAAAGGAAACACGAATTTTTTTCGGCACGGAAACGTCTGCGCCCCTTCCTTTGCGCAGCAATTCCAGATCATGAATCAAAAGTACGATGTGAACTCCCTTCTTTTTCAGGCGCCGAAATTCCCGGTACAAAAAGACAGAGTGTTCCACAACCGGAAACTGCACGCAGAGCACATCGCCGGGAGAAAGAATCGACAATTTCTCCCGCCAGCGCCGGGCGGCATCCACATGTCCGGCCATCTTTTTGAGCGGGTTTTTCTCTCCCCTCCGCTCAATCGGCGCGGGGATTTCAATCGGGTGCGCCCCCTCTCGAAGGAAGATGGCATCGGCGTCATCCCTGGCCTTCGTTCCCGCTGTTTTAAAAAGCTTTTGATCGCTTTGCACTTCCCTGACACAGTAAATCACGTTTTTTGGCTCCTTCTCAGCAAATCGATGGTGCGTTTTGTCCCCAGCGCAGCGTCAAAACACGGCTTCCAGCCGAGCGCTTCCAGTTTTGACGAGTCGAGCACAGAGTACTCCATCTTGTTGTATCCTTCCGCTTCCCGCTCCGAAGGCAGTTTTGTGACGACCTTTTTTCCTCCCGCTTTTGCAAAACACTCTGCCAGCTCCCGGATCGTCACAACAGACTGCGGATTTGAAATGTTGTACGCCTGGCCGGATGCTCCGTTTAAGAGCACCGCAATCATTGCGGAGACGCAGTCCAGCACATAGCAGTACGAGCGCATCTGCGCGCCCGCGCTCTTCATAACGATGTCGTTTCCCTCGATCACATCGCGCGGAAACTGCGACGAAGCCCGGTTGTCCGACGCAGTCATCGTCGGGCCATAGACATGTCCCGGGCGGACAATGACCGCGTCAATGCCGTACTCTTTTCTGTAGGCGGCGCACATCGTCTCCGCCGCACGCTTTGCCGAGGGGTAGCACGATCTCGGGTCCAGAAGATCGACAAAATGACACTCCTCTTCCCTGTAGGGGGCAGAGCCGCCCCTGCGTCCGTACACTTCGCTCGAGGAGAGGTACAGCACCCGCCCCCCGCCATGGGCGATCTGATATTCCATCACATATCGCAGCCCCATCAGATGCGCCATCATCGTCTCCACAGGTTTTTCGGCGTACATCTTCGGATTGGCATTTCCAGCGCCGTGAATGACAACGTCAAAGCGCACATCTGACGCGATCGCCTCCATCGCATCGTACTGCAGAAAGTGGACATCCGCCCGCTCCATCCGCTCCCCGAACCGCGCCCAAATCCGGTCGCGGCTTCGGGCTGCCGCGTAAATGTGCAGACGAGCATCGCGCGTATCGTTGAGTTCGATCAGAAAATCAACAACGGCCGAGCAGATCAGTCCCCCCGCACCGGTGACAAGAACCGAGGACTCCCGCAGACGGTCCAGGTTCGGGATGGCGTCCTGAATCCGGCGCAGATCCATTCGGTATTGTTCGGCATTATCCATATTGTCTGTCCCCTCTTTGCACTCCGCCGTCCTGTCCCGGCTGTCTCTTAATCCAGGCATCTTCTCTCGTGCTTAACAGCGCCTTAAAAATGCGCAGATCCTCCAGCGTCGTAATCTTTAAATTTTCCTCCGATCCTTTGGAGAAATAGACGGTTTTCCCAAGTTCCTTCATCAGGACGCAGGAAGCCGCCGTATTTTGAATTCCGAGGATCTTTGCCTGCTCGTGCGCCTGCACAAGCTCGCCAAACCGATACGTGTGCGGCGTCTGCGTCCGAAAGACTTTCTCCCGCTCCATCGATGTGCAGGAGGAGCGACCGTCTTCACTTTCAAAGACAACTTCGGTGCAGGGGACGACCGCCACAGCACTCCCAAACTTGGAAAACGTCGCCAGACTGTCCGAAATCACTTCCGCGGAGACAAGCGGACGGTTCCCGTCGTGGACAAGAATGACATCGTCATACGACAGCTCCTCTTTCAGCGCTTCCAGCCCTCTGCGAATCGACTCCTGCCCGCTCTCCCCTCCGGCAACGACCCACCTCAATTTTGTCATATTAAATTGTCTGGCGTAAGCCCACAATACATCACTCCAGGACGGCAGTGTGACAACAATCATGGCGTCAATGCCCGGGTGGCGCTGAAATGCCTCCATCGTGTGCAGAATAATCGGTTTGTTGTCCACATGAATAAACTGTTTCGGGATATCCTGATGCATCCTCGATGCCGTTCCCGCCGCTGTCAAAAGCGCAACTTTCATCATTTCTCTCCCTTCCCCGCAGCCCCCTTGAAAGACCGCTGCGCCGGTGTGCAATATTTCAATGTTCTATTTTCTCCAGTACACCTTATATTGGTGATGCGAATGCCGTTTTTCTTTCGGAGGAAGTGTTTTATAATCCCCGTACAGCTGTGTCAAATATGTGTCATAATTGGCGGGCGCACGGTACGTCTCTCCCTCAAAGACGACTTCCACAGCGGGAAGATAATCACACTTTCTGACCCGCTCCTCTGTCGTGTGTACGGGAGCCGTCATGACCCCCACATATTCGCAGCGGTCAAATTCATATTTTCTCACAAGTTTTTGAATCCACCTGCTCCACCTGGAATATCCGATCCACTTCGCCGGAATCCATGCCGCAAGATGAAACAGATGCGCCCGGATGTCGGATCCCTCCATCCGGCTCAGCGAGGAAACGCGCATCATCTTTCTCAAAAATACAAGCTTGGCATAGTGCCATCTCAATGCGCACTGTCCCGACGGAAGTCCCTCAATCGGAAAGATATCAATATAGATCGGATAATAGCGCGGTTTTTTTGCTGTCCCTCCCACATAACTTTCAATGATCCCTTCTGACGCATACAGCCGGAACGATTCACAGCACGGGATTGTCCCGTCTAAATCCGGCGGCGCAAGCACACATCCGTTGATCTTTCCTCCGGTCATGCGAAACAGTTTCTCGCAGTCCGGGCGCGGCATATTCACATCAATGTCATCGTCCCAGGGAATAAATCCTTTGTGGCGAATCGCCCCGAGAAGTGTTCCCCCGGACAAATAGCAGCGCAGCTTGTGCCGCTCACAGTAAGCTGCCAGCGTGCGGAGCAAATCCATCTGAATCGTTCGGGTCTCCTCCTCTGTCATCCTTCTTCCGCAGTCAGATTTTTGAAGTTTCGTATGTGCAGCCATCTTGCCTCCTTTTCTCCCCCAGATCCAATTCCACAAGCGTATGTGCTTCCCGTTTTTCCTTCGGGGGAAGTGTCATATACGTTTTCCCATATCGCTCCGACAGATAATACGGTGCATCCTTTGGAATCGGCCACTTTTCTGTCTCAAATGGAACGCGGACAAACTGACAGACTTTCTCCCGATCGAAGATTTCGCCAAAATAGTGGGCGCCTCCGCTCGGAATGACGATCTGCTTTGTCGTCTCCCGCTTCACCCATTGAAAACAGCGGTTTGCCGCCCTCAGCCATCCCTCCATCGAGCCAAAACAGACGAGCCGTCCCAAAAACATCCTCTTTCGGATTTCTCTTTGAAAAACCGGATTGTCTTTGCCATATTGCAGGAGCGTTTTGCGGCACTCCCATACCCGGCGCGACGAGAGAAGCAAAAGAAACGCACTGCACACCATCCCGTGAAGCAGACGCGGCAATGCGTGGTCCGGACAATTCTCCATAATAAAAATATCTACATAAAGCCCATTTTCCCCTTCCTCCTTCGAAAGGATCTCCCGAAATTTCGTGTCTTTTCGAAAGATCTTCGGAAAGTGAAACAAATATCCGTCGTCCCCCGGTATTTTCAGCTCATACCGGTCCCCATACGCCCCCGGAAAGACGGCCCGGAAGCGCTCAAATTCCGCCCTCGTCATGTTCAAGTCAATGTCGTCATCCCAGGGAATAAACCCGTGATGACGAATTGCCCCAAGAATGCTCCCGCCGCTCAAAGACCACGCAATCTGATGCGCCTCGCAGACTTGTGCAATGTCGCGAACCATCTCCAGGAGCAGTTCATGAACCGCCCCAATGTCCTCTTCTCTCAAAACCAGAAGCCCTTCTTTCGAAGGATCCAGTGTTTTTAACATCGTGTTCAATCCCATAGAATCCCTCTCATCTCTCTGTCTTCGCGTTTTCTCCCGTCAAAAACTTTTGCTGTATTTCTCTCCCAGATATTTTGCCCGCAGAAAGGCATTTGTTTTCTCTCTCCACGGAACCGGCTCCATCGAAATCCAGCCGATTGTCTTTGTCTTTAACTCCGGCTGTTCCTCCCGCTTCTGGCAAATCCACACATTGAGCAAAATCTCACTGACCCGCCCGTAAAACCGCCTCTGAAACGGAGAGAGTCCCTTCTCGTCGATCTGTTTTTCCAGCTCAAATAAGATGTCAAACAGCCACTCACAATACTCGTCCGACAGCGATTTTCTCATCAGATACATGTTAAACATGTGGCCGGATCGCTTCTTGAGCGCGGCATCGAAATATTCCAGCGACTCCGGATGCCGCGCGGCAACGATTCGCCTCGATGCCTCCAGATGCTGTGCATCGTGCGTGTGCGCATAGTGGGAATACAAACTCTCTATGCAGTAATAACGTTTTCTCGGAAGAATAATATCATATTTCTCGCACAGTTTCTGTGCCTCCCCGGATGTCAAAATCCGGCTCCATGGATCTTTGTTTTTCTTCTTTTGAACCGAGAAATGTCTCCGGTAATGAACCTGCCCGATATAATCCACGTCTAAATTTTTCCATGCCCAATAAAGCGCCGTCAGCTCGCAAAACGAGCGGTTCTTCCGGGAGATATTTTCCCCGGTATTGTCTTTTTGATATCCCGGACACACCTTCTCCTCCTCCAGCTGAGCCCCGACCCACATCGGAAGATAAATGTCCGCATCCGGCATACGATATGCTTTATGAGATGCCACAATAATTTTAATCTTCAATTTACAGCCCGTTTTCTATCTGCGTCTTTCCATACAACAGCGCTTTCCGCAGCCTTTCCTCCCCCCCAAATGGAAATGGAACGGCAAAACAGATCACTTGCTTTCTCTGCTTTTCCGTACCCGCGCAGATTCTCCTTTCTTTTCCTTCTTAAACAGTGTCTCATACATTTGCGAGACGTCATTCCAGTCAAATGCCTCCCGGATCCGTTTTTTTGCCCTCTTTGAAAACATTTGCCTCGTTTCCTTTGTCATCCGCTCTGCCTCTTCGATTGCAGCTGCCAGCGACCCTTTCTCCTTCGTCCAGTAGACGGCGCTTTCCAGAGCCACTTCCCGGTTAAAACAGACGTCAAGCAGCAGGTTTAAGTCGGTAGACCCTAACGACTCCAGAAGCGACGGATTGGTTCCCCCCACCTGATGACCGTGAATGTAGGCAAACGCCCATGTCCGAATCTCTTTTAAGAGATCCTTGTCATAGACCGTTCCGACAAAGCAGATCCTCGAATCCTCCTCAAAGCCCGTTTTTTCCTCCAGATTCTGATAAAATCGGTTCTGCTCCAGATTGGAAATCAGAACAAATTTTTTGTCCGTCTTCGCGGCAGAAAATTCCCGGAGCATTGTCTCAAAATTGTTTTCGGGGACAAAGCGCCCCACGGCAAGATAATATCCGCCCGGCTCTATCCCCCATTCCCGAAACCATTGCCTGCATTTCTCACTCATCGTGCCCTTTCGCTCTGTCACGTCTGCACCGTAGGAGAGATACGTCGTTCTGGGACAATAGCGGGCATACCGCTCCCGGATATAGCGCTCCATATGGATGGAATCGCACACAATCCGGTCAGCATACTGAATCATTTTCCTCTCCGAAAACTTCCAGTACTGCCGGATGAGACGATTCCACTTGGCTCTCTTCCACTCCTGTCCGTCCGGATTCACATACAGACACCCGCCCAGCCTGGCAAGCCGCCTTTTGAAATGTGAAATCACACATCCGATCCGACAGGCAAGCACATACACAATCGCCCCCTGAATCTTATTTTGTTCGATATACGCCAAACAATACCGGAATGCCTGGATATCATAATACACGGCCTGCGCCGCACCGACATTTGGAACACGAATAAAAAAACAGTCTGCACCGTGATAGATCACATTCTCCCTGCCCTCTCTCCAGGCCGTCTTGCAGGCTACATGATAGAGAATGGAGTCCTCTTTGTGATGCCGGATCAAGCAGTCCACAAACGTCTCAAACCCTCCATAATTGGCCGGAATTCCTTTGGATCCGATGATAAATACATGTCTTTTTTGATTCATGACCTCTGCTTTGTTGTTACTCTTCATCTTCTTTTCTTTTTTTGAGATTCCCTTTCTCTGTATCTCTCCCGATCGGCCTGACCTGTCCGTACATTGCCGAAAACGCAAGTTTCCCTGACAATTGGGTTTCTCACCTTCCTTTTCGAACTTACTGTTCAGTATAATTCTTCCCCGGAAATAAGTCAATAAGCTCCCAAAATCCTTTGTCTCAAAGCAAACGCTCCAAAATCTTTATCCCCCCGATGCCATCATCCACAGCGCCAGGCATACGCTCGCCGCAATTCCCGCCGCCGTTCCAAACAGTGCGCCCGGGAGCGTCCATTTTGTCTTCGTGATTTTTGCCGTCATAAAATATACGCTCATCGTATAAAAGATCGTCTCGGTACATCCCATCAGAATCGATGCCATTGTCCCCACAAGCGAATCCGGACCGTATGTCTCAAACAGATCAAGGACAAGCCCCGTAGCTGCCGAGGAGGAAAACATTCTCACAACGATGACCGGGACAAGCTCCGATGGAATGTGAAGCCACTCCATCGGTTTTTGCAAAATCCCGGAAAGAAAGTCCAAAAATCCGCTCGCCCGCAGGACCCCCACCCCGATCATCAGCCCGACAAGCGTTGGAAGAATTTGAAAGACCGTCCCGATCCCTTCCTTGGCGCCCTCCACAAACTGATCATAGACCGGATTTTTTTTAGAAATGCCGACCGCAGCCAGATAGACAATCAAAAGGGGAATCATACAGTCCGACACATACATCAAAAATCTCATTGCACTTCTCCTCGTGCGATGCGCGTTATCTATTCTTATTCCCCGTCTTCTCCTGCTATGTCTTCCCGCTTCGTTTCCCCCAAAAAAGCATTCCCATCCTCCAAAAAGGGTCGAATCGTTTCATTTTGCAGCAAAATTTCATTTTTTCTTCATTTTTTCTTCATTTTTTCCTTCCTTTTTTGTTCGTTTGTGGTATACTGTCCATAGGAAATGAGCAAAAGGAGAATCTCGCTATGCCTGCTATTTACGCACATGACAAATTTGGAAAACACGTTTACAAATCTCTGGACAAGAAAGATAAAAAAATCATCCACTCATATCTTTCCCAGTTTCGCATCGGATTGCAAGGTCCGGACTTTTTGTTCTACTACAAGCCTTTCCAGATCAATCGGATTGCACAGCTTGGTTCCGACATTCACCATGAGCCCGCCGCCGATTTGCTGCTCCCCATGATGGAGGTCATCCGCGAATGCGGAAAAAACAGTCCCCAGTACGCCTATGTCCTGGGATTGATTTGCCATTTTGTCTTAGACAGCGAATGCCACAGCTATGTCAATTCCTCCATCGAGGAGTTTGGACTCGGACACATTGAACTGGAAACAGAATTTGAGCGGTTTATGATGGAGCGGGATGAGATCCTCCCGCGAGCAAGCAAAGTCTGGAAGCTCATCCCGGTGGACGATACGACCGCAGACACCATTGCCTCCCTCTATCCGTCCATTGATTCGAAGACAGCCCGCTCCTGCCTCTTCCAGATGCGTTTGATCAAAAAGATTCTGGTGGCGCCGGGCAATCTTCACTACCGCATTCTGGATCAGCTGATGCGCATCACAGGACAGTACGACGCCATCCAAGGGCACCTGATGAAGCCGCTTCCATCCAAAGACCTTCACATTTTCAATGCAGTCATGTTTGGAAAGCTGATGAGTTCCATCGCAGTTGCCTCATCCTCCATTTCCAGTTTCAAAAACAGCCTGGAGAATGGAACAGAGCTCCCGGATTTCTTCCAGAGAAACTTTGAATAATCCCCTTTCCCCGAATCGGATCGAGACAATTCCTTCCCGATCCGATTTCGATCCTACGGGCGCACTCGCCAAAATGCCGCCGCGTTTCGGATGCATTGTCATCCAATACGCGGCGGCATTCCGTTACTCCATCATCACATATTCCGCAAAGCGGTCTCCCCGCTCCTCAAAGTTTTTGAAAATTCCATAGCTTGCCGCGGCCGGAGAGAGCACGCAGCTGTGTCCCGGCCTCGTCACCTTTTTGGCCATCTGCACCGCTTCTTTTAGATTCTCTGTCAGAATCAGCCGTTCAACCCCCTGAAACTGCGGATACTCGTTTCGGATTTCCTGCAGAATCCGTTTTCCCGTCGCCTCCATTAAGATAATATTCGGAATTGGACTTGCTGATAAGTATTCAATCAGCTCTCTGTAGTCGATCCCCCGGTCCATGCCGCCGATCAGCACCGTATCCGCATTTTTTAATGTGTGCAGTGCCTGGATCGTTGTGTCGCAAATCGTAGAGATCGAGTCGTCGTAATATTTCACGCCGTTTCTGGTCCCAATGCAGTGAAGACGGTGGGGAAGAATCTCGTAAGATTTCAGCCCTTTGTCAAACTGGCAGACGGAAATGCCCTGCTGCATACAGACGGCAAATACGATGGCGATGTCATAAAAATTGTGATCCCCCATGAGCTGAATTTCCTGTTCCGGAATCCGGTATCGATACGAGCCAAAAAAGATCGTTCCGTCTATGATGCGCACCTGCCGCTCCGTCTGCGCCCCGCCGCCGGGCACATCCTCTGCCTGTCCATCGGTATGCACGGGAGGAAAAACCGCATACACATCCGCCTCGCACGTTCCCGCTTCGGGGAGAATGTCCTCTCTGCAAAACAAAATATCCCCTCTCTTTTGATTGCGGTAAATCTTTTGCTTTGCCGCCACATATTTTTCCATCGTGCCATAATGATCCAAATGTTCCTCATGGATGTTGACAAGCACGCCCGTATGCGGAGAAACCGTCATATACTCAAGCTGATGACAGGACAGCTCGACCACAACAATCGTCCCCTCTTTGATGTCCTGCGCGTGGTCAAACACCGGAATGCCAATGTTTCCAGCGATGACGACATCCCGCCCTGCACAGCGAAGAATGTGGTACAAAAGCGATGTCGTCGTGCTCTTCCCTTTCGTCCCGGTAATTCCGATAATCTGGTCGCGGTAGCACGAAAAAAACACTTCTGTCTGAGAGACAATCCGGCAGCGATTTCCGGACGGATCGCGCTCCAACACGATGCCCGGACTCTTAAAGACAATGTCAAACGCATCGAGACATTTCTGGTAGTCTTCCCCAGTGATCAGACGGATATCGGTTCGCCCCTCCGCAAGCGAAATCGCTGCGCGGTCTGAAATGGCAAGAGAGCGGTACCCTCCGACCTTCTCCAGCACGGCAAGCGTCGACTTTCCCTCCCGTCCGAACCCAAGAATCAGGACATCCATCCCTTTTATCATTTCCCGTATCCGATCGAACATCCTCATTTCCTCTCTTTCTCTTTCTGTCCTGACGTATCCAGCGGAGGAAGAACGCAGTTTCTCCTCACGATCGCATCAAATTCGTCGGGGAGAAGATTTTGATCATCATATCCGGAGGAATATCCATCTTTACGCTTCTGGTACTGCGCATACAGCGCCGTTTTTTGATAAGCGGCAAGGACAATGGGAAGCGGCTTGTTTTCCGCCTCCATCCTGGCAATCGTCAGACAGAGCGCCGTATTGACTTCCCCGCGGCTTCCGACGCACTCGAACGGCTTTTCCTGCTGAATTCCCGTCAATTTCTCCATCGTTCCAATCAAGGCCTCGTCATTTAAAAGATCGCGCCCGAAGATTTCCCGGATGCGCTCTTCCGGCAAAAACGGCGATAAAATGAGGCAGACAAACAGACACTTGGGACAGTGGCCGCACCAGACATCTTCCCGGCTTCCGACGTTGCAGCTGCGGAACAGATCGTGGTACGCTGTGCATTTGGAAAAATAGCGGGCAATCTGAAATTCGCTCAGCGGGCGAAGCAGGCTAAAGTAGAAAATCCCGCTTTTGATGTACGTCTCCTCATACGCGTGAAAATCCTGTTCAAACTGAAAACTCTTGGAATATTGGTGGTTGACCGTGCTTCCCGGGACGGTGCTCTCATTGGCGCTCGATTCATTTGACAGCACCACATAGTGCAGATTTCTCATATACGCCGCCATCACAGACGAGAAAGCCACAATCGCCGAAAACGGCGTATGACCGTTTAAAAATCCCTGCCGGTTCAGCGCAATCATCCGCGCATCCAGTGTCCGCCGCGCCGATACAATCTGCCCGTCCCGATATCCGCCCGCCCGCGCCGTCTCAAGCGACGCGCCTCTTGGGTTGATGATATAACAGCAGGACGGACGCTGACTTTCCTTTAACAGCTCGATCGTAACCGCGGAGTCTTTTCCGCCTCCCACAGGGATCAGGCATCCATCGGGATGGACAAGCGGCCGCTCCTCCCCCGGTTCCGGCGCTCCAGCCGACTGAATTTCCAGAAATGTTTCCGGATCCGCCTCAATCCCGTTCGTGTAGAAAAATTCGCCCAGTCCGTTGTAATACAGATTCTTCCACCATGCAATCTGCGCCTCGTCCAGACTTCCTGCCTCCACCACCACGCTTGGGGGACAGGCAATCTTCCAGTAGCTGACAAGCTCTGTCATGCCGAGAAAAAATGCCATCCGCCGGAATGTCGGATTCTTCCCATAGCATTCCCGGTCGTGTTCCGCCTTCGGAAAAATCCACTTCGGCGAAAATTCGGAAAGACCCGGAATCTCAAAAAAATACTGCAGGCAGACTTTCCCGGCGTCCTCCTCCAGCTCGTATCTCCGATAATAAAAAACAGGATACTGTCTCCGATACGTTTCGTACTTACTCATAATTTTCTCCATTTCTCTCTGGACTGCGAACTGCCCTCTGTCCAAAACAGTCCGGCTTTTTTTCATTATACTCCAAAAGAAAATATCTGAATAGCCTGTTTTTCATCTTTTCGTCATGATTTTGCAAAACAGCACGGCGGCTGCCGTGCTGACAATCGTTGCGGCAATGCACGGCCCTACAATCGCAGCCGGATTTGCACTGCCATATTGGCTTCTGTAGGCAATGATATTTACGGGAATGAGCTGCAAAGAGGAAATATTCAGCACAAGAAACGTACACATCTCATCGCTTGCCGTCTTCCTGCTCTGCAAAGAACGATTCCCGTTCCTCTCCTCTTCCAGCTTAGCCAGCTCTCTCATTGCCTGCAGCCCTGCGGGCGTAGCTGCCCATCCAAGTCCAAGCAGATTGGCGACCAGATTGACGCTGATGGACGTTTTGGCCGGATGCCGGTCAGGAATGTTCGGAAACATCCACCGCAAAAACGGATTTAGCATTCCGGTCAGCTGTGCGACGATTCCCGCCTCCTGCGCCACCTTCATCCATCCGGTCCACATTGCCATCACCCCGAGCATCGTCACGCAAAGCTGCACCGCATCCTGCGCAGAATCCAGAATCTGCCCGGTCACATCCGACATCGTCCCGTGCAGTCCTGCCCACACAATTCCAAGGACAATCATCGCGGCCCACAATCGATTTAACATCGGCGATCTCTCCCGTTTCGGGACGCTTTCTTCTATTCTATCCGTCCGTCCTGCGGATTATTCTTTTTTTCCCGTGCCGCGCCTTTTCTGCGCAGAAACTAAAAATCGATCGCCATCCGGCTGGACTCCTCCTCACTCAGCTCCGTCACCTTTGTCTCCATCACCCGGTACACCCTCTGGCACAGATTCAGCACGCTCGGCCGATGCGTTGTGACAATGCACGTCTTGTTCGGTCGCTGCTGAATGATGTTTCGAAGAACCATCCGCTCCGTCGTCACATCGAGCGCAGAGGTCGCCTCATCCAGAAGAAGAACCGGGGAATCCCGCAAAACCGCCCGGGCAATGGCAATCCTCTGCGCCTGCCCTTCGGAAAATCCTCTTCCCCGCTCTCCAATCTTGCTGTAGATCGTCTCCGGCATCTTCTGCACAAACTCCCAGGCGCAGGAAATTTTCAGCGCCTCGATGATCTGCTCGTCCGTCGCATCCGCCTTCACCATGCGCATATTTTCTGCAATGGTCCCCGAGAGAATCGTATTCCCCTGCGGAACATAGGCAAACAGATGCCGGGTATCTGCATTCATCTCAATCTCCTGCCCGTTGGAAGCCTTTATCACCGCACTTCCCTCCTCCGGCCGGATCAGCCCCAGAATGAGGCGGATCATCGTCGTCTTTCCCTCTCCGGAAGGCCCTACCAGAGCTACAATTTCTCCCGGACACGCCTGGAAAGCGGAATCGGTGATGACTTTTTTTCCTTTCACGTAGGAGAAGTGGACATCTCTCATCTTCACTTCAAATCCGTCCGCCGCAAACCGGTCCAGCTCATTGCTCGCCGGAATGTGAACCTCCCTCGACAGCTGTACCAGCTCCCGGATGCGATGCGCAGACACCGAACTGTTTAAAAACGCAGGGATAATGGATACGAGGCTGCTGAATGCACTGGAAAGATTTCCTCTCTGCTGCAAAAACAGTGTCATCGTTCCGTACGTAATCTCATTCGTCCACAGCCGGTACAGACAGTAGCCAAACGCCAGATACTGCACCGCCATTCCAATCACACTCATGACAATGTTCGTCTTAATGGAGAACAGGTTATACTTGAGGCTGATCGCCTTAAACTTCTGCTGCCACCCGCGCATCTTTTCCCCGTAGTAGGAGGAGACGCCAAACGACTTAATCGTATCCATGTTGTAAAACGTCTCCACTTCAAACGTCATCAGTTTGCTGCTCATCTCACGGACTTTCTTATTGTATTCCCGCTGTCTCTTAATCAGGAAACGCGACATGAGAAGCATAAACGGCGCACTGGCAAACGCAATCAATGCCATCACCTTATCGTAATGCCAGATGACACAAAACGTTGCAATGAAATTAAAAATTGCGATAATGATGGAGGGAAGCCAGCTGATGGCATTGGAACTGACCGTTCCGACATCCCCGTTAAAGCGATTCAGAATATCGCCGTTTGGATACTGGTTGATGGAAAGCCAGTCTGCATCCATAATCTTATCAAAAATGTCCGCCTGAATGTCGTTGTTGATGTAAATGCTGAGCTTTGTGGAAATCCGGTTGATCATGCTTCCGAACGTCAAGTTGAAGACCGCACTTCCCAAAACAACCGCAATCAGCACCCAGAGCTTGTCCGTCTGCTTACTCGTGACGATGTCAATCATCATCTTGCTGACAACGCTTCCAAAAAGCCCCATCACTGTGCTCAGCATACCCAAAACAATATAAAACACAATAGCCTTCCGATAGCGGACACTGTAGGTAAAAATCCATTTCCAGTCATCCACGATCTCCTGAAACGTTCCATCCCTCCACCTTTGAATCAAAATATCAAGCGATTCAAAACCGGCAGAATGGTTCTTCTCTCTCTTTTCGATTTCGTCCATCTGTTCTCCTCACACAGGAAAGAATCGATTTGCCTCTTTCCCTTCGTCTTATTTCTCCTCCAGCAAAATGCCCTGTTCGGTCAGCATTTGCATGAATCCATTCACATCCCGCACGGCTTCCGCCTCCTCAACGTCATACTCCTGCAGTATTTTCTGAACAATTTCCTCTGGCAGCATTTGCTTCTGCAAACACTCCCATATCAGGGCAGCAACTTCATTGAGTGTAATCAACCCGTTAAACTTTTGCACTGCACTTCCCGTTGGGACAACGATCCTCTCCCCTGCAACATTTCTAAGCAGATATTGATTATTTATTTTTTTCACTTCTTCTATTTTCCCTTTCTTCTTCAATCTCCTTGTTCCATCCTCTCGTATACCGACAGGATTTCCCGGTTATGGCTGTACATTCCAGCCATATTATAATCTCCAAACGATTCATACGCCATTCCCCTTGATTTTACAATAAGAATGGTCGCATTGCAAGCATTTGTGATATATTCATTTAAATCTTCCCGGATTCCCTCTACAACTCCCTCGTACTCGGACTGATCTGCAAAATATCGGTACTGCGGTGTGATCTCTGCGTCCAGATAAAAAAAAGCAGGCATATCTATCATAAAAATCTCATTGTCCGGATACGATTCGCGATATGTTCTCAGCTCACCCATAAGCTGCGTATACCCCGAGACATCTTCCGTCATGACAAACTCCGCAAAGTGAGACAGAGGAATCCCGAAAATCACAGCCACACCGACGGCACAAAAAGAATACAAAACCGCAAATACGTTCCTGCCTTTTCCATGCTCCATCCAAAGCAGCCCGAGCAGAGGACAGCAAAAGACACCGTTCAGATAATGATACCATTTTCCATCCCCAAGAAGACCAAACAAGAACAATCCAATTCCAATCCAGGCAAGAATTCCCCTCTCGTCTTCTTTCTTTTTAACAATCCCCCAAATGCCTGCCGCAGCAAGCAAAAGGTATGGGATGCATTTTACAGCATTGTGAAGCAAAAGCGTTCCATTCCCAATCTCATCCCAGAGCATCCGAAACGGTACAACAACCGCCGCCTCCGCCATCTCTTTTCCCGCGCCCAAAAACAAAAACGCCGCAGCAAAAAGCACAGGAATCAGCGCGGCTCCCATCCCAATTTGCACGGCGCAGGCTAATCCTTTTTTTGTCTTTCCCTCGGCAAACGCCCGTACAATGAGATAGAGCAATGCCCCATAAATGGCGCCTCCCGCCGTACCATCCATCATCACGACAGCCCCTGCAATTATCCCCGCAAGAAATCGATCCCGTCTGCGCCAGTCGCCTCTCTCCCTTGATAGAACGAAAAGGTACAACATCAGAACCGACAATAAAATACAGAACTCTTCCCTGGAATTTCCGCCTGTCAGTGTGGCTGCCGCTGCAATAGCCCCCACAGCCATCAGCAGGAAGCTTTTCGTTTCACTCGTAAATCGTCTGCAAATCTGCTGAATGAGGAACAATCCAACCGACATCCAGACAATCTGCAGAATCCATACGCCCGTTCTTCCTCCGACTGCCCACCCGATCCTCTGAATCAGATAGTAAAGCGGCCCGCCCGCGGAAAACAAATCCCGATAAGGCAAGCGCCCTGACAGCCACTCCTTTCCAACAAGCAATGCGCTTGAGGAATGATTCCCATAATAGTCTCCATATTCCAATCCGTACAGTGGGCTTGTCGTGCTTGAAAAAATCGCCAAGACCAGCGCTGCTGTCAGAAGACAAATCAAATATGCCATTCCTTTTCTTTTCATATTTTCGTTCCCTCCTCTGTTTGGGCTATAAATTGTTCCAGTACATCAACTGCCTCCGTTTCCTTCGTACACAAAAATCCATACACCGGCACTTCCGAAATAAGCTCCATCGTCCATTCCGTCGCCGATTCTACAAACCCCCGATTCCATGCGTTTACCGTAAGTTCACTATATACCGCTGAAAATGCCATTCTTCCCGATAAAACACATGGTCGGTTTTCCGGATACTGTCGCAGAACAACAATCGCCCGAATGGGTTCCTCGTGATTCCGGTGGATGCCAGATGTCCCGCAAAATGGGAGTCCATACGCCATCCATTGCCCATTCACCTTCCGAATCGCAGTCCGATCTCCATTGATCACTTCTGCCCCACGCTGCTGCACCCACAAATTTCCCTGTGTCGATTTTCCTGTTCCGGAAGGAGCCGTAAACAGAATTGCTCTCCCATCCATCTGAATATGACAGCTGTGAAGTACCATGCAGGAAAACATCTGAAAAATCTTCTCTAACCAAAAGAAATTTTCCAGTTGATATCCGTTTCTTATTTTCTCGAAAAGCCATCCCTCGCTAATGTAGTAACATTTTCCTCCGCTCTTCTCCAGAATAGTCACAGCATGATAATATGCATCCTTTAAATGAAAACAGTATTCTCTCTCCTCGTCGTCCTGATAAAAATGGTAATGATAAAATTCTCCCACAAAATGCGGAGCTTTCTTTGTAAATGCCGTAATATCCTGTATTTTCTCAAATTCCAGACAATAATCAGGTTTTTCCGGGTAATCCAAAATAAAATCTCTCATATAGCTATATTCTGAGCGATACGAAAAATCAAGTCCCACCCGAATCGTAATACCAGCAAGGCGATAATAGATCTCTTCACGCATTCTTCTGAATCCTCTCCCTCTCTTCCATCAGCTTCTGACCCATAATTTGGCTATATGCACACAAGTAGTCCGGAGTTCCGTCAATCCGCCCCGTCTCACAACATGCCGCAGCTGCACAAATGGGACACAACTCACGAAAACGGCAGACAGCGCACTTTTTTGAGAGCGCAACCTCTGCGGAATGCGTCGTGATCTTTTTCCACGCATCCGAAAAAGACATCTCATCTAAATTGATCGCAAAATCTTCCTCCATTCCGCATCCGGAAAGTTCACCTTTCCAGTTGATCCAAAGTCAACTACCCATCCCCTAAAGGGAATGGGCTTGTAACTGCCCAGTCGTGCAAGCGGCTTACGCCTCCGACCTTTATCCCCAATAAGTATTATTACCT
>CASGAH010000009.1 GCA_949299375.1 uncultured Eubacteriales bacterium | reverse complement strand
GGCTGGACTATTACTGGCCGGAACCGGACCATGATACGCAAAAAAAATGGTTTGTGCGTCAGCTTGAACTGGCGCGGGACATTCAAAAACCCGTAATCATTCACAGTCGGGATGCGGCGCAGGATACGATGGATATTTTGAAGGCGAACCGGGCGGAAGAAATCGGCGGAGTGCTGCATTGCTTCTCCGGAAGTGTTGAGATGGCGCGGGAATATGTAGAAATGGGCTTTTGGATCGGCGTTGGAGGCGTGGTTACGTTTCGGAATGCCAGAAAATTAAAAGAAGTCGTTGCGGACATCCCGATTGAGTCGATTGTACTGGAGACGGACAGCCCTTATCTGGCGCCGGCTCCTCACAGGGGGAAGCGCAACTGCTCGCTCTATCTCCCTTTGGTGGCCGAGGAGATTGCACGGCTGAAAGGGATCTCCGTGGAAGAGGTTTTGGAAAAAACGTACGAAAACGCGAGAAGACTGTATCGTTTTCACAGAGAATGGTAAGGAGAAACGTCTATGGCAGATTTGGCGAACCCACAAAATACCATTGCGGTTTTGCGGAAATATCAATTTCATTTTGAGAAAAAGTTTGGGCAGAATTTTCTGATCGATTCCCATGTGCTGCAGAAAATCATCCGGGCGGCAAACATTACGAAGGAAGATCTTGTCCTGGAGATTGGGCCGGGAATCGGTACGATGACGCAGTATCTTGCAGAGGCAGCCCGGGAAGTTGTGGCGGTGGAGATTGATTCCCACCTGATTCCAATTCTGGAAGACACGCTCCAGGGATACGAAAATGTGACGATTTTGCACCAGGACATTCTGAAAGTGGATCTTTTGGCGCTTGCCGCAGAGAAAAACAACGGAAAGCCCATCAAAGTTGTGGCAAATCTGCCCTACTATATTACAACGCCGATTGTGATGAAATTGTTTGAGACGCAGGTACCGCTGGAAAGCGTGACGGTCATGGTACAAAAGGAAGTCGCCATGCGAATGCAGGCGGGACCAGGGAGCAAGGACTACGGGGCACTGTCCCTTGCAGTGCAATATTATGCGGAGCCATACCTGGCAGCTAATGTTCCGCCCAACTGTTTTATGCCGAGACCAGGAGTCGGATCTGCCGTAATCCGGCTGACCTGCCGCAGGCAGCCACCGATAAATGTAAAAGATCCCGGACTGCTGTTTTGTCTGATCCGGGGAGCGTTTCAGCAGAGACGAAAGACGCTTGTGAATGCACTGTCTCATTTTGAGGAATTGTCCTATTCCAAAGAAGAACTGCAGCGGGCCGTAGACGGCCTGGGCAAGGGACCTTCTGTGAGAGGGGAAATGCTGACATTGGAGGAATTTGCTGCATTGTCCGATATTTTGCAGGATAAGAAAGAATAATCCAGTTCTTTTTCTGCCATCAATGCATAGGATGGGAAAGAAGCAGACGGAAGAAACCCAGCGGCGATGCTGCTGAGCGGAAAAAGAATGGAGGAGGGCATGGCAAACTACAGGCGGTTTGTAACATATTTTTATTCGTACAGCAACGGCGTCAGAGGAGCGATTTGCGGATTCGGAAAAATTGAGTATGGCGTCCGCAGCCGGATCCACCTGACAATGAAAGGCCGAAGATCCGGGAGGGAAGAATGCTTCGTCTACGGGATGGGTCGGGATCCGGAACAGGTACATCTCTTGGGAGAGCTGGTTTTAAACGGCGGAAAAGGAAATTTCACGTGGGAGTGGAATGGGAAAGACCCAAAGGCCGATGCGTTTGTTCGAAGGATGGGAGGAATTGCGCTGTGCCGGAAAGATTCCGGCGATCTGATCTGTGCTGCCAAGTGGGATGGGGTGGAAGACATCCCGGAGCGGTTTGTGACAAGGGACGAAAAAGAAGAAAAAGCGGCAGGGCAGAACAAAAAAGAAGAGAAAGCGCTGCCCGACGGGCAGGAAGAAGAAAAAGAACGCCCTGGCGGGGTCGTCGAATCAGCCCACATGGAAAGTGCTTCTGAACCGGTTCAATCGGACCATGAGGAGAGTACTTCTGAGTCCGTTCAAGCGGAAGGTAAGGAGAGAGCCTCTGAGCCTGTTCAAGCGGAAGGTGAAGAGAGAGCTTCTGATCCTGTTCGAGCGGAAGGTGAGGAGAGAGCTTCTGAGCCTGTTCAAGCGGAAGAGGAGGAGAGAGCTTCTGAGCCCGCTCAAGCGGAAGAGGAGGAGAGAGCTTCTGAGCCCGTTCAGGCGGACCGCGGGGAACGCTCGTCTGAAGCGGTTCAATTCGAGATGGAACAAGAGCGGGAAGCTGCCGGAAGAGAAGAGAAGGGGAAGGAACTTTTTAGCGAAACGGGAAAGTTCGTGGAAGATCCGCTGGAAGTGGCGGCGGCGTCTGCCAATGTTATTGTGGAAAACCCGGAAGGGAAGCGGACGAAAAAGGAAGAAGATCCGCCGCTATGGCAGCAGATGTGTCAGCGATATCCAGGGTTTCTGCCCTTTTTGCCATCGTGCAGAATTGAATGCCTGAAAATCCGGCTGGGTGATCTTGGCGGGCTTCCAAGGGAAAACTGGGCATTGGCGAACAATTCGTTTCTTCTCCGCGGATATGATCGGTGCCATTATCTCGTTCTTGCAAAACGGGATGAGGGGGCAGCGTGTGCGTACTACATCGGGATTCCCGGAATTTATCTGGAGAGAGAGGCAAGACTGGCACACCGATTTGGATTTCTGCTGTTTTGTCCGTACAAAGGAGGCGCTTTGGCTCCGGGGAAAAGTGGACTGTGGATGATGCCCATCCGCTTAGAGGAGTGAGAGACGCTGCGAGTGTGTAAAACGAAACAGAAGGAGGACGATCATGCTGACGAAGGATGAAAAGTGGATGCGGGAAGCCATCCGTCAGGCGCAAAAGGCGCGGAAACTGGGGGAAGTGCCGATCGGATGTGTCATTACATATGAGGATCGGATTATTGCCAGAGGATATAACCGGCGCAACACAGATCAAAACCCATTGTCCCATGCGGAGCTGATTGCCATCAAAAAAGCAAGCAAAAAGATAGGGGACTGGAGGCTGGAGGGGTGCACGATGTATGTGACGCTGGAACCATGCCCCATGTGCTCGGGCGCCATTGTGCAGGCGCGGATGGATAAGGTTGTCATGGCCTGCAGAAATCCGAAGGCAGGCTGCTGCGGATCCATTCTCAATCTGCTGCAGCAGGAGCGCTTCAACCATCAGGTAGAACTGGAAGAGGGTGTGATGGAAGACGAATGCTCCGCCATGCTGTCTGACTTTTTCCGGGATTTGCGCCGGAAAAAACGCCAGGAAAAAAAGGCGGAAACAGAAGGGAAAGAACAAGAGGAGTAAAATGGAAGCAAACTTTTCCCTGACATAGGAAAAAAGCGCTGGACAAATCCGATGTTTCATAGTATAATGAAGGAACCGCGCAACCGGGGTAGTAGCGGCGCCCTGTACCTGCAATCCGCTACAGCAGGGGCTATGTCGATTCTGAGGACGCCTCACTTGTGAGGCTGCCCCCGGTAAGTGATGTTGACGCTTGGGTCTTACGCAACGAAGCTCTGCGAACCATGTCAGGTCGGGAACGGAGCAGCATTAAGCAGAATCCTTCGTGTGCCGTGAGGGCGCCTGAGCCGAGTTAACTGCCGGGGTAACGCTTGTAGGTGACGTTCGAAGTTTCGACGCGCGGGAATAAGAAAAAAGGAACATCAGGCTGCTTTCCTCAGGGAGGTGGCTTTTTTTCAATTCTTCGGCTCATTCTTTTCCGGAAGGGAGATATGTTATGGCATATACAGCATTATACCGAAAATGGAGGCCGGTCTGCTTTGAGGAAGTGAAAGGCCAGGATCCCATTGTCAACACGCTGAAAAATCAGCTGATGGGGGATCGGGTTGGACATGCGTATCTGTTTTGCGGGACGCGGGGAACCGGAAAGACGACCATTGCCAAAATCTTTGCCAGAGCAGTCAACTGTGAACATCCTGTCAATGGCAGTCCGTGCAATGTGTGTGCCAGCTGCCAGGCCATTCGCTCGGGGGCATCGATGAATGTTGTGGAGATCGACGCGGCCTCCAACAATGGTGTGGAGAACATCCGGGACATTCGCGACGACGTTCGCTATTCTCCGACAGAGGGGCGGTACCGGGTATATATCATCGACGAGGTTCACATGCTTTCTGCGGGAGCCTTCAACGCGCTGCTAAAGACGCTGGAGGAACCGCCTTCTTATGTCATTTTTATACTGGCAACGACAGAAGCGCACCGGTGTCAGCGCTATGATTTCAAACGGATTACAAACGATGTGATCGGAGACCAGATTGCGAATCTTTGCCGGGAAGAAGGAGTTTCGGCAGAGCCTGCGGCGATCCGGTACATTGCCCGGGCTGCGGACGGCTCTATGCGGGATGCTTTAAGCCTTCTCGAACAGTGTATTTCCTTTCACTATGGAAAAACACTTACGTACGAAAATGTTTTGGATGTCCTTGGAGCGGTGGACACAGCTGTGTTTAGCCGCCTGCTGCGCTGTGTGATCTCCTGCCAGGTGGGGGAGGCGATGGCGTGTGTCGAGGAGGTCGTATCGCAGGGCAGAGAACTGGTGCAGTTTACAGCAGACTTCACCTGGTATATGCGAAATCTTCTCCTGATGCAGACAACCGATCCGCAGGAGGAGGCCATAAACATCTCTTCCGACAATATGGCAGCGCTTCGGGAAGAATCGCATTGGATTGACACCGATACGCTGATACGCTACATTCGAATCGTGAGTGAGCTTGGAAGTCAAATGCGGTATGCGGTGTCGAAGCGGGTTCTCCTGGAGGTGGCGCTGATCCGGATGATGAAACCGGCAATGGAATACGATGTGGACAGTCTGCGGCAGAGAATAATCGATTTGGAGGAACGGCTGGCACAGGGAGACTTCCCGTCGCGTGCGCCGGATGCCGGCCCTTCGGTGCAGGAAACGCCGAACGATCGCGCTGTGAAGCGCGCGCCGCAGCGTCTGTCCTCCGGGGAGAAGCATGCCAGTGTGCAGCCGGTGCGGGTATCCGAGGCGGAGTATGCGGACTACCAGATGCTGGCAAACGATTGGCGCAATATCATAGAAGAGCAGGACCGTCTGATCCGGAGTGCGCTAAGAGGAACGGTGATTCATTTTGAACCGGAAAAAGGACTTCGCGTTGTCTTTTTTGATCCGTTTTATAAAACGCTGATGCAGCAGCAGAAGCGGACAGAGGAGCTGAACCGGTGGCTGACACAGCGGTACGGGAAGCAGTTTCACCTCACCATGTATTTGAAAGAAGATGAAAATCCGCTGCCCGATGTTGTGCGGGAAATGGATTCCGGTGTCAGACAGATTCCGGGGATCCATATGGAAATTGGGCAGGAAACAGAAGACGGGGAAGGATTTCTCCCATGAAAAGATCGAAGCAATAAAATCTGAGTATAGAAAGAAAACAGGAGGAAGTCATATGGCAAAAAGAGGCGGATTCCCGGGCGGTATGATGCCGGGAAACATGAACAATTTAATGAAGCAGGCACAGAAAATGCAAAAGCAGATGGAGGAGAAGCAAAAGGAACTGGAAGAGAAAGTCTTCACGGCTACAGCCGGGGGCGGTGCTGTGGAAGTGTCCATTTCCGGGAAGAGAGAGCTTGTCGGCATTCGGCTGTCGGAGGAAGTGGTGGATCCCGATGACATTGAGATGCTGCAGGATTTGATTATCGCTGCCGTCAATGAAGGACTTCGCCAGGTGGAGGAGGCGGCATCCTCCTCGATGTCAAAACTGACATCCGGTCTTGGAGGATTTCCGTTCTAATGGAGTACTACAGCAGTCAACTTTCAAAATTAATGGAGGAATTGTCCCGGCTGCCCGGAATCGGGATCAAATCTGCGCAGCGGCTGGCGTTTCATATCATTCATATGCCCCAGGAGGAGGTCGATCGCCTGGCGGAGACGATGGTGGAGGCGCGCAAAAAAATTCGCTACTGCAGACAGTGCTGTACACTGACCGATCAGGAGCTGTGCCCGATCTGTGCAAGCCCCAAACGGGATCAGCAGGTAATTATGGTTGTGGAAAACAGCCGGGATTTGGCAGCCTATGAAAAGACTGGAAAATTCGATGGGGTATATCATGTGCTTCAAGGAGCGATTTCACCGATGCTTGGCATCGGCCCCGGGGAGATTCGCCTGAAAGAATTGCTTCAGCGGCTCCAGGGGGATGTGAAAGAAGTCATCATCGCCACAAACTCTACACTTGAGGGAGAGACAACTGCCATGTACATCAGCAAGTTAATCAAACCAGCAGGAATAAAGGTAACCCGAATCGCCAGCGGCGTGCCGGTGGGAGGCGATTTGGAATCCATTGACGAAGTGACGCTTCTGAGGGCGCTGGAAGGCCGGGTCGAGCTATAGTCGGCGGGAGAACATTTGGGAAAAACATCACAGTCCGGGAGATACGATGAGCAAATATGAACGTCAGTTAAAAGTAGAACAACTAAGAAAATATGCGATAGAAGGAACTTTTCAGGAAGATGCTTTGGAAATCTGTGACTCCCTCAACTGGAAAAGGGAAAGAAACCATACACTGCTGGCCATTGGCGCAAATGTGTATGAGGCGTACCGCAGATACGAGAAAGCGCTTTTCCTCTTGGAACGGCTCTATAAAATTTCGGGCGCGCGAAGGAAAAACGCCGAACATTTGATTGAGTTGGCTCTGGAATATGGCGATTACAATACGGCTGCGTACTATCTGGAAGAGTACAAGCGCGTGGCTCCGCAGGACCGCAGAGGCATTCTTCTGGAATATCGGATTGCCAACGGAAAACTGGGGGCGGAATCTCAAATTCTTTCAAAGGAAGAAACGCAGAAAAAACGGAATGAGGTCATTGCCATTCTGGAAAAATACGCAAAAGACAGCTGTGAAGAAGAGTGGATCTATGAGCTGGCAGAGCAGTATCATCGGGCGGGACGTCAGGAAGAATGCATTGCCATGTGCGATCAGCTTTCTCTGTGGTTCTCGGTAGGTCCCTATGTGGAAAAAGCGCTGAAGCTGAAAACACTGTATGTGCCTCTCTCAGAGGAACAGCGGGAGAAAATCCGAAACCGCCACAAATACGAGAAGCGGTGGAAAGAATTTGTCAGCGACTTGAAAAGTCCGGAGGAAGTGCCTGAGATTATCACAAAAGAAGAGGCCAGAGAGCGCGCGGAAAAGAGAGCGGGAGCAGTGGAAGGCACGTCGGTGCAGGAGGAAAACGGAGAAGCGTTTGTCATGACGCATCTGGAGGAGCTGGAGGAGCCAGAAAAGCCGGAGGATGTTCCGGTTGAGGAGGAATCGGATTCAAAGCCTTCTCAAGAAAACGACACGGAAGGCGGACCTTCCTCGAACGAGCTGTTTTTGGAAAAGGCCAGAAACTTTCAGGTCAAGGACAACAACATTTCCATCGAATCGATGGATAAGATTCAAAGACTCAAGCAGGATTTTGAGCAGCTGGCGGAAAACGTGCAGAAAAAAGCCGCACTTCCGAAACCGTCAGAGAAAGCTGACCTGACGCCGTCTAAAGCTGCACGGGAAGAAATGCCCGCTGCGGAACCGGAAGCGGAGGAAGCCCCAAAGCAGGAGACCCGGCGAAGGGCAGAAGCTGCATCGCAGGGCAAAACGGAGAGCGCGCGCGAAGCGGCCAGTCCGACAGATTCCGACGAAGACATGACAGACCTGGGGGAAGAGACGTTTCGCGTGGTGGAAACGAGAGTCAGAGGAGAGAAGGAAACAGATAAATTTTCGGTTTCCTCCCTGCAGTCGATTGGCCACTTCACTGTAAAAAGTGAGTACGAAAAACAGGGGATTCAGCTGGCGGTATCCATCATCAATCAGAAAATACGGGAAGGGGAGCCGTTGTCCGACCGGATTGCGCTCACCTCAGGGAAAAAGTTAAATCTGGCAGGAATCGGAGAGACATTGAAACAGCTGTCCGGTGTGACACTTCTGATTGAACGGGCCGGGGCGCTGTCAGAGTCGAGCCTCTGGGATTTGAATGTCTATCTGGAAAAGGTGGATTTGCCGGTTCTTGTTGTGCTTGTAGACAGCAGTGACGGCATCGAGGGAATCTGGAAAAAGAATGAGAGTCTAAAAGAGAAGTTTCACTTCCGCTTTTCCAGCAGATCTCTGTCGATTGAGCGGCTCACAGAGTATGGTGTCTCGTATGCGGCTTCGAAAAACTGCGTCATCGACGATATGGCATTGATTCCGCTGTACGATGCGCTGGAGGACCTCTCGCTCGATGACCAGACAGAGGACAAAAAGAAGTTTATTGAGGAGATGGTTGACCGCGCCATCCAGAACGCATCTGCAAAAGGCCTGAGGCAAAGAATAAGCAGCTTTTTCTTCGTTCGCCAGGATGACCAGGGGAGAACCATCCTTCGGGAAAGCGATTTCAGATAGAAAGGGAGGAAAACAGGGATGATCATCGACATCGTTGTAGTTGGGCTTTTGCTCGGAAGTGCCCTGTACGGGTATCAAAAAGGGCTTGTAAAAATGCTGCTGTCAGCGGCTGCATCTGTGGCAACCATTCTTGTGGTTCTGATACTCCTTCCCCAGATCAATGCGCTGGTCAAAACGCACACCGATATTTATCCCGCTGTAGAGCAGAAGCTGGCTCAGCAGTTAGAGGACCGTGTCAAGGAACATTTAGAATCGATGGAGGAAGAGGGAGATGAGCGGACACATTTGATTCACTCTCTGAATCTTCCGCAGAGACTCCAGAAAATACTTTTAAACGATTCCGCGCCGGAGGACGGCACACAGGAGGGGAGCGAGTCGTTCGTCCTTTCCGTGAGCAAAAAGATGGCGGACATTGTCATTCGCGCTATCATTTTTCTGGTGACGTATGTGGCGGTATTTCTCCTGCTGAGGGTTGTTTGTATGCTGACGGGAATTCTGGACTGTCTTCCGCTTATTCGGGAAGCAAATCACTTGTCCGGACTGATTCTGTGCGAAGCGCAGGCGCTGCTTTTCATCTGGCTTGTCTGTCTTGCCGCCGCCGCATTCTCTGCCACAGAGGCGGGGCAGGCATTGAACCAGGCGATTCAAAGCAGCACAGTGCTGCAGGTTTTGTATCGCTACAATCCGTTTGTGCTTTTCTTCTGATTCTTTTCCTGGCAGAACAGAATGTGCGCTGTACGTTTTGCACCTGCCAGGAAGCGTGCGGATGCCAGGGAAATGAACGAAAAATTTTCCTGATAAAAAAACAAAAAATGCTTGACTTTTGGAGAATGCTATGGTATCATTACATTCGTCGTTGGGCTCCATGGTCAAGCGGTTAAGACACCGCCCTTTCACGGCGGTAACAGGGGTTCAAATCCCCTTGGAGTCATCAGGCGTCTTAGCCAAGTGGTAAGGCACGGGTCTGCAACACCCTTACCGCCGGTTCAAATCCGGCAGACGCCTCTTCTCATCAGAAAACCCTATGCAAGTCGGTCACATCCCGCCTGCATAGGGTTTTTGCCATTGAGCAGCTTTTATCGGTGCGAAATGATGTAAATCAAACAGAAACGCAACAGACATTCTCGTTAACAGACATTCGTGTTAACAGACACGAATGTCTGTTAACACTGTGTTTACAGAAAATGGATTGTAATCGAAATGGCGTGTCAGTAACGTCATTTCGAACAATTATTGTAAAGAAATCCTCGTTTTTTATTGACAAATTTAATGAATCTGCTATTCTATAGTTAACAGTTTTAAATTTCACAATAAAAGAAAAGGAGGAAGCTATGAAGATTTACAAAGCAAAAGATTATCAGGGAATGAGCCGGATTGCAGCGAACATTATTTCTGCCCAGGTGATTCTCAAGCCGGATTGTGTACTTGGACTTGCCACCGGTTCCAGCCCGATCGGAACGTATGATCAGCTGGTAGAATGGTACGAGAAGGGGGATCTGGACTTCTCGAAAGTGACGACCATCAACCTTGACGAATACAAAGGGCTGTCCCCGGAGCACGACCAAAGCTACCGCTATTTCATGAACCACCATCTGTTTGACCGCGTCAACATCGACAAGGCAAAGACGTTTGTTCCGGATGGAATGGAACCGGACAGTGAGAAGGCGTGCGCAGACTACAATGAGATCATCCGCCAGTCGGGAGGAATTGATCTGCAGCTGCTTGGCCTTGGACATAACGGACACATTGGATTCAACGAGCCGGCAGAGGCATTTGAGAAGGAAACGCACTGCGTTACACTGGCGGAGAAGACAATTCAGGCGAACAAGCGCTTTTTTGCCTCTGCAGAGGAAGTTCCGAAGCAGGCGTATACGATGGGAATCCGAAACATTATGCAGGCCAGAAAGATCGTTGTTGTTGTAAGTGGCATCGGGAAGGCTGAGATTGTAAAGCAGACATTTTTCGGACCGGTGACGCCGGCTGTCCCGGGATCTATTTTGCAGCTGCACAGCGATGTCATTCTCGTAGGAGATGAGGAGGCGCTTTCTCTGATTGAGGAAACGACACAGGCCTGAGAAAACGGCTGAAGGGAGAGAACCATGATTGTTAAAAATGCGGATGTATTTACTGAGGATGGTGTGTTTGTCCCGGGGGATGTCTTCATTGAGGGGGAACGGTTTGTTCATCAGGCAGGCGGTGAAGTGATTGACGCATCGGGCTGCTATGCCATTCCGGGACTGGTAGACATCCATTTCCACGGATGTGTCGGATACGACTTTTGCGATGGAACAAAGGAAGCGATCGATGCAATGGCAGAATACGAAGCCAGCCAGGGCGTTACAGCGATTGTTCCGGCGACAATGACACTGGGAAGAGATACGTTGAAGAAAATCTGCGAGACGGCGGGCGCATATGGAAATGACAATGAAAGAGGTGCGCAGCTGTGCGGAATTAACATGGAAGGTCCGTTCATCTCGATGGAGAAAAAGGGTGCGCAAAATCCGCTGTATATTCACAAACCAGATGCAGAAATGTTTCGGGAATTAAATGCGGCATCTGGAAATATGATTAAGCTGGTTGCCCTGGCTCCGGAAGTAGAGGGGGCGATGGAATTCATTGACGAACTCAAAGACGAAGTCGTAATTTCCATCGCGCACACGACGGCGGATGCACAGACGGCGGCAGAAGCGCTGCAAAGAGGCGCCAGCCATGTTACCCATCTGTACAATGCGATGCCCCCGTTCCATCACCGCAAGCCGGGAGTGGTCGGCGCTGCGTGCGACAACGAAACCTGTGAGGTGGAGCTGATCTGTGACGGCGTTCACATTGCGCCGGAGATGGTTCGGGCGACGTTTAAGATGTTTGGAAAGGATCGCGTCATTCTGATCAGCGACAGTATGATGGCGGCAGGAATGCCGGATGGAACATACTCTCTTGGCGGACAGGTTGTTCAGGTCCGGGGAAATCGGGCGACGTTAGAGAGCGGCACAATTGCAGGATCCAATACAAACCTGATGGCCTGCATGAGAACCGCAGTCAAAATGATGGGGCTTCCGCTGGAGACAGCAGTGCTGTGCGCCTCCCGCAATCCGGCAAGAAGTGTCGGAATCGACGATTGCTACGGCAGCATTCGCCCGGGCAAAATCGCCAGCATGGTACTCCTGGACAAGGAGACACTGGAAGTAAAGCAAGTGATTCTGAGGGGAAAATTGCTGTGAGAAAAAACGTGCAGCCGCGCGGAAAAAAACGATCAAAAACAGCGATAAAAATTATCTTCTGCGATACGCGGACGTATTGCAAAAACAAACAGAGAGGCGCCCGTCAAAGCCTCTCTGTTTGTACGATAGCCCGCCAAGCGGCTCTCCAGATGGGCAGGCTCTTGCACAGATGGAGAGACATTTGGCGGGCAAAACGGATCATTTGATCCGATCGATCATAAGAGAGGATTTGCAGAATGAGGGAGAGAATATTGGAAGTGTGCGTGGACAGCGCAGCGTCTGCCTTGGCTGCCCAGGCAGGAGGCGCCAGCCGCCTGGAGCTGTGTTCCAACCTGGTGATCGGAGGGACGACTCCGGGGATTGCATTGTTCGAGGAGGTAAAGAAGAGGACGAATCTGCCGATTCACGTCCTGATTCGTCCGAGATTTGGAGACTTTTGTTATGACAGATGGGAGTACGATCAGATCCGGCGGGAGGTCGCCATGTTCCGGGATGCAAATGCAGCGGCAGTTGTCATTGGATGCCTGACGCCCGATGGACGTCTGGAAAGAGAGCGCATGAAAGAGCTGATTGAGCTGGCGCGCCCGGCCAAGGTCACGCTTCACCGGGCATTTGACGTCTGCCGGGACGCATGGGAGGCGCTGGAATTGTGTGAAGAGCTGGGGGTTGACACCATCCTCACTTCCGGACAGCAAAACAGCTGCAAAAAAGGAATGGAGTTGATCGATCAGCTGTGCCGGAGAGCGCAGTCCATGAAACATCCGATTGAGATCATGGCGGGAGCCGGAATCCATGCTGCGGTGATTCAAACGTTTCTGGAACATACCGGTGTGACTGCCTTCCATATGTCAGGGAAAAAAGTGACAGACAGCCGGATGACATATCGAAAAGAAGGAATCTGGATGGGCCTTCCGGGGCTTTCCGAGTTTGAGATCTGGAAAACCGACGAGAGGGAAGTGGGCCGGGCGGCGGAAGTGCTGTTTGGAACGACAAAGGAAACGACATCCGCGCAAACAGATCTGTAAGAAATTGTTTAGAAAAACAGTCAGTCTTCTGTTAGACTTTTTTTATAAAATGATTCCATGTTCAAAACAGGGAAAGAAACAGAAGGGGAATAAAATGGAAAAATTTCGTATTCTGGTCGTAGAGGATGACAAAGAGATTCGCGATGGAATTTGCATTTATCTGAAAAATCAGGGCTATCTTGTGGAGGAAGCGTCAAACGGGGTGGAAGGACTGAACATCATTGCGCGGGAAGAAATTCATCTGGCGCTTGTGGACATTATGATGCCGCGCATGAACGGCATCACAATGGTGATGCGGCTTCGGGAAACGCATGAATTTCCGGTCATTTTCCTTTCTGCCAAATCGGAGGAGATTGATAAGGTGACATGTCTGAACATCGGGGCAGATGACTATGTGACAAAGCCATTTACGCCGATGGAACTGCTGGCGAGGGTGAATTCACATCTTCGCCGTTACCAAAAGTATTTGGAACTGAAAAAGCGGGATAGCGGGAGGTCCGTCCCTGAAAATGTCTATGTTTTGGGCGGACTGGAGCTGAATGAGGATACCGTTGAGCTGAAGGTGGATGGTGTTCCGGTAAAAATGACGCCGCTGGAGTTTAAAATTGTGGCTCTTCTCATCAAAAACCCGGGCCGTGTATTTTCCTCAGAGGAAATTTACGAACGGGTGTGGAACGAACGAGCCATTGCGACAGAGACCATTATGGTACACATTCGTCGGATTCGGGAGAAAATTGAGGTGGATCCGCGAAACCCGAGATATTTAAAGGTGGTGTGGGGCGTTGGCTATAAGATGGAAAAACAGTAAAGAACGGGAAGCTGCCCGGCAGCAGTTTGTGAAAATCAATTCGTGGTTCTACAGTTTCCTCGGCGGAATTCTCGGTGCAATTGGGGTGTGGTTTATCTCCTGCATTGTTGTCTATTGGTATCCGAATATGTTTGCGGTTACCGATGAGTGGCTGCGGACCGATGATGCGGCGAGAAAGGACTTTCAGGAGGGCCTCATTGTAGATGTAAGCTACCATATCTGGGAGAACGGGCTGGAGACGCTTCTTGTGGGAGGCGTTCTTCTCGCAGCCATTCTAGGCATTTTACTCCCATTTTGGAAACGGCTGGAAATCGGAAAAATAATTGTCAATCGCATTCCGTTTGAGGCGATCGTCGTGATCGCATTGGTCTGGATTAGCACGGGTGTTTTTGATCTGAAGTGGGGGGTTGCCGAGTTCTACCGGCAGAAGTGCCGGTATCCGCTGGAGGAGCAATATCCGTTCTTTTTCCATACGAGTGAGTCCGGAATCGTCACGATAGGATGGCTCATTCAGATTGCGGCGGTATTTGTCCTCCTGTATGGAGTTTATGCGATTGTCGTATCGCTGCGCCAGATTATTACAATTGGTCCGGTTCGCTACATTCAGAGGCGAACGATTGTCGGGTTTTGCCTCTATCAGATTGTTGTGTTTTTCCGCTCCATTGGAAGGAGCATTCGAAAGATGTATACGGACCTGCGGGAGATCGATTTGCAGGATGCGCACAGTTGGGCCATCACGAAAATCGTCATAGCCAATTTCATCGTACTGTCGGTGATTGCGATGTTTTGGTGGATGGCCATCCCGATACTGGTGATTTATTCGCTTGTCATCTTTTATCTGATCCAAATGTATGTGAAACACGTTCAAGACTGTTACGATGTTGTGGTAGATCAGGTGACAAGTATGAACCGGGGCAATTTGACGATTGAGGGAACACTGGAGGATGCAGGACCCTTTTCGCGCCTGCAGCAGGAGCTTGTCAAATTGCAGGGACAGGTTTCCCTGGCAATTGAGGAAAAACTCAAGAGCCAGAAGATGAAAACCGAATTGATTACAAATGTTTCGCACGATTTGAAGACGCCGCTCACTGCGATTATCACATATGTAAATCTTCTGAAAGAAGAGGGAATTTCCGAGGAGGAGCGGGAGGGGTATATCGCTACGCTGGAGCAGAAATCGATGCGGCTGAAAGGACTGATTGAGGACTTGTTTGAGGCGAGCAAAGCGGCCAGCGGAAACGTGGAGCTTCAGATGACAAAGGTGAATCTGAGCGAACTCATTTGCCAGGTCTATTATGAGATGGCAGATCTTTTGGAGGCTTCCGGAGTGGAGCTGCGCATCCATCTTCCGGAAAAGAAGATAATTCTGAACCTGGACAGTCAGAAAACGTATCGGATTTTTGCCAACCTCATTGGAAATATTGCGAAATATGCGCTTCGTGGGACAAGAGGGTTTATTGATTTCACAGAACAGGGCGGATTTGTGACGGTTACGATCAAAAACGTCTCCGCGCTGGATCTGGATGGAATGACGCCCCAGTCCCTTACGGAACGGTTTGTAAGAGGGGACGCCTCCCGCGCCACAGAAGGGTCGGGACTTGGACTTGCCATCGCAAAAAGTTTTGCAGAGCTGCAGGACGGAAGGCTGGAGCTGGAAATTGACGGCGACCTGTTTAAGGCGATGGTCTCGTTTCCTCAGATCAAAGAAGAGGGAGAAGAAGAATGAGAAGAGAGATGTTTCATATGGAGAGAGATGTGCTGAACATCGGGGATACGGTGACAATTGCAGAAGGGGAACTTCCCTTTTCGTATTACTATACGGCGGTTCCGGCATTGGCGATGTCAGGCAACTTTCCGCCCTCGAACCGCATTTTGTCGAAAACGGGAGTTGTTGTGGCAAAAGAGCGCCATGGAAGCACGTATCACATTGACATCGAATTTGAACACTGAAAAACGAGAGGCTGGAGGAAAACAGAATGAGAAATAACAGAAAGAAGTGTCGTGTTTGTCTGATTGGGCTGCTGTGCCTTGCCGCCTGCGGACCGTCTTCTTCCCCGCAGATCCCGACAGAAGAGGGATCGTCTTCTCCGGCGGTTGAGGACAAAAAATCGTTTTATATTTACTGCAGCGATGAAACGACGCAGGAAATGATCGAATCGTTTCTGGAGGAAAATCCAAAGGAGAAGGAGCGGGTTTTGATTGTGCCCATCGAGGGGGAAACCGGTGCGGCGCTTCTGGAAAATAAGCTTGCCGATCCCGAGGGGGAAGAATATCCGGATTTGCTTGTCGTTTCCCAGGAGAGAAAAGAAGAATACCTGGAGAAGGGCATCTTTGCTCCGGTGGAACAATTTGGGATTTCGCAGCAGGATCTGTCACAGATGTATGACTATATGCTGCAATACGGGGAGGACGATTCCGGAACCGTGCGGGCGCTTTCCTGGATGGATTCGGCCAGTGTCTTTGTGTACCGGACTTCCCTTGCAAAGACGTATCTGCAAATTACAGATCCCCACGCAATGGAGGATGCCATCTCCAACTGGGAGGCATTTGCGGACATGGCGGAGCAGATAAAGACTGTGTCGGAGGGAACGGTGCGCGCGGCTGCGGAGCTCGACACGATCAAAACGATGATGTTTCATGGCAATCCGGACAGCTGGTATCCGGAGGGAAGCGAACAATTTGTCATTGGCGATTTCCTGATGGAGGCGCTTGTCGGGTATGGAGAGCTGGCGGAAGATCTGACCTGGGATAAAAAAGCTGGAACAGAGGAGTGGTATGCGGCAATGTCCGACGGGACAACACTCGGATTTTTCGGCAGCAGCTATTTTGTAGAGCGCGTGCTGGGCGGGCACTGCGGCGATACGGCAGGAGACTGGTCGGTATGTCTCGGCCCGTCCTCCTGCAGCCTGGATGGCGTCTGGCTTGGCGGAACGAACGAGTGCTCTGACTCGGAGCTTGCCGGGGAGATTCTCCGCTATGTCACTGGAACGCGCAGTCTGTTAAGAGAAACTGCCGAGACGGATCACATTGCGGTGAACCATAAGAGCTTGATGGAATCGCTCTCTTCCTCCGCACAGTCAGAGCAGACGGTTTTGTCAGAGGACGGAATGTTTGTGTATGCTTCTGCTGCAGGGGTCGTTTTCGATCGGGATGAGGAAGCGCTGAACGAACTGTTTTGGGAAGATGCAGAGCACTACTGGGATCACAGAATGAACATCGAAGAGGTACTGGACAAATTTGTGGAAGATGCGGAAACGCTTCTGAGTCAATAAGAAGGGGACTGCTGCTGCGGGGAAACCGGCACGGCAGTCCTTTTTTTTAACTTGCCTGAAAAAAGTGGTCTGCTCCAAAATATAGAAACTGGATATTTAGAAATATCCAGATGCGTGATATTCTTGTCTGCGAAGAGGAACAATATGTGATATCCAGGGTCAAAATGCTTTTTGACCCGAACATCGTATCACAAGGACAAAAGGAAAGTGAGCAAGAAATCAATGACGAAGAAAATAGCAGTCATCAACGACTTGTCAGGATTTGGGAAGTGTTCTCTGACAGCAGCGATCTCCGTGATCTCCGCCATGGGCGTTCAGCCCTGTCCCCTGCCCACAGCGGTGCTCAGCGCTCAGACAGGATATCAGAACTATTACTGTGATGATTATATCGATCGAATGGATCTGATTTATGGGAAGTGGCGGCAAATGCAGGTGCATTTCGATGGCATTTACACCGGATTTGTGTCCGGAGAGCATCAGCTTGAAAAGATACATGAATTTCTCGATCTCTTTCGCGAGGAAGATACGTTTCTTCTGGTCGATCCGGTGATGGGGGACAATGGGGTTCGCTATCCCTTTTTCACAGAGAGGATCGCATCGGAGATGAGGAGGCTTGCGCTTCGCGCAGATATCATTACGCCCAACTTGACAGAGCTGTGCCTTTTGACCGGAAGGGATTACCGGGAGACGGTACAGGGATTGGGAAAAGAGCAGATTGTGGAGGCGGCCAGACAGATGGCGGCGGAATTGATGGCAGAGGGAGTGGAACAGGTTCTCGTTACCGGCATTCGCTATCGCGAAGAGGACGGGGAGGAGATGATGGGAAATCTGGCCGTGACCGAAGGGGGCGCCGTCTTCCGTGCATTTCCCTTTATCGGAGAGAGCTACTCCGGCACCGGAGACCTCTTTGCCTCCGTCATTGCCGGCGGCAGAGCCAGAGGAGAGGAACTGTCCGAATCCATGGAGCTTGCGGGGGAAATGATCGAGGAGGCGATCGGCGAGTCGGTCCGATCCGGGGTGCCCCGCAATGACGGCGTGGATTATGAGACGTTTCTTTGGATGTTAAGCGAAAAGAATCGGAAGCGATAAAAGGAGAGCCGGGAAGAGAGGGAAGGAGAGGAAAAAATGGCAAATATTTTATATACGTATAAAAATAGTGTCTATGTAAATTTGACGAACAAATGTGACTGTGCCTGCACGTTCTGCATCCGCAATCACAAAGACAGTGTGGGGGATGCGGATACGCTTTGGCACAAGACGGATCCCACGCGGGAAGAGGTGAAGGCGGCCATGGATGCCTTTGACTTCACCGGATATGACGAGCTTGTGTACTGCGGATACGGGGAGCCGACCTGTGCCCTGGACGTTCTCGTGGACACCGCCGCATACGCGAAGGAAATGTATGGCGTGCGGATTCGGATCAATACCAACGGTCTGGCCAATCTCTATCATGGGAAGAATGTCGTGCCTTGCCTGGCCCGGGTGGCAGACTGTATTTCCATCAGCCTCAATGCCCCCACCGCAGAGGAATATATGGCGGTGACGAGGCCCCGGTTTGTAAATGCGTTTGAGGAGATGCTGCGATTTGCAGCGGAGTGCAGACAATGCGTGGAGAAGGTACAGTTTACGGTGGTAGATGTGCTGTCCCGGGAGGCGATCGAAAAGAGCCGCGCATTGGCACAATCTCTGGGAATCGAGCTTCGGGTTCGGCACTACGAATAAGGGGAAACAGGGAGGGCCCTGCGTAAACGCAGGCGCGCAATCCAAAAACAGAATAATATCGAAAAAAAATAAAGCAGAAGTCCGTCTGTCTCGAAGAAAATGAGGACTTCTGCTTTATTTTCCACAAAAACAACACAGAGCTTTCACAGATTTTACACATTTTCCGAATAAACTAGACGCGAACAGGAAGACAAAGCAAAATCAGTCAGGAGGAAAAATGTGGAAGGAAATACGATCTACTCGTTTCAAAGGATTGAAAAGAAGTATATGCTGTGTCAGCGGCAATACGAATCGCTGATTCAGAAAATAGTCCCGTATATGAAGCGGGACCGGTATGGTCTCCATACGATCTGCAATGTCTATTATGACACCGAGCAGTATGAGATGATTCGCCGCTCCATCGAAAAGCCGGTCTATAAGGAGAAAATGCGCCTGCGCAGCTACGGTGTTCCGGGGATGCAGGATCTGGTGTTTCTGGAGATCAAAAAAAAGTATGCAGGAACGGTCTATAAGCGCCGCATCGGATTGAAATTATGTGAGGCATACCAATGCCTGGATGCCGGTGCATCGGCATCGTTGGAAGAACGGGGACAGATCGGGCGGGAAATTTCGTATTTCCTTCGTTTTTACCACCCGGTTGCCAAACAGTACATTGCGTATGACCGCATCGCATTTCTGGGAGACGAAGACGAATCCCTTCGCATTACCTTCGATCAGAATATCCGCAGCCGGAGCAGCAGGCTGGCGCTGGAAGCGGGGGATGACGGAGAACGGATTTTGCCGGAGGGAACGTATCTGATGGAAATTAAAGTTTCGGCGGCAATGCCTCTGTGGCTCGTTCACGCTTTGGAGGAGCTTGCCATCTATCCGTGCAGTTTTTCCAAATACGGAACCGTTTATAAGCAGATTGCCGCACAGGGAAGGGCAAATCCGAGGGCACTGCCGGAAAACTGGCCCGAGAATGTCAGCGCTGCGGGCGGATGCGGCAAGTGAGTGAAGAATTGTAGAAGGAGTGTCTGGATGAAAGATTGGAAGAAAAAAATAGGCGCGGCCATGCTCGGCATTTGCCTTTTCTGCGGATGCAGCAGCCCAGGAAGCCTGGGGGAGACGGGAACCATTCTGGAGACGGAAACTTCGCAAAAGGAGGAATCGCAGTCTCAAAGTGTGATGCAGAACATGCGGGAGCCACAAGAGGAAGACCGGTACGAGGGTTTCTCCGGGGAAGTGACGGGTGAGATTCATTTTCTGGGAGAGGAAGTCTCTCTGGAAGGAGATTTCCTGCGGGCAGATCAAACGGTCGTCACAATTGAAGCAGAGGGAACCTACGTTGTGGACGGGGAAACCGAAGACGGGAGGATTGTCGTGGAGGCGCCCGAAGATGCCGTCGTCCGCATTGTGCTCAACGGAGCCAGCATTCACAGCGCTTCCCCCTGTGCCATATATGAACAACAGGCCCAAAAGCTGATTGTCAGCCTTGCGCCCGGAACGGAAAATGTGCTGTCGGACGAAGTGTCAGAAAGCACCTCCGAGGAAGAGGAGGAACCCGATGCGACACTGTTTGCCAGGGATGATCTTGTCATCAATGGGACAGGGAGCCTTGTGGTGGAGGCGAAAAATCAGGATGGAATCAAATCCAAGGACAATGTAACGATTGTCGGGGGAACCATCTCGGTTACGGCGGAGGACGATGGAATCGTCGGCCGCGACAGCCTGCTGATCGAGGACGGAACGCTTGTCATTCAATCGGAGGGGGATGGCATTCGCTCCTCCAACGATACCGATACCTCGAAGGGAAATATTCAGATTTGCGGGGGAACCATCTCGGTTACCGCCGGTGCGGACGCCATTCAGTCGGTCAACGGGATGTGGATTACTGCGGGGGAATTCGTCCTGGAAGCCGGTGCTGATGGAATCCAGGCGGAAACGACGCTTCGGATTGACGGAGGCGTTTTTCAGGTGACGACAGGCGGGGGAAGTGAAAACAGCAGCACGACCAATTCCCAGTGGGGACAATGGGGCGGAAGTGTAAATTTCTGGGGAGAGAGCAACGACAACACCGAGGATACCCAGGACAGCGCCAAAGGAATCAAAGCAGAGTCACAGATTCAGATTCTGGACGGAACGATACAGCTGGACTGCTCCGATGACGGCATTCACTCCAATGGAGATGTCTGGATTGCGGGCGGGACCATTGAAATTTGCTCCGGGGATGACGGCATTCATGGGGATGACACGGTGACCTTATCCGGCGGGACACTGAGCATCTCAAAAAGCTATGAGGGAATCGAAGGGCAGGAAATTATCGTGCAGGATGGAACCATCTCTGTAACGGCATCGGATGACGGAATGAACATCAGCGGAGGAAACGACCAGTCCGGAATGGGCGGAAGACCCGGTCAGGGGATGTTTTCCGGAAACGGGGACGGATGTTTGACCTTGTCTGGCGGAACTCTTTTTGTCGATGCCTCCGGCGATGGGCTGGATGCCAACGGCTCGATTGTGATGACCGGCGGAACGGTTGTCGTTGTGGGGCCGGAGGGAAATGCAGACGGAACGTTTGATTTTGATGGGAGCTTTGATGTGACCGGCGGAACGCTAATTGCTGCCGGAAGCAGCGGAATGCTGCAGTATCCGGACAGCTCATCGGGGCAGTGCATCGCAGTGCTGACGTTCGCATCCATGCAGGCGGGAACGAAATGCGTCCTGCGCGACGCTTCCGGAACAGAGCTGGCATCGATCACCCCGGAGAAATCGTTTCAGTCGCTTGTCATCAGCCTTGCAGAGCTGAAACAGGGAGAGACGTATTCGATGGAGATTGGCTCTGAGGAGATCGAGGTGACATTTGAGGATACCGTTTGTGTGCTGTCTTTGCAGGGCGGACAGACAGGCGGACAAAACGGAGGCGGCATGTTCGGGCACGGAGGCGGAAGAGGAAACCGACCGTAAAACCCGGGTGTATTAAAACAGGGACAGGAAAGCGGTTTGTGCTTTCCTGTCCCTGTTTGTGATACGCCCGGCAATCGGTCAACGTACTGCGGTGACCGATTGCCGGGGTTAGAATCGAGGAATCAAATAAAATCAGGATTCTTCGGATTTCTTGCGGAACATAAGAATGCTGCATACACCTGCTGCCAAAACACCAATCCAGAGGATCGGGGAGGCGTCACCGGTATCCGGAACGCTGGAACCGTCGTAGATGGTGATGCGTCCTTCTCCGTAAGGATTGCTGTAGGAATCGCCGACAATGCCATTGAGCTCGTCGACAATGTAATTGATCAGAACCTGATTGTCGATCAATACTTCGTCCTGGAGAATGGTGCAGCCCTGGAACATGCTGTAGCCGTCGCCTGCGCTCTTGAGCATGTAGTTGTGGGAGGCCAGCGTGTAAGTCTTTTCCAGATCAAGCGGTTCTCCGCCGATCATGACATTCTTCACACGGTTCTCGCCTTCCAGTCCTGCAAACATGCTGTGGTCGTCCAGAATGACAGGAGATGGAACGGTCGGGTCAATCTGGTACGTCATGCCGGATACCTGGAGGAATCCGCCGCTCTCACCCGGATAAGCGGAGGCGCCAAGCTCGAGTGCTTCCAGAATCTGCTGCCCGGTCGCCTCGATTACACACGCCATATTTCCGAACGGATGAACGGAGATGATGTCGCCGTAGGTGATATCGCCTGCCTCAATGCTGGCGCGAATGCCGCCGCCGTTGACAAAGGCGATGTCTGCGCCAAGTACAATGCGGTAAGCGTCTGCGCACAGGTCACCAAGATTGGTCTCTGCGTGGCGCACGATGCGCTCTCCCGTGACAGGATCCAGAATGGTGAGCGCGACATTGGATGTTGCAACAACCGTATTGACAAGTTCCTCATACTGACTCTTGATGTCGTTGATGAAGGCTTCCGTTGCGGGATCTTTCTCCGTATAATCGGAGATCAGCTCTGTTGTAAGTCCATCCTCAGAAATGGTCAGCTTTCCGATGGATGCAAGGCCGGTTCCCGTGGAGGAAAGAAGAACGGTCTCCCCGTCTTTGTTGGCCACTTCCTGAGAAGGAATGGTGCTGTGGGAGTGTCCATCCAAAAATACATCAATGCCTGCTGTATTGGCAATGAGTTCTGTTGACATCCACGGAGAGCTTTGCCCGTCGGTTCCCAGATGTCCAAGCGCAACGACGTAGTCGGCGCCTTCTGCCAGTGCGGCATCGACATTGGACTGAACCGCGTCATACAGATCTTGTCCGTTGTTTCCCTCGCAGAACCCATAGATGTAATTTCCGTTCTCATCCTGGAAATACGTCGGAGTCGATTTTGTGAACGTTTCCGGAGTGGAAATGCCAACGTAGGCGATATCGACATCCCCATAGGAGAGAATCTGATAACCGGACAATACCGGATCCCCGGTTCTCAGATCGATGAAGTTTGCCGACAGATAAGGGAAAGTCGCCTGTTCGGTCAGTGCCAAAAACTGATCCATGCCGTAGTCAAATTCGTGATTTCCCGGAATGGCAAGATCATATCCGACTGCGTTCATAATGTCAATGATATAAGCGCCTTCGGACAATGTGCCGATTGTGCCGCCCTGAATGGCGTCTCCGACATCCACAAGGGTAACGGCGTGACCGGCGGACTCCAGTTCTGCCTTGTAGGCTGCCAGTCCGGCATAACCAATGTTCTCGTCAATGCTGCAGTGAACGTCGTTGGTATACAAAACAACAATGTCAGAATCTGCACCTTGAACCGATGCAGGAGCGGCGAGACATCCAATCCACAGGAGCATTGCCATTGACAGAGCAAACGAGCGTTTCATCGATTTCATATTCGCACCTCACTTTCTGTTTTGCTCCACTGAAAGCCGCGGAATGTGTACAGCGCACATGCCAGCTAGCCAAATAGAGCGATAATAAAATAGACATCCTAATTGTAACACATCAACGGCAAAAAGTCCAGTAAAAACAAGAAGAATTTCGTGTAAAGGAGAAAATTTTCAGATTTCTTCGAGTTTCTTGACTTTTCCGGTCAGACTGATAGAATGATATCTAGGGTCCCAATACTGTTTGACTCCAATGAAACATATTTTACGGATATCAAAGGAAGGGCATATCATAACATAGGAAAAAAGAAGGAAGGCAGAGAGATGACAGAGTTTCTTGTGAAGTTGTTTGTGAAAGAATATGAAAATACGAAGGAGACGCGCGTTCGCGCGCGATATGGGATACTGTCCAGCTGCGTTGGAATTTTTTGCAACCTGCTCCTGTTTGCCGGGAAGTGGGGGATTGGCGTCTGGATGCACTCGTTGGCCATTACTGCGGATGCGCTGAATAACCTGTCGGATGCGGCATCCTCGATCATCAGTTTTATCGGTGTCAAGATGGCGAGCAAACCGGCGGACCGGGAGCACCCGTTCGGACATGGAAGGATTGAATACATTGCAGCGCTGATCGTCTCATTTCTTGTCATGGAAGTTGGAATCAATAGTCTAAAATCATCCGTTGGAAAATTGCTTCACCCGGAACCGATTGTCCTGGAATGGATCCCGTTCGGGCTTCTTGTCCTGTCCGTCTGTGTGAAAATATGGATGTTTTTCTTCAACCGGAACATAGGAAGGCGGATTGATTCCAAAGTCGTTCTCGCCACGGCGGCGGATTCGGCGGGCGATGTGATTGTAACCGGAGCGACGATTCTTTCCGCGCTCGTATGCCACTTCACATCACTCCAGATCGATGCCGTCACGGGAATTGCTGTCTCGGCGCTTGTCATCTGGACGGGAATCCGGATTGCAAAAGACACACTGGAACCGCTGATCGGACAGAGACCGGATCCGGAGCTGTACCATCAAATTCAGGAGATGGTGGAATCGTATGAGGGGATTGTGGGGACACATGATCTGATCATACACAATTACGGGCCAAACCGGAGTATGGCATCGATTCATGCGGAAGTCCCCTGCGACGTCAGCATCGAGACATCCCACGAAATCATCGACCGAATCGAGCGGGATGCGGCGAGGACGCGAAATCTCTTCCTCGTGATTCATATGGATCCGGTGGAAATTCACGATGAAAAAGTGCTTGCCGTCAAGGAGAAGCTAAAACATGTGATCGATGTTTTGGATGAGCGGCTGACGTTTCACGACTTTCGCCTCGTCAACGGACAGGAACAGATAACGCTCCTTTTTTGCGTGGCTGTTCCATTCTCCTATAATCGGGAGAAGACAGATCGTCTGATCCAGCAGATTACACGGCTGATGAAAGAGATTGACGACCGGTATCAGTGTGTCATAACGATTGACCGGAATTATCTCGAGGCGTAGTGCGAAGCCCGCTCCCCATCGTCACAAATCCGTCAAAATTTTGTGAAAATGGCGCATAAAGTCTAGAACCGTTTGCAAAATAATGCAAAATAGAGTATAATAAAGTGATTCTAACAGGAAATGAGGGGTGCTTTATGGGCTGCTTTATGATTCCTCTCGGAGGCGGCAACGAAGTGGGGGCGTCCGCCTATTTTTTGTCCATTGACGGCATGAAAATACTGCTTGACTGCGGGGCAAGACGAAGAGGAGAAGAATTATACCCCGACTATGAATGGATTCTCCGGGAAATTTCTGACTTCTCGGAGATTGATGCAATTCTGATCAGCCATGGTCACTATGACCACATTGGCTCTTTTGTAAAGATCGCCTTGCAGGCGTCCAACGCGGAAATTGTCACAACAGATGAGACGAAGAAACTGATTTATCTGCAGCTGCTTTCGCTTGGAAGAATTTCGGGGCGCGCAGAGTCAGATCGGGTCAAAAATGAAAAGTATCGTCTGGCGCAGGCCATTATGCCTCGCATTCGCGTGATGCCGGCGGGCGATTCTTTTTCCATCAAGGGATGCCGCATCACCTTTTTCCCGGCGGGCCATATGCTGGGGGCGGTGATGATCGGGATAGAAACGCCAAACTACAGGATACTGTATTCCGGTGATTTCAGTGTGCGGACGATGTTCGGAATCAATGGAATGAAGCTGATGGAAAAATTCCGACCGAACACGCTTCTTTTAAATGCGCCCAATCTGTATCTTGACCGGGCGGAGTGGGACAGTCAGCGCTCCTGTGACGAGAAAGAGGGGGCAGAAAGCGACCATTACCTTCGCCTGAGAGAGATCATCCGGAGGAAGAGAATGCACCAGAAAAAGGTGTATCTGATTTCCAGAAGCATTCCCAAACATCTGGACTTGTTTTATTTCCTCAACACGGTGTTTCCGGATGTTTTGGTTGGCCTGGAGAAGAAAAGCCGAACAATCGCCGACGCGCTCTCCGACATGGGGTACTCCATCTATGGAAAGACGATTTCGCCATCGGAGTCCGCTCTGGAAACGTGTGATGTCGCAGTCGGGCAGGAGGCGTCCCGCCCGGGATTTGAGACGGTCTTCTTCGACCAATACAGTCTTCACGCGTCCGCATCGGAAACACTGGAGTTTGTCCGACAGACGGGCGCATCGGAAGTTTATTTGCTCCATGTCTATCCCAGGAGGGGAACGGTGCCGCCAGCCGAGATGATCCGAATGGCTGGAAGTGCCGCCTCTGTCTGCCAAACAGTCAATGGAGAAAAATATTATATCAAAAGGGGGAAAGATATGCTGCACGAAACGATATTTAGAGAAGTGATGCAAAAGGAATTGATAAAAGCACATGAAGAAGAAGGCAACATAAAGAGATTGACGGTCGAGTGGGCGAGCATTTATGGAAGTCTGCGCTATCCCGACCGGCACCAGAATGCTGCCTACAAGTCTTTGCAGAGCACGTTTGTCGGAACACGTCGGATCTCCTATGAAGAGTACAAAGATGCGCTGCGCAGCGCAAATCTGGACACGGAAGAAAAAAGGCGCTATGTGTTAAGCCTTGTGGAGGAGGGGGTTACGCTCTTGAAGAAGGCGCTCGACGGCGACCGCAGAGCGCTGGAGCGGTATGCTGCCTTCACGGAAGATCTTGAGCCGATTGACCGAAAGAGCCGAAAGCGCTTCTTTATCGGAAAATGTGTCGTTGTATTTTTAATCCTCATCGATCCGGATTTGAAGTCAGAAGAATACCGACCGATTGCCACGACATTCGGGGCGAGATACTGTGACCGCCTTCTGCGGACAATCCGTGATCGTCTTCTGAAAGAATACGGGATGACATTCCGCAGGAGAACGGCAAAAGACGTCCTCCTGAAAACAGAGCGGGCGCTGACAGAATCGAATGAGGCGGCGGCTAGATTTAGCTCTGGAGATGAGCTGGAGCAGCTTCGCTTTATGAACAACAATTATAAAAATTCCCTGGAGCTCGTTCAGGCGATGCTGGATGAGTTAAATGAGACGATCGAGGAGACTGCGGCGGATGCGAAGCATTCGGCCATTGCCTCCTTCTACTCCAATATGAATTCAGAGGATTATGGGAACTTACTGGACAGCATAGAAGTGGTGGAACGAAGGCTCGCATCTCTGCGGGAAAATAAGTTTCGGATTCCGCCTCAGCTTTTGCCGCTCACCATTGTGTTCAAACAGCTGTTGAAATTTGTGAAAGACTGCGACATCACGCCGATCGAGGAAACGGGAAGAGTTTTCGAGGCGGAAGTGGAACAACTTGCGGATTATACGTACATCGGGGAAGCGTATACGTATCCGGGAGAAAAGAAAACGGTTGTCGTGGAGCGGCCGGGGTGGAAATTTGATTCCGTTGTCATATCGCTGCCAACCGTACGGGAAAAAGAGGAAGGGAGCATAGAGTAAATGGCAGAAAAACAGTTTTATGCCGCAATTGATCTCGGGACAACGAATTCTGTTATTGCATACGGGAACATTACAAGAAACAAAATGAAGCCGATTGTTCTGGAGCTGGATCGAAAGAACGATACGGGAAGCACATCCAGAAGTCCTTTGCTCCCATCGGTTGTATTCTACTATAGAAACGCCAAGGGAGAGATGGCGACAGATGTGGGGGATTACGCCAAAAGCCGCTACGGAACCCGCGTCGGATATGTGTGCAAATCGGTAAAATCGCTGATGGGAGTGACCGACCAGGTTCCGCTTGCAGGTGAGATTCCGGACAAGACGCCGGCAGATGTCTCAGGACAGATTCTTTCCTATATGGTGAGTGCGGCCAAAAAGCGGCTGTTTCAGCAGGAGCTGAGAGACGTCGTAATTACCGTTCCGGCCTCCTTTGACTCCGATCAGTGTCAGGCAACGATCGATGCGGCCAGAAAAGCGGGAATCAATGTGGAGAACCGGCACGATATTCTGCTGTACGAGCCGAAGGCGGTCATCTATGATTTCATGCGAATGCAGGAAGACGGAGAGATTCCGCCGGATTTGCTTTCCCTGGAAAGCGAGAAAAATGTGCTTGTATTTGACCTCGGAGGGGGAACACTCGATGTGACGCTGCACCGGGTCGCATACTCGGAAGAAGGGATTCTGGACATTCGGGATTTGGCGATCAGCCGCTATACGCTGCTTGGAGGGGACAATTTCGATGAACTGCTCGCCATAGATATGCTCAAGCGGTTTGAGGAGATGAATGGAATCAAAGTGAGCATCCGGCGTCGGGAAGAGGTGATGTGCAAGCTGAGAAAGCTGGCAGAACAGTTGAAAATGAATCTCTCTACGGCGTATCAGAGCGCACAGCAGATGTCAGAGATGGAACTTCCGGATGACTATGAGATCGAGGAGGTGATGGACGTTAACCTCTATGACGCGTACGCATTTGCGAGCGTCTACACAAAAGCGGAGGTGGAGGAGATTCTTGCGCCGCTGATGGGGTACTCGTATCAGAAGAGCGATGTGAGCAGAATTCAGCGGATGGACGAAAAAGATGTGGACAACATCATCTATCCGGTGCTCGATGTGCTGGATAAAGCGGGAAAGGGCGTCAACATCGACGCGGTCATTTTAAATGGAGGGATGACCAAATTTTATCTGATTCGCAAGCGGCTGCGCGAATTTTTTGGATTTGAACCGCTTGAGACGGCGGATCCGGATTTGGCGGTGGCAAGAGGAGCGGTCTATTACCATTATTGCCTGCACAAATATGGAATCCAAAACAGCGGCGAAACGATGGAGCGGGACGCAGATAAGAAAGAAACACCCAAAGGGACGTTTCGGACGGGGACGATTCTCAACGACTCCATCAATCTTGGACTGAGAGGGGGGTATGTCAGTCTGCTGATTCCCGCGGGGACAGAACTTCCGTATCGCTCGGAGGAAATCCGGGATCGCTACAAACTGGACAAGGCGACCAACAGCATCGGAATCGAATTGTTTTTGGGGAGGGGAAAGACAAAAAATCTTCCCAACCGGCGCATTGCCACGAGAGTTGTGAAGTTTAAAAATACATTTCCGGCGGACACGCCGATCAGCTTTCAGATTTATATCAATTCACTCCGCATGATGACGATGGAGGCGTGGATTACGGACCGACCCGGTACGAAGACAACGATGGAGATGGATATGACATCGCTAAAAAATTCCGGGAAGGCGGAAAATGGCATTCGCACGAATGAAAGAATGATTCTGAATGCAAAAAGTGAGATGAATGAGCTGAAAAACCTGGTAGAGAGAAATAAGACGCGGCCAGGGTATGATCTGAACGATCAGATAGCAAGGGTGCTGGAAGCCATCGGGCAGGCATCCAATCCGCAGGATTTCTTTCCGATCTGCATGGAGATGGCAAGAAAATGCTTCCAGTCAGACGTTATGCGGGCATACATCTATACAATCGGCATTTCGTTTAAAGATGGATGGAGCGACAGCCAGAAAAGACAGATCCTGTCAGTCGCCAAAAAACATTTTACGAACGAGGCGCGCTCGGTTTCCCAAAGCAATTATGTGATTCGAAAGGCGATGGAGCTGATTGCGGTGATGGATCCGGAGTTTGTCAAATTTTATACAAACTATTTGGAAAAAATGGAGTGGGGAAATCCAAAGAGAAGACAGGTGATGCTGCAGTATGTGGCGCTCTACGAAAAAGATGACGATCGCGTGGCAAAGTTCTATGAGCGGTTTTTTGAGCAGCCGGAATTAAATAAGTGGATTTTAAACGCATTGATTCAGCGCTACGGGAGAGGAACGCCCGGCAGAAACCGCCGGAAATTATCCAGACTGGCTAGGAAGCTTGTAAAGGGGCTGGACGCTTCAGGGCAGGAAAAAAACGTCGATCAGGTGATTGTGCTGATTGCGGAACTGTGCAGCGGGGAAGAGGAAAGCGCACTGCCGACGGCAGCCCGCGAGGCAGCATGGACGACAGTGGAAAGATGTCTCGCACAGAGGGCAGTTCCGTTGTTTTCCTCCGCAGTTCTACATATCTGGGAGGAGGAGGAACTTTCGCAGGAGGAGTCAAAGGTCATTCAGGAGATCGTCTGGAGATAACAATGCGCTTTGAGCCTGAAAAAACCGGGAGAAGGAATTTTTGAGAATCCTACTTCACAGATACCCTACCAGGGTATATAATAAGGGCACCTGGATGAGGTATTTCAACTGCTGTGCAGTCGATGCGATCTGCTGCGGCAGAATAAAGGAGGGATACTACGTGGAACAATATTCTGTAACCGGAATGAGCTGCGCGGCCTGCAGCGCCCGCGTTGAGAAAGCGGTGTCAAAAGTGCCGGGGGTAACATCCTGCTCGGTCAGCCTGCTGACCAATTCGATGGGGGTGGAGGGGACTGCCGATGCTCACTTGGTCATTGCCGCAGTTGAGGAGGCCGGGTATGGCGCCTCGCTCAAACATACAACTGCAAACAATGCAGCTGCAAGTGCAGCAGGGCAGGGGAGCACAGCGGCGGAGGAAGAACTGTTAAAAGACAAAGAGACGCCGGTGCTGAAAAAGCGGCTGCTCTCCTCCCTTGGATTTCTCCTCGCGCTGATGTACGTTTCAATGGGACATACGATGTGGGGATGGCCTCTTCCGTCGAAACTTGCGGAAAACCATGTCGCCATAGGACTTTTGCAGCTTTTGCTCACCGTCGCTGTGATGGTTATCAATCAGAAGTTTTTCATCAGCGGATTCCGCAGCCTGTGGCACCGGGCGCCAAACATGGACACGCTCGTAGCCCTGGGAGCCGGCGCATCGTTTGGATACAGCACCTATGCGCTGTTTGCAATGACAGACGCACAGCTGCGCGCGGATGCGGACGCTGTTTTGCACTATATGCACGAATTCTACTTTGAATCGGCAGCGATGATTCTGACGCTGATTACGGTGGGCAAGATGCTGGAGGCGCGCTCCAAAGGAAAGACGACCAGCGCGCTCAAAAGTCTGATGAAGCTTGCCCCCAAGACAGCGACGGTACTCCGGAATGGGGAGGAGCAGACCGTACCGATCGAGCAGGTGCGGAAAGGAGATTTCTTTGTCGTTCGTCCGGGAGAAAATATTCCGGTTGACGGAGTGATCACAGAGGGGAGCAGCGCAGTCAATGAGGCGGCGCTGACCGGAGAGAGCATTCCGGTCGACAAAGTGCCGGGGGACAGTGTGTCTGCCGCCACAGTCAATCAATCCGGATTTATTCAATGTCAAGCGACCCGGGTGGGGGAAGACACGACGCTTTCCCAGATCATTCGCATGGTCAGCGACGCTGCGGCGACGAAGGCGCCGATTGCGAAAGTGGCAGACCGGGTGTCGGGCGTATTTGTTCCGGCGGTCATTGTCATTGCGCTGATTGCAGCGGCAGCCTGGCTGATTGCAGGGGAGAGCTTTGGATTCGCCCTTGCGAGAGGAATTTCCGTTTTGGTAATCAGCTGCCCGTGTGCACTTGGACTTGCCACACCGGTGGTGATTATGGTAGGAAATGGAATGGGCGCCAGACAGGGAATTCTGTTTAAGACTGCGGTTTCCCTGGAAGAAGCCGGAAGGACGGAGATCGTCGTTTTGGACAAGACGGGTACGATCACAAGCGGGGAGCCGAATGTGACGGACCTGATTCCGGCACAGGGCGTGAAAGAGGAGGAACTTCTTTTGCTTGCGGCTTCCCTGGAGAAGAAGAGCGAGCATCCTCTGGCAAAGGCCATTTTGCGCGAGGCAGAAAAAAGACAGATCGGGGAATCCGATGTTTCCGATTTTCAGGCGCTGCCTGGAAACGGGCTTTCTGCAATGAAAAACGGAGAGCGGCTCATCGGAGGGAGCGCGGCATTTATCAGCAGCCAGCTTTCTGTGCCGCAGCCGTTTCAGGAGCGGGCGAAGCAGCTGGCAGAGGAAGGTAAAACACCGCTGTTTTTTGCGAGCGGGCAGAAGTTTTCCGGAATCATCGCAGTTGCGGATGAGATCAAAGAAGACAGCCCTCAGGCAGTGAGAGAGCTGCAAAATATGGGAATTCGTGTCATCATGCTGACCGGGGACAATGAGCGGACCGCCAGAGCCATTGGAAAGCAGGCGGGGGTCGATGAGGTGATTGCCGGAGTCCTGCCGGATGGAAAAGAAAGTGTCATCCGCTCGCTCAAGGAGACTGGAAAGGTGGCGATGGTCGGAGACGGAATCAACGATGCCCCGGCGCTGACAAGGGCAGATATCGGAATCGCCATCGGCGCGGGAACCGATATTGCGGTGGATGCTGCGGATGTTGTGCTGATGAAAAGCAGACTTACAGATGTGCCGGCCGCCATTCGCCTGAGCCGGGCGACGCTGCGAAACATTCATGAAAATCTGTTCTGGGCGTTTTTCTACAACGTGATCGGAATTCCCCTGGCGGCAGGTGTCTGGATCCCGATCTTCCAGTGGAAATTAAATCCGATGTTTGGCGCGGCTGCCATGAGCCTGTCCAGCTTTTGCGTTGTTTCCAATGCGCTGCGCCTGAATTTCTTCCCGATGCGCGACGCGGGAAAAGATAAAAAAAGAAATAGAAAAAAGAAAAAGGAGAACCCAAAAATGGAAAAGACAATGAAGATTGAGGGAATGATGTGCGGACACTGCGAGGCGAGAGTAAAGAAAGTGTTGGAAGCACTTCCGGAAGTAGATCAGGCAGTTGTGAGCCACGAAGCGGGAAGTGCAGTTGTGACACTCAACAAAGCCGTTGAGGATGCTGTTTTGAGAAAAGCGGTGGAAGATCAGGACTATAAAGTGGTATCCATTCAGTAATCAGAAGAGAGAATTCGTCTTGTTCGGGTCAGACGGGTCAGACAGGATTCCAAAAGGAATGTTGACAATCGAACGCAAACGGTATACAATCAGGTTGGAAGAACGTCAATGGAGCGTACGGGACTTGAACCCGTGACCTCCACACTGCCAGTGTGGCGCGCTCCCAACTGCGCTAACGCCCCATGTGCCGTTATCGTAACACAGATCAGGAGAAAATGCAACAACATTTTTGCTGCACAATCAAAATCCTGCTTCCAGGAAAGGAATTGCCTTATGAGTGAAAAGGAACAGTGCAATCATAATTGCGCCGGATGCGCGAAAAATTGCGAAGACAGAACTGCGGAGAGTTTGCTGAAACTGCCGCATCCGACAAGCCATATTAAAAAAGTGATCGGAATTGTGAGCGGAAAGGGAGGCGTCGGAAAATCATTTGTGACGTCGATGCTTGCCTGCGCCATGAACCGAAAAGGATACCGGACGGCTGTTTTGGATGCCGACATCACAGGACCGTCGATTCCCAAAATGTTTGGAATCCACGAACATGCCATTGGCACGGAAGAGGGGATTTTGCCGGTAGTTTCCAAAGAGGGAGTGAAGCTCATTTCGCTCAATGTGCTCCTGGAGAGCGAGACAACCCCGGTTGTCTGGAGAGGTCCCGTGATTTCCGGCGTCGTGACACAGCTCTGGGCAGAAGTCCTTTGGAGAAACGTCGATTATATGTTCATTGATATGCCTCCGGGAACAGGGGATGTACCGCTGACCGTTTATCAGTCGATTCCGCTGGATGGAATTATTGTTGTGACTTCACCGCAGGATCTGGTGTCGATGATTGTGGCAAAGGCCGTGAATATGGCGTCTGCTCTGAATGTTCCAACGCTGGCGCTTGTGGAGAACATGAGCTATTTGGAATGCCCGGACTGCAAAAAGCGGATTGAAGTATTTGGAAGCAGCAAGGTGGAGGCCGCAGCAAAAGAATTTTCGATCCAGACGTGGACAAAGATTCCAATCGATCCGTCTGTTGCGGCATATTGTGATGCAGGGAAGGTAGAAGAACTCAGACAGAATTGGCTTGACCCTGTGATCCAGGTAATCGAATAAGACTTGACGGGCAAAAGGACAAGATAAGAGAAGGCAAAAAAGCCCGTTGAAGCGTTTGAAACGTTTCAACGGGCTTTTTTTTCGTAACAAGCACCTCACTGCAATTGGGATAGACTTTTGTAAGAAAAAGATCAGAAATTATTAAAAAGATGGACATAAGTGGATGGTATAATGGAGGAGATCCAGCTGCAGGAGAAACGGTACAGGGGAAAAGCACTGGAGAAAGCAGAACAGGAAGGGGTTTATTTTATGAACATTTTATTTTTTTTGACGCCCAAAAGTGATGTGATGTATTTGGAGGAGAATGACACCGTAGAACAGGGAATTGGGAAACTGCAGCGCTGCGGTTACACGGCAGTGCCGCTTATTAGCCGGGAAGGAACGTACATTGGGACCGTGACGGAGGGGGACTTCCTTCGCCTCATGATATCCGGGCAGTTGGAGCACGCTTCCGCTCTGCGGACGATGCCGATGAGAGATCTTGCCCGGAAGACACAGATCGATGCCGTAAAAATTTCCTGCCAGATGGAGGATGCCATTGAGATGGCGATGAAGCAGAATTTTGTTCCGGTTGTGGACGACAAGGAAACGTTTATCGGGATCATCACGAGAAAGGATCTCTTAAACCACATGTATTGCTTCTACAAAAAGGAGCATTCGTCAAAAGCACGGGTTGTTTTTCAAACCCCGATTTACTCCTGAGAAAAAACCTTAAGACGTTTCGCCTGCGGGAAGCAATGTCTGTGAGAATGGGAAGCCATTTGCAAAAATCGTCTGGAAAATGGCGGACAAATGTGGTATACTGATGTCAGTTCACGCAGGATTTGGAAAAGGAAGGTTGTGTATGAAATATCAATTGTTTCAGCTAGGGCCGATTACCGTCTACAGCTACGGATTTATGATTGCGCTCGGATTTATTTTGTGCGTTGTTCTGGCAGAACGGCGAAGCAAAGCGATGGGTCTGGATTCCGACAAGATTGTGTCGCTGGCGTTTTGGTGTATCGGCGGCGGGCTTTTGGGAGCCAAGGTGCTGTATTATGTGACCGAAATCAAAAGCATCATCGAAAATCCAAAGATTCTTTTGGACGTTACCAACGGGTTTGTTGTATATGGGGGAATCCTCGGAGGAATTCTCGGAGGTTTTCTCTTCGTTCGAAGGAACCGGTTGAACTTTTTAAAACATTTTGACCTGGCAATGCCCTCGGTCTCCCTCGCACAGGGATTTGGACGGATCGGGTGCTTTTTGGCCGGCTGCTGCTACGGGAGAGAGACCGACGGAAGCTGGGGCGTCGTATTTCATGATTCGCCGTTTGCTCCCGATGGCGTGGCGCTTATCCCGACGCAGCTCATTTCCAGCGCCGGAGACTTTTTGATCTGTCTGATTTTGTGCCTTTACGCGAGGCGAAAACATCCGGACGGCGCAGTGGGAGGACTTTGGCTGCTGCTCTACAGCATAGGGCGATTTGTGATTGAATTTTTCCGCGGAGATCCAAGAGGCAGCGTTGGGATGCTGTCCACTTCCCAGTTTATTGCCATTTTCATTCTGGCAGCCGGAGCTGCATGTATAGCGCTTGTGTACCGGCGGGCCGACGGGAAGGAATAAATCCAGATGAAATTTTTGTTGGTGGCAATCAATGCGAAATATATTCACAGCAATCCGGCAATCTACAGTTTGAAAGAATATGCCCGGCGATACGCCCAGCACGTGGAGTTGGCTGAGTTTACGATCAATGAAGCGCTGGGGGAGATTCGCAGCAGCATTTACCGGCGCAGGCCGGATGCAATTGGATTTTCCTGCTATATCTGGAACATCTCCTATGTGGAAGCGCTGGTACAGGATCTGCACAACCTTCTTCCGGAAACGGCGATCTGGCTTGGAGGGCCGGAAGTATCGTATGACGCAGAGGAAACGCTGAATCGTATGCCGGGAGCGGCCGGAGTTATGGTCGGAGAGGGCGAAGCCACCTTTTTGCAGCTGATGGAACATTATGTGGAGGGAACGGTTGAGCTGGAACAGATTCGCGGGCTCTGTTATCGTGCGGGGGAGTCTGCGGCGGTAAAAACAGAGCCGAGGCCGATGCTGCATTTTGAGGATGTTCCGTTCCTCTACCGAAACCTTCCGCTTCAGGAACATAAGATTGTATACTATGAGACAAGCCGGGGATGCCCGTTTCGTTGTTCCTACTGTCTTTCTTCGGTTGAAAAGCAGGTTCGATTCCGGGACCTGGAGACAGTCAAGCGGGAGCTTGATTTTTTCCTGGAGAAGCGGGTTGCCCAGGTGAAACTGGTAGACCGAACGTTTAATTGCAAAAAAAGTCACAGCCTTGCCATCTGGACATATTTGCTGGAACACGACAACGGCGTGACCAATTTTCACTTTGAGATCTCTGCGGACTTGCTTGGCGAGGAGGAATTTCAGGTGATGTCCCGGATGCGCCCGGGGCTGATTCAGCTGGAGATCGGGGTCCAGACGACAAATCCCGATACGCTCCGGGAAATTCGCCGCTTTGTTCCGTTTTCGGCGCTGTCCCGGGCGGTTCGGCGCATCCGAGCGATGGGAAACATTCACCAGCATCTAGATCTGATTGCCGGGCTTCCGATGGAGGGATATGAGCGCTTTGGACATTCGTTTGACGATGTCTATCGCCTAAAGCCCGATCAGCTTCAGCTTGGATTTTTGAAAGTGCTGAAAGGGTCGAGTCTGTATGATCGGGTTTCGGACTACGGCATTGTCTATGAGACGAAACCGCCCTATGAGGTGATGCGCACCCGCTGGATGTCATATGAGGAAATCATCCGCTTAAAGTCAGTGGAAGCAGTGCTGGAGGCATACTATAACAGCGGACAATTTACCACTGTGCTGACGTGGATCGAGCATTTCTGGGAACGTCCGTTTTTGTTTTATGAGGCGTTTGGAGACTACTGCCGGCAAAAGCAGATAGAAAAAATAAGTCACAGCCGGATGGAGCGATATGAGATTTTGCGCGCTTTTGTGCGGGAACAGATCTTCCCCAAACGGGCGGAACCGCTGTGCGATCTGACGGCGGTTTTGGACAGCCTGCTCTGGTATGACTTTTGTTTGAGAGAGAATAAAAAGACAACGGCGGATTTCGCACCCGAATGGAGGCCGCCGCGGGAGTGGGTGCGAACTTTTTTTGAAGAGGAAGAGAAAAACCCGAAGCTGCTGCGCGGATACGAGGGATATTCCTGGAAGCAGATGATGAGCATGACGCGGCTGGAGCGGTTTCCAATCCGCATCGAAGAGACGGCCGGAACCATTCTTCCGCAGAAGGCGGCGCAGGTAATCCTGTTTGATTACCGAAATCGAAATCCGTTGACAAAAGACGCGAAAACGGTTATAGTAAGTGATTGACAGTGGGAAAAGAGGAGGAGAATGATGAGTCACTGGAAAAAGAACAATTCCAAAAAGGTAATTTCGTCTATTATCATTATCATTTTGGTGATAGCAATGGTAATTATGCCAGTTTTGTCGAGTGTTATGGCTCTTTTATAAAAGAGTAGTTGCAAAAAATAAATTATATGGTAGAATGTTAGGAGGCATCAAGACCGGTGCCGGGTGATGTATCAAACACAGCAGAACATGGAGGAAACGATGAAAAAGAACAGAGCATTATGGATTGTCGTGACCGCAGCAGCAATCCTGATTGTGATGGGAGCAGTTGTCATTGCGAAACCGGGGGTCGCGAAGACTGTTCCAGAGGGGATCTCTTTTAATGGAACCAGTTTAGCTGGATTGACTCCGGAGGAAGCAAAAGAGAAAATTGTGGAATACATGACATATTTCAACGAGCGAACCATTGAACTGACGATGGGCAGTGCGACAGAAGTGATTACAATGGAGGAGCTTGAGTTGACAATAGAAGGGGAAGATACTGCCCTGACGGAGCTGGAGGAAGCCATTCCATCCGGAAACGTGCTTCAGCGCTACAAGAAGGAAAAGGATCTTCAGAAAGAGCCGGTTGACATCAAACCAGTTGTCTCCTACAACGAAGAAAAGCTGGCTCAGATTGTCTCTTCTTACGCGGAGAAATACCGCGTTGCGATGGAGGAGCCGACGTTTCAAAAGACATCCAATGGATTTGTGACAACGCATGGCGCTACAGGCGTTGACTTCAATGTGGACCAGATTATCCTGGATCTCAAAACGCACCTTCAGCAGGATATGTCCGGTGAAGGGGAATCGACAGTCATTTCGTATACCGCTCAGGCAATTACAACGGAGCCGAGTGTGCCGGTAGGGGCATACGATAACCTCAACCATGATGTGCTTGGAACGTTTACGACAGAGTTTAACGGTGCAGATGTGGACCGTACAGAAAATCTGCGACTTTCTTCATCAAAATTAAATGGAACGGTTGTCCTTCCGGGGCAGGAGGTGTCACTTTTGAGTGTTCTCGCTCCGTTCACATATGAAGAGGGATACAGGGATGCCGGAACCATCATCGGCAACGAGAATACAAATGATATCGCAGGGGGTGTTTGTCAGCTTGCGACAACACTGTATGATGCGCTTTTGTACTCAGAGGTAGAGATCACATATCGAAGGAACCATTCCCACGTATCAAACTATGTGGAGTATTCCATGGATGCCATGATCCACCCGAGTGGAAATGATTTTAAGTTCCGAAACAATCTGGAACATCCCATTTACATTGAATCCGGAATCAGAAACACTGGAAAAGAGGGAAGTACGATTACGGTTACCATATATGGAACAGAGTATCGGCCATCCAACCGGACGGTTGAGTATTATCATAAGACAATCAAAGAAGAATTTCCAGAGCCACTGTACGTTGTAAAGCGCTTTACGCCGTCTACTGTTCCGGCAGACTCTGCGAATATCCCTCGTCTTGCTGTGCAGACCAATGTGGGTGTTTGTCCTGCGGTTGTTGCAGAGTGCTGGAAGCGGGTTCGGGTTGATGGAAATATTGTGGAAGATGTCAAGATCAACCGCAGCTCCTACCGGCAGGTGCAGGGTGTTGTGACCGTCGGATGGGATATCTCGGTGCTGTACTGGCTTGAGTCATTGGAAAATGGAGACCATGCGGCAAAAGTCTCTGTAAGAGACGGACGCTACTGGGATCCGACGAGCGAAGATCTCACTGGAATTACTGTGATTCCGTGGATTGGACAGAACTTAAATGAGGATGGATCGCCAAAGTCGAACAATTCCTCTCCGACGACACCGGCGGAGACGACACCGGCAGAGACGACGCCAGCGCCGACGACACCGGCGGAGACGACACCGGCAGAGACGACGCCAGCGCCGACAACACCGGCGGAGACGACACCGGCAGAGACGACGCCAGCGCCGACAACACCGGCGGAGACAACTCCGGCAGAGAGCGAGACCATGCCTTCGCAGCCGTAGGAAGCTTAGGAAAATGAATGAGGGAGAAATTCATGCAAAAGGGCAAAGCACCGTATAATGTTTTAAAAAGAAGTGTATTGAGACATATGCCGTCCGGAAGGAGTGAAGTCCTTCTGGACGCCGGTGTGGGAAAGAGCAGCTCCGTCCTCTCCTGTAAGGAGGACGGGGTTTTTGTTATGTCATGCGCTCCGGTTGCGCTGTCTGGAAAAGAGATGCTTTTCTGCGGCGTCCTGCGCTGTCTGAACCATCTGGCGGCGTCCGGAGCCGAGGCGGTCGGAATTTCCGATCAGATTATACTTCCGCCTTCCGCACAGGAGGAAGATCTGGCGCAGATCACAAAACAGATTCAACAGATTTGCAGCAGCCTCAGCCTCTCTGTCCTGGGGGGACATACGACGGTGTCGCAGGGGGTGACACTCCCCATTGCAGCATTGACCGCAGTGGGATATGCCAGGGGCGTTCCAGTCAGCCCGAAGCCGGGATGGGATCTGGTGCTGACAAAACAGATCGGCATGGAGGGGACGGTCCTTCTTGTGTCGGAACGGGAACGCGATCTTTGCCGCCGCTACACGGACGATTTCCTCGCAGGAGCCAGGGAGATGAAATCACTCCTGTCTGTGGCGGAGGAAGCCGCTGTCGGCGCCTCTTTTGGGGCATCGATGTATAGCCTCTCCGAGGGGGGCGTTTTGGCGGCACTCTGGAACATGATGGACGGCGCCGGGCTTGGAATGGAGGTTGATTTCAAATCAATCCCCATCCGGCAGGAGACCGTGGAAATCTGCGAATTCTACCGCCTGAATCCTTATCAGATGACGTCTGCGGGAAGCTTTCTTATAGTGACAGAGGATGCGCAGACAGTGATAGAGATCCTGGAGAAGGCAGGCGCGCGAGCCGGAAGGCTTGGGGTCACAAAATCGCGGAACGCGCGGGTGATCACAAGCGGAGAAGAAGTGAGATACCTGGACAGGCCCGCGCCGGACGAGCTGGCGCTCTGGCAGGCCGGGAGGCAGGAAAAGACATCATCATAAAAATGAAAAACAGGAGGAAATAAGATGAACGAGAAGAAGGAAGCTCTGAGGATAGAAATCTTGAAATATATTGAAAAGCACAGCCGGGTGGAGCTTGGCGAACTGGCGGTCCTGCTGGGCGTGGAAGAGACGGATGTGGCAAATGAAATGGCGGAGATGGAAAAGGAGAAGGTCATCTGCGGATACCACACGCTGATCGACTGGGATAAAGCGGGTGTGGAGATGGTGACGGCCCTGATCGAGGTGCGCGTGACGCCGCAGAGAGACCGCGGGTTCGACAGGATCGCAGAGCGGCTGTACAATTATCCGGAGGTCTATGCGGTTTATCTGATCTCAGGCAGCTATGACCTGCTCGTGACTCTGGAGGGAAAGACGCTCAAAGAGGTATCCCGGTTTGTCTCGGAGAAGCTGTCTCCGCTGGATGGGGTATTAAGCACCGCAACACATTTCATTCTTAAGAAATACAAAGACCACGGCACTATCATGGTGACGAAAAAAGAGTCGGAAAGGATACCGGTGATACTGTAATGAGAAATCCATTATCAAAGAAAATCGTTGAAATACAGCCCTCCGGGATCCGCAAATTTTTCGATGTGGCAAATGAGATGAAGGACGCCATCTCCCTTGGAGTGGGCGAGCCGGATTTTGACACGCCGTGGCGGATACGAG
>CASGAH010000008.1 GCA_949299375.1 uncultured Eubacteriales bacterium | reverse complement strand
CTGCTTCCGGTATGGTTTCTCTTTTGGTGGCTGACAGAGTGGCAGAAGAAAAATCTGATCCGAAAGAAAAACCGCCAAAACCGTGTGATCAAAGAGTATATCCGGGAATATACCGCCCAGCTGCCCTCCATGCATCTGTGTCATCTCGCCCCGATGGAGCGGGAACAGTTTGCCGAGGTGCTTCGCCATAAGAAGGAGACATTGGGAGTCCGCCTTTTGCAGGGGGCGCTGGCAGCCGCCATGCGGCTTGGAAGCGGATTTCTGTATCTTGCGATGGGCAGTATCCTCTGTCTTTTGGCCTACGATGGGGAGATGGAGATCGGGGAGGTATTGCTGTTTCTGTTTTTGTTTAACGCCATGATGACATCGCTTGCCGTCATTCTAAACGACGGCTCCGAAAAGATGAGAATTACATGAAAAATACGCAAAAAGAAAAAATCATAAAAAAACCGTCTCGGTGCTGTGCCTGCGCGCTGCCGGTACGGCGCTGTGCGATACATGTTATTTCACTCGGGCAGCGCGGAAAAGAGGAAAAAAGATGGCAGATCTGACAGAAGAAGAAAAGGAGATTCTAAGAAGGGCAAAGGCCATTCAAAGAAAGGTAGAGGAGGACATTGACCGGGTGCCGGATGATTTCGGAGAGCCTGTGAAGAAAAAGAAACGCAGTTCGCGCGCGCGTGCCAGTGAGAGAAGAGAGACGCCGCAAGGAAAGCTGCAGGCGGCGCCTGCATCACAGAGAAAGAAACAGGCGCCCGCACCGCGAAGGCAGAGCCGGACGAGAAGGCTTGGAATCTTTCTCTGGAAATGCATTCTGGTGCTTCTCATTTTGCTGGCGGTTTTGTATGCGGCGGCAAGACACATCGCCGCGAAAGTGGATTACCAGACGTATGAGACGTCCTACGTGCGCGCATCCAATGTCATGTCCCAGAGAGGTGTAAAAAACATTCTTGTCATCGGAACCGATGAGCGGCACAGCGATGACACAACCCGCTCCGACGCCATGATTCTTCTCACCATCAACGAGAGAACGCGCAAAATAATGATGACATCGATCCTTCGGGACTGCTATGTTCCGATCGAGGGACATGGGGAAAACCGGATCAATGCGGCCTATCAGTTTGGCGGTGCGGCATTGACGGTTCAGACGGTGGAGGAGACGTTTCAGATTGCGATCGATGGATACGTAAAAATTGATTTTTACTCATTTGTGGACATTGTGGACGCGGTGGGAGGCGTCTGGATTGATGTGAGCGAGGAAGAGCGCGAGTATGTCAACGGGTATCTCAATGAGATCAATACACTTCTGGGCGCGGAGTTTGGCGACGGATATTTGCAGTCGTCGGGGGTGCAGCTGCTTGGCGGCAAGCAGGCGCTGAGCTACGCCAGAATCCGCTACATCGGCTCTGATTTTCAGAGGACACAGCGGCAAAGAGAAGTCATTGAGGGAATTATACAACAAGTAAAAAAATTAAATCCCACACAGCTATATCGGCTGACCGATACGGTTCTCCCGAAGGTGGTGACGAACCTGGACGACCATACGCTGGCCTGCCTGATGATGAAGGCGGTTTTCTATATGGGATACGACGTCGAACAAAATCGCATCCCGCTGGACGGAACATGGAGCAACGCCACCATCGATGGAAAGGCGGTTCTTCTCCTTGACTTTGCGGCGAACGTTCAGGGGATTCAGCAGGCAATTTATAGAGGCGAGGAGGACGGTTTCTCCTTTTTTCCGTGACGAAGATACTTTGAAATGAAACAAAAGCTTTCCCTGAAATAGAAAAGAAATGAGGCAACAGTTATGATGTATGTTTTTATCTGTACAAACTGCGGCGAAGTCCGGATGGTAAACGGCAAGCGGTCTGTGGCGTGCAGCGGATGCGGTGAGATGATGGCAGCCTGCGAAAAAGATTTCCTGCAGTGGACCAATCTTGGGCAGGAAGAGAGAATACAATATATTGAACAATACAAAGAGCGCGCCAAAACCGAAAAACTGATTCGCTATCGTCCGATGCCAAAGTACGACCGCATCGAGCGGGGGTATTGAGTATGGGGCTGCTGTCTGTGATTATTCCCTCGTACAACGAGGAGCTAAATATTGTTCATACAAGCTGCGTTGTCAGCGGCGTTTTAGAAAACCATCACATTTCGCACGAAATTATTTTTGTCAATGACGGATCCAAAGACAGGACATGGAGTGAGATCAAAAAGGCATCGAGAGAGAATCATCATGTGCGGGGCGTTTCGCTCAGCCGGAACTTCGGGAAAGAAGCCTGCATCTTTGCAGGTCTGTCCCAGGCAAAGGGGGATTGCTGTGTCGTCATGGACTGCGATCTACAGCATCCCCCTCAGATGATTCCCCGGATGGTAGAACTGTGGGAACAGGGATATGAGATTGTGGAGGGCGTGAAACACGACCGCGGAAAGGAATCGCTCTTTCACCGGCTGTCGGCGGGATTGTTTTACCGGCTGATCAGCCGCCTGTCCGGAATCGATATGAAAGCCTCCTCTGACTTTAAGCTGCTGGACCGAAAGGTTGTCAACACGCTTTTGGAGCTAAAGGAGCGGAATACGTTTTTCCGCGCGCTTTCCTTCTGGGTCGGCTACCGGTCGATCACCATCTCCTTTGAGGTGGCGGAGCGGGAATTCGGAACGAGCAAATGGTCGCTCAAAAGTCTCATCCGCTACGCGGTCAACAATGTCACATCCTTTTCCGCCGCACCGCTCTATCTGATCCCCGGACTGGGCGCGCTGTTTCTCGTCTGCTCGCTCATTTTGATGATTCAGACACTGATGCGATGGGGAACCGGACATGCAGTGGAGGGATTTACAACCGTGATCATCCTGCTTCTGATCATCGGAGGGGTTCTCATGGTCAGTCTTGGCGTAATCGGATATTATATTGCCAAAATATACGACGAGATCAAAGAGAGACCCCGCTATATCATCCGTGAGGTAATTGAGCAGGAGCCAGGGCAGGAATGATTCCCGGCTTCTGCTTACAGATCCAGATAACGCCGGTAGGAGTCAAGCACCTCCTCCATGGCGGCCTTTCCCGGAGCGCCCTTTGTGAGGCGCTTTTCTACGCACGATTTCATGCGGATGGCATCATAAATGTCCTCCTCAAACACAGGGCTTTTGGCGTTCCATTCCTCCATTGTCAAGTCGTCCAGGGCAATGTTTTTGTCCAGACAGTACAAAACGAGCTGCCCTACGATGCCGTGTGCATCCCGGAAGGGAACGCCGTGATTTACAAGGTAGTCAGCGGCATCGGTCGCATTGGTGAAACCGTTGCGGGCGCTGGCTTCCATCACGTCCGGGTGAAATTGAACGGTGGAGATCATGCCGGTGAAAAGCGTAAGACATTCCTTTACGGTGTCAATGGCGTCAAAGGTCATCTCCTTGTCTTCCTGCATATCCTTGTTGTAGGCGAGCGGAAGCGCTTTCATTGTAGTGAGGAGAGAAATCAGCGCGCCGTAGACACGGCCGGTTTTTCCACGGATCAGTTCGGCGATGTCCGGATTTTTTTTCTGTGGCATAATGCTGCTTCCTGTGCTGTAGGCATCATCCAATTCTATAAAACGATATTCATTGCTGTTCCAGAGAATGATTTCTTCACAAAAACGGCTCAGATGCATCATAATGGTCGAGAGCGCGCTCAAAAGCTCAATCAGATAATCCCGGTCGGAGACGGAGTCCATGCTGTTTTGCGTCGGCCCATCGAAGGCGAGAAGGGAGGCGGTGTAATCCCGGTCGAGCGGATACGTTGTTCCCGCAAGCGCCCCGCTTCCGAGCGGACACGTATTCATGCGCGCATAGATGTCGGACAGGCGGCTCCGGTCGCGCCGGAACATTTCAAAATAAGCGCCGACATGGTGGGCGAGTGTCGTGGGCTGTGCCTTTTGAAGGTGCGTAAATCCCGGGAGATAAGTCTCGGTGTTGTCTTTCATAATGGCATAGAGCGCTTCAAGCAGGGAGAAAAGCCGCTTGTCAATGGCAGTGATCTCCTCTCTCGTATAGAGCTTCATGTCCAGTGCGACCTGGTCGTTGCGGCTTCTGCCGGTGTGAAGCTTCTTTCCGGTTTCACCAATCCGGGCGATCAGATTGGACTCCACGAAGCTGTGAATGTCTTCGCAGCTCTCATCAATGGGAAGCGTCCCTTCCTCGATCTCCACCTTAATTTGCATCAGTCCCTCTACAATCGAATCCAGTTCCTCCATCGTGAGAAGGCCCTGCCGTTCCAGCATCGTCACATGCGCGATGCTGCCCTCGATGTCCTGCCGGAAAAATCGTTTGTCAAAGGATATTGAAGAATTAAATTGCTGGACAAGTTCATTCGTTTCTTTCGTAAAACGTCCTCCCCAAAGTTTCATGATAATCTCCATTTCTGCGCTGTTTTTTTCTGACAGAAAGATGGACACAGCGCGGCCAATCCCCTGCCATTTGACAATATTTCAGATAGAATGATATCCTTGCCTTGTCTCTATTTCTGTTCCTGAGGCTGTTCGCCTGGATTTTGTTCCTCCTGCGGGATTTCCTCGCGCGCGCTTTGTACCTCCTCCCAAAGGGGGTCGAGAAAATCCCGCTCTTCTTTTTGTGGGGCTTCGCGCACGTCCCCTTCCTCTGGAGACGATTCTCTGGCGAAGTCTTCCTCACTCGGATCCTCCTCGGCCTTCTGCCAAACAGGGATTTTTCTCGTTTTGTCCTTCCCGTTTTGAGAGGGAAATGGCCGCAGGATGACATAGACAATAAGAGAGGACAAAAGAAACAGAGCGAGGCTGAGCACGGTCAGGGAAATTCCAAGGGAAAGTCCTTCGGTTTTGTAGTGAAATTCCAGTGTATGGGATCCCTCTGTCAGGGAAACGCTTAGGAAAGCGTCCTGGAATGGCTCTGTCTCTACTTCTTCCCCGTCCACCCACACACTCCAGCCGTCCTCGATCGGAATTGTTGTCAGCAGCCGCCCATCCGCTGGCGCCTCGATGTGGGCATAGACGCTCGCGCTGTCATAGTGATCGATGGTCATGGGCGTTTCGCTGAGCACTTCATAGACGGCGGCAAGCTTTTCCTCATCCAGCAGATAGGCGCTTACAATCAGCGTTCCCTCATCTTCCGTGGAGAGTGTTACCATGTCTCCGGTTGTGCGGTAGCCAAGGTCGATGAGATATCCGCGGTCAAGATGGCTGTATTCCCGATCGGAGGAGCCGTCGGAGACAGAGACGTTTTTCACCCCGTTTCCCTTCGTCACATAGGCATAGAGGTATCCGTCCTGCTCGGCAATGACCCGGACTTCCTTGCTGCCGGCCGTCGTTGTGGGAACTTGTGTGAAAAGTTCCGATATGCCGGTCAGCCGTTCCGCCAGACGGTTCTGGTTTTCTATCGGGGAAGTGGCGGTCAGCAGCGCATCGGAAACGCCTTCCTCGACGAAAAAGCCGAGCGAGAGCGCATACGTATTGGCGTAGAGATTGACCATCTCCGTCTGAGCGCAGAGCTTTTGGAGATCTGTCTGGGCTTCGGAAGACTTCGATGTTGCATAGCGGATGCCGAGCAAGCAGTCGGTGAAAAGTGTGGATCCGTTCATGCTGTAGGAATTCGTCGATCCCTCCATTCCCATTTTCTTATAAAACGCCGTGAGGTTTGCGTTGGCGGAGGAGGAGAAAATCGATCCGGAATGATATCCAAGCCATGCGCCGTCGTTTTTGGTCCGGGTACTCATCTTCTCCATGCGGAAAAATCCGCCGTTTTCCAGGTCGGAGGCAATCTCAATCAGCGACTGCATATGCGGATCTTCCTGCACATAATTGGTGCGGCTGACCGTGCGGACACTCGTCTCGCTTGTGTTGAGGGTCATTTCGATCGTCAGGATGGTGATGGTCAGCAAGTAAAGCATATCTTTGGCGAGACTGCGCCGACGGGCAGCAAGCGCGAGAATCGCGTAGAGACCGGCAAATACGATGGTGAGATAGCAGGAATCCCACTCCAGAAAATCTTCGCTGATCAGTTTTTCTGCGAGAATCGCAAAGGCGGCCACGCCGCAGAAGCTTCCGACCAGCGCCCGGGAGCTGACTTTCCCGATGGCAAGAAATCCCTGATATGCCATGAGCAGGAGAAGAAAAATGTAGAGGAAGGATTGTCTTGCCGGCAGAGAGTTCGGATAATGGAACCCATGCCACATGTAGTTGAGCACATTTAAGGAAAAACTCAGCAAGAAAAACAGGATCAGGAAAAAGAACAAAATCTTTTCCTTTGGCTTGACCGATCGGTTCAGAACATAGAGCGGGAGCATCAAAAGCGTGCCGACCCCGCAAAAGACATTGGGCCAGTGATCCAGTCCGAGATGGACGTCAACATTCATCAGATGCCGCGACAGCATGTCAAAGATGGAAAAATAGGACGTCAGCGACGTCGGGAAGATGGAATTGCTGGAGGCGGTCATGTCAAAGGCACAGTAGACCGGAATCAGCAAAATGCAGGCAATCCCTCCAGCCAAAAGAGAGAAAAAGGCAAACGTCAGCCCTCTTGTGCTGAACTGGTACATCGTCGCCCCCGGAAGGGAAAACCCTTCCTCATCCCGGACAATCCATGCATCGGACTGAATGGCCATCTGGATCAAAAAGTAGAGAACCAAAAAGACGCAAATCATAATCGAGATGTAGTAATTGGTCAGGATGCAGAGCGCAAGACTTCCCGTGTAGAGAAAAAAGCGTTTTTCTTTGACGAGGCGCTCAAGTCCCAGGATGACAAGCGGGAACAACAGAAGGCAGTCCAGCCACATCGTATTCCAGCTGTATGCGGCATAATACCCGGAAAGAGAGTACAGAATGCCAAACAACACGGGAGACCAGTTGTCTGCGCTGCAATGTTTCCTTAAATAATGGGTGAATGTGACACTGGCGAGTCCAATTTTCAGCAAAATTCCATATGTGATAAATTCAATTACAAATTCTGCCGGGCAGAGGAGCAAAAGCCAGTTGATGGGGCTTGCCAGATAATACGCATAAAGGGAGAGTAGATTGGTTCCAAGGCCGATGTCCCATGTATATGTCAACCCCTTTTGCGACTGCAGGGCATCCCGCATCATCTGATGAAAGGGGGCATACTGGTGGTAGAGATCTGTGCTCAAAAAACAATTGTTTCCAAAAGGAAATATTTCACGCTGGAAAAAGATCAGCAGCATGATGAGAATTGGGACGCACAGAGCGACGACATAGGGCAGAAACGGCTTTGTTGCTTTTCCGGTTGTACTCATGTTGATCCTCCTTTTTTTCGATTCGGTCAAAATATGTCTCTGGGGGCTTTACACGAATCAAATTCTATTGTAGTATAGCAATGAACAAAAGTAAATAAGAAAAGATAAAAAAATTGGACAGGCTGCTGCAAAAAAGAGATGGAGACATTCGGGGAGGTATGGCATGGACCGGCAGGATCGAATCAGGGCGTATGAGGAAATGCGAAAGAAGATGGAGCAGGAAAGAGAAGCGCAGAGAAGACTGGAGCGCAGGAGAAGGCTTCAGGAGCAAAAGCAAAGAAAGAAAGGGAAACGTCTGAGCGGATCTGCGGGCCGCACAGAAAATACAAAGACAGGGACGGCGCGGGGCGTCAGCGACGCGGTGCAAAGAAGCGCTTTGCGGGAGAAAAAGGAGCAGGACAGACGGAAAGCGGATCTGGAGAGACGAAAGCGGATTGCTGCAAAGCGAAAGCAGGCGCTCCGAAGAAACGCCGCGCTGTCTGCGGGAATGAGGCGGCTTCGGGACGGATTTGAGATCGTTCGGAGGGGTCTGAACGGCAGCTCGCTTTTGAAAACAGCGATTGCGTCATTTGCCGTCTGCCTCGTCCTCTTTTTTGGCGGGAGGGCAGTCATAAATCTGGGACAGACGGTCCACGGAAACGATGAATCGCCCAATCAGAATCCGATCCGGGATATGATTGACCTGATGCTGTTTGCGGAGAAAGAGGGATCGTCGGAACCGGAAGCGCAATCGTTAGAATCCGATGTCCAGCAAACATCGGGCGCGGCAGAATCCTCCCCCGAGGAATCGGACAGCCCGGTCGTCGGCGTCACCGGAAATTATACGCTTGCCACAGCGGGAGGACTTGTCGTTGACATCTCAAGAATTCTTTGTCCATCCTGGATTGACCGCCAATATCTTACGATCAACCCGTATTCCAGGCCGGGCGCGAACATGGACAGCATTCGCTTTATTGCCATCCACTACGTCGGAAATCCGGGGACGAGCGCACAAAACAACCGGGATTATTTTGAAAAGCTCAAAGATGACCAAAAGGAGAGCCGAAGCTCCCACTTTATTGTCGGGCTGGACGGGGAAGTGATTCAATGTATTCCGCTCAATGAAAAATCATATGCGACGAACGAGCGAAACATTGACACGATTTCCATTGAAGTTTGTCACCCGGATGAAACCGGAAAATTTGGAGAGGCGACGTATGCATCGGTTGTCCGGCTGACGGCATGGCTCTGTCAGCAATTTGGACTAAGCGAAGAACATATCATCCGCCACTATGATGTGACCGGAAAGATTTGTCCCAAATATTACGTAGAGAATCCTGATGCGTGGATTCAGATGAAGGCGGACATTCAGGCGTATATGATCCAGAATCCGCAGATTGAGTAACGGATGGTTTTGCCCGGAGCTTGTGTCTGCGCAGCGGTGCAGGCTCCAAGGCGCAAAGAAGCTGCGCAGAAATGGGGAATGTTTATGATACCGGGATTCAGTGTCAGGAAGCCGCATACCATAGCCGCCGCTTTTTTGGCGCTTCTTTTGCTGGCGGGGGCGGTTCTTCCTCAAATGACAGGAATGCAGATGCCGCAGACCGGGCAATGCTTCGTGCTTGTCCGCACCGCTGTCTCCGAAATGACGCTGGAGGAAGCGGAGCAGGAAGTGACAAGGCCCATTGAGCGGGCGCTGGCCGCAATGGAGCAGATCGAAACGGTGCAGTCGGTGACACGAGCGGACGAGTCGATTGTCGCCGCTTCCATGACGAGCGATGCCGAGTGGGAATCGATTTTTGTAAATGTGAGCCAGAAGCTGGATCAGATTTCGTTTGATTTTCCCGGGACGGTCGGAAAACCGGTCGCAGAGAAAGTCTCATCGGATTCGTCTGCGGCGATCGCCGTGGCAATCGAAGCGGAGGGAATGGACGCAAACGAGCTTTTTTCGCTTGTCGAAGAGGAGATAACTGCGGCAGGCGCTGTCATTTACGGGGGGAGCGGGCAATCCCTGCAGATTGTCCTTCGCCCGGACAAAGTAGAGCAGGCCAATGAGACGGTGAAAAATGCCGTTCTCGCACAGCTGGAGGAGGCAAAAGAGGCGCTGACAGAGGCGAAAGAAGCGCTTGAGAGCGGAAAACAGGAGCTGGAACAACAGCAGGCGGAGCTGGAAGCGGGGCAGATTGCCTCCGATCAGAGCCTTCTGGCGGGAAAACTTGAGCTTTTGAAACAGGAAATCAGCATGAGCCAGTCACAGGCAAGTCTGGAAGAAAAGGAAAGCCAGATCAGCCAGCTGGAGGCCATGATTCCGATTCTAGAAAATGTAATTGCACAGCTGGAGGCGCAAAATGCGCAGAGCCAGAGTCAGATTGACGAAGCGAGCGCATCCTGTAGCACGCGATGGGCGGAATACGAATCGGAAAAAGAGGCGCTCTTGCAGGAACAGGCCGCGCTTCAGGCGCGTCTGGCCGAGATTGCGGATCGCCTTAGCCAGATTGGTCAGACCGATGGGACGGAACATCCATCCGAGGAGAGCTCTGCCCCCGAGACATCCGCGGAAGTGCCGTCGCAGGAAGCATCATCCGAGGCGGAGACATCAGACGCCGAGCCGTCCGCCTCGGATGCGGAGAGCGGGGAGGGCAGCCAGGTGTCAGAGGAAATGGAGGCGCTTTTGCAGGAGCAGGCGCAGATTGGAATCCGTCTGACAGAAATCGCAGCAAGGCTTGCCGCCCTGGAGCTGGAACGGACGGCAATCGAGACGGAGCGGGCTGCGCTGGAGGAAAGCCAGCGCCTCCTTCAAGAATCGATTGACACCGCATCCCAGGCGAGAATGCAGCTAAACGAGACAAAATCACAGCTGGAAAGCGCAAGAGCTGCGCTGAATGAGGCGAGGGATGCACTCAGCGCGGGACAGGGCATCGTATCAGAAAGCCAGGACCGTTTAAACAGACAGGAGGAAGATGCGCAAAAGGATCTGCTTGACGCGATCGAATCGATGAATCAGGCGTCCAGCGAACTAGCCGACGGAGAGAAAACGTTGGAAGAGCAGCTGGCGCAGTTCTATGAAGATCAAGAAAACACACTGAATGCGGCGAACTTGGATCAGATCATAACGACAGACCTCATTCGAGGCCTTTTAGAAGCGCAGACCGTCTCGCAGTCTGCCGGTGCCGTCACGGAGGACGGCGTGACGTACCAGGTTCAGGTAGAGGGAAGTCAAATGACGCGGGAAGACATCGAAACGCTCGTCCTGTTTGACCCGGGCATAGACGGCGTTGACCCGATCTGCCTGGAAGATGTGGCGGATATTTCGCAGGCGGACAGCGCCCAGAGCGTGGATGCCAAAATCCACGGCAATGACTGTGTCATCGCTCTGGTAAACCGTCAGGGATCTTCCCCGGACGTGCAGTCTGTCCGCGAGTTTAAGGAACAGTGTAGTCTGCTGGAAGAACAGTATTCGCAGATCCGGGTGACGACACTGATCGACTCGGAGGAAGAGACGGAAGCGATGTTTCGGGAGGCATTTTTGCAGCTGGCGCTGGGGATCGCATGGACCGTCATCGCGGTGATGCTCTTGTCCGGGGATCTTCGGCAGGCCATTGTGACAGTGTGCGCCATCCCGGCAAGCCTGCTTCTGACAGCAGGGATGATGGGGGTGTTTAACATTGCGCTGCACCGGATGTCGCTGTCCTCGCTCGTGCTCGGAAGCGGAATGCTCTCCGGCTCCTCTGTCTTTGCGGCGGAGGAAATGGTGCGCAGAAAGAAAAGCGGGATTTCCTGGAAAGAGGCGGCTGGTTTGGAAAAACAGGGCAATGCATCCTGTTTTTCCGGCGCAATTTTGTCATTTCTGCTCGGTGCGGGATGCTTTTGGCTCCCCCTGTTCTTTGCACAGGGCATGACCGGGCAGCTCTTCGGGGAAGCGGCTCTGACCATGTGCTGTTTGATGGTGTCGTCCGCTCTCGTCGCGCTCACGCTGATTCCTATCTTTGTCTCCTTCCGAAAAAAAGAGATGCGGGAGAGAAAGAATCCTCTTTTGCATTGGATCACGCGGCTGTATGGGAGACTGAATGGCTGGGCTGTGGCAAACCGCTGGATCGCGCTTCTTGGAGCAGCAGCACTTTTGGCAGGCGGAATTGTCCTAGCGGCAAACAAAGGTCTGTCTCTTCTTCCGAAGACGGATGGAGGAAATCTTTTGGTGTCGATGGATGCTGCGGAGGAAGACCGGGAAAAAATAGACGAATGGGTGGAGACTGTCGCGCAGCGGCTGACAGATCTGGACGATGTGGAAACGGTCTGTGCGGTCAGCGGCGCCGCAGACGAGAAGACCCCTTCGGCAGTCTTTTCCGTCGCGTTGCGGGAGGACAGGAAACGTTCCGGAAAAGAGATGGCATCCCAGATCGAGCTCCTCTGTGCCGATTTGGACTGCGATATTTCGGCATTCGTCATCGAAAGCGATCCGCAGTGGAATGCGCAGCGCAGCCTGTCTGTCCGGGTGGAAGGAAATGACTGGGAGGTGCTTCGGGAGCTGGCGGAAGAGGCAGAACAGATTGTAAATCGGATCGAGGGAGTCGAATCTGTCTCGCTTGTCGGAACGGAGCAGAAGACAGAAGTGTATGTCACGGTCGATGCGGAAAAGGCAATGGCGCATGGACTTACGACCGAGCAGCTTTATGAGCAGATTTCCGAGCAGACGGGCGCTGCCTCTTTGATGGAAATGTCTTTGGATGGAGAAATCGATTCAATTTTCGTGATGGATGAAGGAGAGAGTTTGTCCATGGAGGATCTCTCCCAGCTTAAACTGACGGCAGGGACAAAGGAGACGGTGCTGTCTGAGGTTGCCTCGGTGGAACTTCGGCAGTCTCCATCAGAGATCACCCGCTGCAATCAGGAGCGATGCCTGACGATGACCGTCAGACTGGAGGACGATGCCCGGGCCGCAGCGGTTCTTGCACAGATCCGGGAGGAACTGGATGGCCGGGAGACGCCATTGGGGTATGCGTGGTACATAGAAGGCGGATATGAGGATGTGATCCGTGCGTTTGTGTGCGGGATGGAAGCGCTGTTTCTTGGGATTTGCGCCATCTATCTGCTGCTGTTGGTGCATTTTCAGTCGTTTCGGACGCCCCTTGCCGCAATGACTCCGATTTTGCCGGCCACTGCGGGCGCGTGTGTCGGAGCGTTCTTCTCCGGAAGTCAGATCAGCGCGGTGACGATGATCGGAGGATTTATGGCACTTTGCTTTGCGGGGAGCTGCGGCACTGCGCTGACAACGGGTATCGACAGCCTTCGTCTGGAGGGAATAGAGAAAAAAGACGCCATCCTTCAGGCGGCAGCGGATAAGATGCGCCCGATTCTTCTCAACACACTGACGGCTCTGGCGGGATGTGTGCTGCTCGCCGCAGGAAGCGATCTGTTCCGGCCTGCAGCCCTTGCGGCCGCGGGAGGAATTTTCGCCGCATGTCTCCTCTGCCTGCCCCTTGTCTCGGCTGTGTATGAGATTGTGCGCTGAGAAAACCGCTCCAGTCAGATCGTTTCGCTGTTTTGCGGGGTTCAAAGGCATAGAGGACTGCTGATCCTGATATCATAGGATCAAACAGACAACAATCCGGCTGGAAGGAGACAATTGATGCGGCTGTGTGAGCTTCGACAAAAGGAAGTCATTAACATTTGCACGTGCCGAAGGCTTGGCTTTGTCAGCGATGTAGAATTTGACTGCTGCAGCGGATGCATCACCGCAATTGTTGTCCCCGGGATGGGAAGAATCTGGGGGATTTTCGGCAGATGCACCGAGTACGTCATTCCGTTTGGGAAGATTCGCAAAATCGGGGAAGATCTGATTCTTGTGGAAATTAGAGAAGAAGATGCGCTTTTGGACTGCACACCGGACGGACATTAAGTCTGCAGCGTGAGGCCTTTGCCCGGCAAAAGAAACAGGCATCCAAAAAAACGGCAAAGATGAGGTGAACAATGGAGATCTATGAGAGAAATACAGTATCTGCCCCTGTGAAGGGGATGGTGGAGGTTCCCGGATCCAAAAGCATGACCAACCGGGCACTCTTTTTGGCTGCCCTCGCGGAGGGAACGACGGTTCTAAAGGGAGTGTTGTTTAGCGACGATTCCCGTTCGTTTCTGGGCTGTCTGAAATCCCTGGGATTTGAAGTGTGGCGGCCCGGAACGGTATCTCCCTGTAAGGGAGATACCGTCATTGTACGGGGGATGGGCGGGGCAATTCCTAATCGGACAGGAACGATTCATGTGGGAAGCGCCGGCACGGCAGCCCGCTTTCTGACTGCGATGCTGGCGCTGTCGGACGGATCGTATACCATCCTGGCATCCGATCAGATGAAGGCCAGACCGATGAAAACACTGTTTGACAGTCTGACCCAGCTTGGCGCATCTTTTGTTTTTCTGGAGAGAGAAGGCTTTCTTCCGGTTCGGGTGATGGGAAGAGGATATCAGAAGGCAAAAAAGGATGCCGCGGCATCGCAGGGAGAGGAAACGAAGCGCAATCAGCTGGACGTTTCCGTGGACATCAGCAAAAGCACACAGTTTTTAAGTGCCCTGATGATGGCGGCTCCGATGCTCGGGCAGACGCTTGCCATCCACATCACGAGTGAAAAAAAGGACGGCTCCTATATCCGGATTACACGAACAATGATGGAGGAATACGGATGTCATGTCATCGTCCAGGGGGATACTTACACCATCCCGGGAGGACAGCACTATCGTGCCGGGACGTATGGAGTGGAGCCGGATGTATCTGCGGCTTGCTACTTCTGGGCGGCAGCGGTGCTGACAGGGGGACAGGTTCTCGTCCGCAATGTCCATGCCTCCTCGATGCAGGGAGACATGAAATTTCTTGGCGTGCTGGAGCAGATGGGGGCGGTCGTGACAGATCAAAAAGAGGGGATTTGCGTGACCGGGCCGAAAGACGGCGTCTATCCGGGGGTACATGTGGACATGAATGACTTCTCGGACCAGACGATGACGCTTGCGGCGCTTGCCCCCTTTGCCGGGAGTAAGACAGAGATTCGAAATATCGCACATATCCGATTTCAGGAATCCAATCGGATTCGGGCGATTGTGACGGAACTGACCCGCATGGGGATTTCCTGCAGGGAGGAGGAAGACGGCATTGTGATTGAGCCGGGGATGCCAAAACATGCCGACATCCTTACGTATGACGATCACCGGATGGCAATGGCGTTTGCGCTGATCGGGCTGAGAGCCCCGGGCATTCGAATTTGCAATCCGTCGTGCTGCCGAAAAACATTCGACCAGTATTTCTCGGTGCTGGATGAGCTGACCGGACGGGAAGCGGTTCTTTTTCCATAAGACAAAAAATCGGATCGAGGGAAACGCATTTCCCCGATCCGATTTTTGGCTGAAATGTGAAGATTAAGCGTCTTCGCCGCTGTCTTCGCCGTCGACCAATTCGTCAAATTCCATGGAATCCAGCATCTGGTCAAATGCGTCGGATGCCACTTCAAATTCCTCGTCATCTTCAATGTTTTCCAGAATCGGCTCACCATAGCTGTCTTCTGCGTAGCGGTAGAGGTAAACCTGTCCTTTGTCGGCATCTTCCCCTTCGGTCGGCAGCAGAGCGATGTAATCCTGACCGTCGGCCTCGAAATATCCGCATACAACACAGTCGATTGTGGAGTCATCGTCCAGCGTCAGAGTTACAATCTCCTCTTCGTCATAGGCATCATTTGTTTGATTTTGCTTTCCCATAATTGTATTTCCTTTCTGTATATCGCTATTTTGCGTTTCTTGTCAAATACTGCGCTTCCTGCTCCAATTGTGGATTTTAGTGTTTGCCGGAGGATACGTTAAAGCGGAACAAGATGACATCCCCATCCTGAACAACGTAGTCTTTTCCCTCCAGACGAACAAGTCCTTTTTCTCTTGCCGCACTGTAGGAGCGACAGGAGAGAAGATCCTGATAATTTACGACTTCTGCGCGAATGAATCCGCGCTCAAAATCCGAGTGAATTTTCCCGGCTGCCTGAGGCGCCTTCGTTCCCCTCTGGATTGTCCAGGCACGGGTTTCTGTCTCCCCGGCGGTCAGATAACTCAACAGACCGAGAAGCCGATAGCTGGCGGCAATGAGTTTGTCCAAACCGGACTCCTGCACCCCAAGTTCCTCCAAAAACAGCGCCTTTTCTTCGTCCTCCAGATCGGACAGCTCCTGCTCAATCTGTGCGCAGATGACAAAGACTTCGCTCCCTTCCTCTTTGGCGAAGCTGCGGACGGCCCCGACAAAATCGTTGGAGGCGCCGTCATCGGCCAGATCTTCCTCTGCCACATTGGCGGCATAGATAACCGGTTTTGCAGTCAGAAGGTTAAAGGATGCAATCCGGGCGGCCTCTTCCTCATCCTCAGCGGCAACCGATTTGGCGGAGTGACCTTCCAAAAGAGCGGCCTGAAGTTTCCGCAGCGTTGCCAGCTCCTTTGCCATCGCCTTATCGTTGTTTGCGACGCGCACGGTCTTGGATATTCTGCGCTCCAGAACTTCCAGATCCGCAAAGATCAATTCCAGCTGAATGGTCTCAATGTCCCGGATGGGGTTGACGCTTCCATCGACATGAACGACATTCGGATCTTCAAAACAGCGGACAACGTGAACAATCGCGTCCACTTCCCGAATGTTTGCCAGAAACTGATTTCCGAGTCCCTCCCCTTTGGAAGCTCCTTTTACGAGGCCTGCGATGTCCACAAATTCTACCGTTGCCGGTGTGATTTTCTGGGAGTGATACAGATCGGCCAAAAGTCCGAGACGGGGATCCGGAACGGCGACAATTCCGACATTGGGGTCAATGGTGCAGAACGGGTAGTTTGCAGATTCTGCTCCGGCTTTTGTGAGAGAATTAAAGAGCGTGCTCTTCCCTACATTGGGTAAACCTACAATTCCTAATTTCATATATGATAAAACTCCTTTGTTGTCAATGGCTTTTCCTCTTGCGTTGTCTTGCCTGTCCAAAGGCTTCCTTCCTTAGAAAAGGAAATGCGGACACATCACGACACCTTACTCTAACATAAAATCGCCAGTTTTTCAATATATTTCACGTTTTTTGGTGAAAACCAGACGGAGCGCAGCGCGGGCTGGCAAATACAGGCGTCAGATGGAGACATGTACAGTATAGCATCCCATTCTCCAAAGTCAAGCGGGAAGGCAAAAGATTCGCAAACGCGGGCGAAGGAAAAACGGATCCGGGAAAGAAAAGGGAAAGGGAAGGATTGCAGCAAGATTTTAAAAAGGGAAAAATAGTTTTTTTCGGAAAAAGTTCTTGCGTATTTGGAAAAAGTGCAGTATGATGGGGTTAAAATCTAAAAAAAGCTGCAAAGGAATTTGAAAAGCTGCAATGGAGTTTAATCACACACCGGTATTGCTGAGAGAAGTTATCGAATGTTTAAAGATTGTGCCGAACGGGTGCTATGTAGATGGAACTCTGGGCGGCGGCGGACATGCTTCCTATGTGAATGAGAAGCTTGGTCTCGATGGACGTTTTGTTGGAATGGACCAGGATGGAGAGGCGATTTTGGCGGCAAGCCGCCGTCTGGAGCGCTTTCACACCCGAAAGGATATTGTGAGACGAAATTATGCGGAATTCGACTCTGTTCTGGATGAGCTTGGAATCGACAAGGTAGACGGGATTCTACTTGATTTGGGGGTTTCCTCGTATCAGCTGGACAACGCAGGGCGAGGATTTACGTACCGGGAGGATGCACCTCTTGATATGCGGATGGACCAGCGGCAGTCATTGACGGCAAAAACGGTTGTCAATGAGTACGAGGAATTTCGCTTGTATCAGATCATCCGGGATTACGGGGAAGAGCGGTTTGCCAAAAACATCGCAAGACAGATCGTGAAAGCCCGACAGAAGAAGCCGATTGAGACAACGCAGGAGCTGTCCGATCTGATCCGGGTGGCAATTCCGATGAAGTTTCGCGCCACAGGGGGACATCCCGCTAAGAGAACGTTTCAGGCCATTCGCATTGAGGTGAATGGAGAGTTAACTGTGCTGGAGCAAACGATTGACCGGATGATCGAACGGCTAAAGCCGGGAGGGCGATTGTGTATCATCACATTTCATTCTCTGGAAGATCGGATTGTAAAAACGAAGTTTCGGGAGAATGAAAATCCTTGCATTTGCCCGCCGGAGTTTCCGGTGTGCGTATGCCATAGAAAACCGAAAGGGACGAACATAACGAAAAAACCTATTTTGCCGGGGGAGACAGAGCTTGCCGAAAACAGCAGGTCAAAAAGTGCAAAGCTGAGAGTATTTGAAAGAGGGGAATAAGAAAATGGAGCAGGAAAAAAGAGAAACCGATCGCTATTATATTCAGGGAAATGCCGTGCGCAAAGCGGAACCGTCTGTCAGCCCCAGGCGAAAAGAGAGACCTTCGATTGAGGAGGAACGGCGCTATCGCCGCCACCTCTCGGAGGAAAAGGAGCGGCTGCGGGAGTTCAGCCCTGCATATATGGCGGGTTTTCTCGCTGCGGCAGGCATAGCAGTGATGCTGCTTGGAAATTATGTTAAGATGGAAGCGTCTTTGTATATGCAGTCGCGGGAGATTCAAAATCTCCAGAGCACATGGGACGAGCTCGTTGTCTCCAATGACGCAGCGGAGGCCAGACTGAGGCAGTCAATTGACTTGAATGCCATTGAGGAGGAGGCCATGAGCCGGTATGGCATGGTGTACCCGGATGCGTCCCAGATCCGAGAGTACGAGATGACAGAGGGGGATTACATTCGTCAATATGAGAACATTCCAGACTAAAAACGGGAAGCGGAAGAAAAAAATAAAAGAATACATGCAGTATAAAATGGTGATCCTGTTTTTTGCGATCTCTGCGGCATTCCTTTTTCTGCTCGGCACGATGGTGTTTCGCGTTGTCGTGTACGGAGAGCAGGACGCAAAAAAAGTGCTCAGCCAGCTCAATTATTCCAGTACGACGATTCTCGCGGAGAGAGGAATGATCCTCGACTGCAACCTGACTCCGGTGGCGGAATGCGAGACGCAGTATATTTTGATTCTTGACCCGTATGTGATGCTCTACGACAAGGAAAAACTGAACAATGTGGACATTACGCTGGACGCGCTGTCCACTTATTTTGGACTGGACCGGGACAAACTGGAGCAAACTGTCTACCAAAACAGCGAGAGCAAGTATATCCGCTATCAGGAGGAGAAGAATGTGAGACGGGTCTATTCTTACGATGAGATTCAGCCTTTCTTAAACTACCGCGATGAGATCAACAGCGGAAAAGGAAAGCAGGTGGTAGACGGGGACGAGACAACGATCAAGGAACGGATTCGTGGTGTTTGGTTTGAAACGGAATACAAGAGAGTCTATCCGTTCCAGACATTGGCGAGCAAGATCATCGGATTTACCGGAACAGACACATCAAGCGGATCGTTTGGAATCGAGCAGGAATATAACGACATTCTGTGCGGAACAAACGGGAGGGAGTACGGGTATTTAAACGAACAGTCCAATCTGGAGCGCGTAACCATCCCCGCAACAGATGGTTACAATGTTGTTTCCACGCTGGACATCAACATCAACCGAATCATTTCGCAGCAGCTTGAGGAGTGGAAGAAGCAATACGGGGGGAAAAACATCAACATCCTGGCGATGGACCCCTCAAACGGGGAGATCAAGGCGATCGTGACCGACACGGACTACAACCTAAACGATGCCGATGACTTGTCGCTGTTCTTCTCGCCGGAGGAGATCGAAGCGCTTGAGGCGAATGAGGAGGAGAAAACGCAGGCGCTCAACGAGATCTGGAGAAATGACGTCATCAGCGATACGTTTGAGCCGGGTTCTACGGCCAAGCCGCTGACGATGGCGGCCTGCCTGGAAGAAAATCTTGTCAGCGGAGCGACACACTATCACTGTGACGGATATTTGATGTTAGGCGGATACAAAATCAAATGTCACAATTACGATCTGGGCGGATGCGGGGACATTGACTTATCCGGAGCGCTGGCCAACTCCTGCAACGTTGCCTTTATGACGATGGGAGCCACGCTTGGCAGAACCAATTTTGCCAGATATCAGCAGCTGTTCAACCTCGGCCAGAAAACCGGCGTCGATCTTCCGGGGGAAGTGAGCGCGGAAAATTTGTTGTTTACGGAGGATCAGCTGAATGTGACGGAGCTTGCCACAAGCTCATTTGGGCAGGGATTTAATGTGACGATGCTTCAGCTGGCGGCTGCCTACTGCTCCGTTATCAACGGAGGATACTATTACAAGCCGCATGTTGTCAAATCCATTGTGGATGACAATTACCACACCGTTCAGGAGTTTGAGCCGGTGCTGATTCGCCAGACCGTCAGTGAGAGGACGAGTGAGCTGATTCGGGAGGCGTCCCGTGAGGTCATCACGGATGGAACCGGACTGACGATGGATGTGGAGGGATATGAGATCGGAGGCAAAACCGGAACCGCGCAGAAGGGAAGGCGCTCGGATGAGAAGTATATCATCTCTGCCATCACGCAGGCGCCGTATGACAACCCGAAGCTTGTGCTGTATGTGGTCATTGACGAGCCCGATGTGGAGAACCAGGCGGACAGTTATCCGGCGCAGGTTTTGACAAACTGGATTTGGAGAGAGCTGTGTCCGTATCTTGGAATCCCCTCTTCCGCCTCTTCTGACTTTGTTCCGCAGGACGATCCGGTTTCAGAGGAGCAAAAAGATTTGCCCAACAACGAATCGTGGACAGGACCGATCATCGAGGAGGAAACGACAGCACCGCAGGAGGAAACAACAGTGCCGCAGGAAAGTGAAGCAGCACCGCAGGAAGGGGCATAAAAAATACGAACAGACGAGAAAGGGGCTGCCGCTCTGACGATGGAAAATCGGGAAGAGGCAGCCCCCTTGCCATTCCCCGATTCTAAGGACGCCGATCCTGGAATATATTGAACAAGAGAAAACAACGGTCAGAAGCGGGGATGCGATGCACTGGGGAAGAGTTTATCAAAAACAGAATATTGTCACGGCTGCGATTGTCGTTACTGTGATGGGATGTGTTTTGATCGGGAGGCTTGCCTACCTGATGATTGTCTGTTCGGATGAGTATTACGCGCTGGCGGAGGAACTCCACACGAGAGAACGGCGCATCAAGGCAGCCAGAGGGGCAATCTATGACTGCAATGGGGTGCTGATTGCGACAAACCGGACCGTCTGCACCGTATCGGTCATTTACAATCAGATGACAGACCGCGAGGAGGTGATCCGCGTGCTCTGTCAGGAGCTGGATCTGTCAGAGGAGACGGTTCGCAAAAAAGTGGAGAAATACAGTGCGCGTGAAATCATCAAAACAAACATCCCCAAAGAGACCGGGGACCGCATCCGGGCCTACGATTTGGCGGGGGTGAAAGTGGATGAAGACTACAAACGGTACTATCCGCTCGGAAGTCTCGCCTCCAAAGTGCTGGGATTTACCGGGAGCGACAATCAGGGGATTATCGGCCTGGAAGTCAGCTATGAGAGCGTCTTAAAAGGGATTGACGGGAGAATTTTGACATTGACGGATGCGGCCGGGCTGGAAGTGGACGATGCGGCGGAGGAGCGGGTGGAACCGATTGCGGGAAACAGCCTCTATCTGAGCCTCGATGTGACCATTCAGACGTACGCCCAGCAGGCAGCGCAAAAAGTGATGGAGAAAAAAAATGCGAAGCGGGTCAGCGTATTGATTTTAAATCCGCAAAACGGGGAGATTTATGCGATGGTAAATGTACCGGAGTTTGATTTAAATGCCCCCTTTACATTGCTGCAGGAAGATGTCTCTATGACAAGTGAAGAAAAACAGGATGCGTTGAATCAGATGTGGCGCAATCATGTGATCAGCGATACATACGAACCGGGTTCCACCTTTAAGACGATCACGGCAGCGGCGGCGCTGGAGGAGGGCGTCGTCACAGTGACGGACTCGTTTCACTGCCCGGGATACTATATCGTGGAGGACCGCAGAATCCGGTGCCACAAGATTGCGGGACACGGTGCAGAAAATTTTGTCCAGGCAACGATGAATTCGTGCAACCCGGTGTTTATCCAGGTTGGCCTTCGGCTTGGCATCGATCGGTTTTATCACTACTTTGAACAGTTTCACCTCCTATCGAAAACGGGAATCGATCTCACGGGGGAGGCCGGGACGATTATGCACCGCCCGGAGCGGATGGGAGATGTGGAGCTGGCGACGGTCTCGTTCGGACAGTCGTTTCAGCTCACCCCGCTTCGACTTCTGACAACGGTATCCTCCATCATAAACGGCGGGTATTCGATTACACCGCACTTTGGCGTGGAAGTGCGAAGCGCCGATGGAAGTTCCGTGCACAAACTGAAATACGAAACGGGGGAAAGAGTGCTCTCCGAGGAGGTGAGCCGACAGATGCGGGAGATTCTGGAATTGGTTGTGTCGGAGGGAGGCGGAATCAAGGGATCCATCGAGGGATACCGCATCGGCGGAAAGACAGCGACTTCAGAAAAGCTGCCCCGCGGAACCGGAAAATACATCTCTTCCTTCTACGCATTTGCCCCGGCAGACGATCCTCAGGTGATCGGACTGATTACCATCGATGAGCCGGAAGGAATTTACTACGGAGGAACGATTGCAGCGCCGGTGATGAGAGAAATCTTTGACAATATTTTGCCGTACCTCGGGATTGAAACGACCGGACTGGAGGAGACTCCTTCTGCTCCATGATCGGAAATGCCGAAGAAAAAAGTTCCCCGGGGCATCAAAAATAGATTGATTCAAAAAAGAAAAGGAAGTATACTGAGAGGGAAGCGTTAATTTACAAAAAGAAGAGTTTGGAGGAAAACTATGATTCAAGACGCAATTATCGCATTGTTTATTGCATTTGCCATCAGTGCAATTTCCGGACCTGTGCTGATTCCGCTGCTGCACCGACTGAAATTCGGTCAAACAGAGCGAATCGACGGGCCGAAGAGCCATCTGAAAAAAAACGGGACGCCGACAATGGGCGGTGTCATGTTTCTTCTGGGAATCGTCCTGTCCTCTCTGTTTTTTGCCGGGACATATCCTCAGCTGATTCCTGTCTTGTTTGCGGTCATCGGATTTGGCGTCATCGGATTTTTGGATGATTATTTAAAGATTGTGATGAAACGGTCGGACGGACTTTTCCCGAAACAGAAAATGTTCGGACAGCTGATCGTGGCAGGTATTTTCACGTATTACTGTATGACGCGGATTGGCACAGATGTGATTCTCCCCTTCACCGGCGGAAAAACGATCGATCTCAAATGGCTTTACGCACTGTTTTGCCCGTTTGTCATGATTGCGACAGACAACGGGGTCAATTTCAGCGACGGACTGGACGGATTGTGTGCAAGTGTCACCGTCATGGTCTCCACATTTTTTGCAGTTGTCGCCCTTGGCGCTGCAAATGGGGTGTCGATTGTCTGCACAGCAGTCACCGGAGGGCTGATGGGATTTTTGCTGTTTAATGTACATCCGGCCAAGATTTTTATGGGAGATACCGGATCGCTCGCCCTGGGAGGATTTGTCGCAGCGGTGGCATTCGTGCTGAAAATGCCGCTCTACATCCTTCTTGTCGGCATGATCTACGTGATTGAAGTGCTCTCTGTGATGATCCAGGTGGCATATTTCAGAAAGACCGGGGGGAAGCGATTTTTCAAGATGGCGCCCATTCACCATCATTTTGAATTGAGCGGATACTCGGAGACACAGATTGTGGCAATTTTTTCAATTGTCACGGCAATTTTATGTCTTGTCAGCTATCTGGCACTGTAACGGGATGGACGCAAAAGGAGAAGAGAGGGGGATTGGATGAAGGCAGGCAGGAAGAAAAAACGGTTTTTTTTGCCGGACGGAATGAACATGACCATTTTGGCGCTCATTGTCTTTTTGTCCGCAATCGGACTTGTCATGCTCTACAGCGCCACGTCATACAATGATTTCATCCGCCACGCCGGAAATTCGTTCTACACAACATGGAAGCAGCTTTTATATACCGTTTTGGCATTTGGGGCCATGTTTGCGGTGAGCAGAATCGACTACCATATCTGGAGAAAACTGGCGCGCTATCTGTATCCCGCAGCGGTCATTCTCGGCATAACGGTTCTCTTTTTCGGAAAGGAAGTCAATGGACAAAAGCGATGGTTTGCCATCGGTCCCCTCTCCTTTCAGCCGGCGGAGTTTGCCAAACTGACGCTCATTGTCACGCTGGCATCGCTGATGGATTTTTATTATGAGATGCTCAAATACTACAGAGTGATGATGATCTGTGCGCTGGCGGCGCTTTTGATTGTGCTCCCGGTGATCTCAGCCAATTTAAGCTCGGGACTGATTTTGGCGGGAGTTGCCTTCGTTATGATCTACATCTCCAGCCGGAAACGAGCCGTGTTTGTGTGTGCGGTTGCGGCTGCCGCGGCAAGTGTCGTTATCGCCTTTCAGACAGGGCTTTTGGAAAAGGTGCTTGACGCTTACCAAATGGACCGGATTTACGCATGGTTTGACCCGATGGCCTACTCGTCGACAAATGGCTTTCAGACGGTACAGGGGCTGTATGCAATCGGCTCCGGAGGAATAACCGGAAGAGGTCTTGGGGAGAGCATTCAGACGCTCGGGTATCTCCCGGAGGCGCAAAATGACATGATTTTTTCGATTATCTGTGAGGAGCTGGGGCTTGTGGGGGCGTCCAGCATCATCGTTTTGTTTCTGATGCTGATCTGGCAGATGGAGAAAGTTGCGGTGTCGGCGCCGGACTTCTTCGGTTCGATGCTCTCCTGCGGGATTATGGCACATGTCGCCATCCAGGTGCTGATGAACATTGCCGTCGTCACCAACACAATGCCCAACACGGGAGTCAGCCTTCCGCTCATCAGCTATGGAGGTTCCTCGGTCTTATTTTTCATGATAGAAATTGGCATTTTGATGAACGTATCAACCCGAATCAAAATGGAACAATAAAAATGCGGTCAGGGAAACCCAATGAGCCGCGGCCTGCATCCCTACTCAGCCGGCACCCTTCCTCGGACAGTGACATATGATACATATATAGGATAAGGAGGGATTGGGTTGTCTGTGCTGAACATCAGAGGCAGACAGAAGCTGGAAGGTTTTCTTTCTGTCCAGGGTTCCAAAAATGGTGCGCTCCCGCTTATGGCGGCGGCGCTGCTCCATGAGGGAACGACGATTTTGCATAACATTCCGCACATTTTGGATGTGCATTTTATGATACAGATTCTGGAGGCGTTGGGGTGCATCTGCACCTTTGAGGGAGGAACGCTCGCCATCGACGCTTCTGTGCTGCAGGGAGCGCAGCTGCCGAGAGAGCAGGTAGGCAGAATGCGTTCTTCTATTTTTCTGATTGGCCCTCTGCTCGGGCGGTGTCAGGAAGCTGTGACGTACCAGCCGGGAGGATGCTCCATCGGCGAGCGCCCCATTGACCTTCATCTTTGGGGGCTTCGGCAGATGAATGTGGACATCACAGAAGAAGAGGGAACGATCTGCCTTTCCACCGGCGGGCTGACAGGAAAGGAGATGACGCTTGCGTTTCCCTCTGTCGGCGCCACGGAAAATATACTGATGGCCGCTGTGAAGGCAAATGGCACGACGGTCATCAAAAACGCGGCCAGGGAGCCGGAAATCGTTCAGCTTTGTCTCTGTCTGAATCGGATGGGGGCAAAAATCCAGGGAATTGGTTCGAAAACACTGCGGATTGATGGGGTGACAGCGCTCCATGACAGTGAGTGGACCAATCAGGGAGACCGCATCGCGGCGGCAACGTATCTGGCTGCTGTGGCGGCCTGCGGAGGAGAGGCGGTGCTTCACGGGATTGAGGCCAGCCAGCTGTACTCCGTCCTCTCCGTCCTTTCCCTGAGCGGCTGCGAAGTGTTCTGCGGCACATCCTCCGTCTGCATACGGAGTTTGGAACCGCTTCGCCGGGTTCCCTATATCCGGACCTCCCCGTTTCCGGGATTTCCAACGGATATGCAGTCCCCCATTCTGGCGCTCTTTAGCGTCGTACCGGGGGAGACGGTCATCGAGGAAACGATCTTTGAAAACCGGTTTCAGGTTGTAGGAGAGCTTGGGAAAATGGGAGCGCAAATTGAGACGGATGGAACGAGGGCCCGAATTTGCGGAGTCAGGATGCTTCACGGCGCCTGCGTCAGGGCGCGTGACCTGCGGGGAGGAGCCGCCCTTGTTGTGGCGGGACTTGCCGCCCACGGGACAACGCGGATTGAGGACTGCTCCCACATTCAAAGAGGGTACGAGGATCTGGAAAAGAGGCTTGTCCGGCTTGGAGCGGACATCCGTCTGGAAGAAGAAACACAGACGCAAAGCGCAAACAGAGCGTAAAGCAAAAAGCCGGGACGGCAAACAGGTTACAGGCCTGCGCAAAAACTCGCGCAGGCCTGATGGAGGGGTGACGTGGAGAGAGAGGAAAAAAAAGAAACACAGAAACAAGGACCTCAGAACGTGCAAACGCGCAGGCCAAGATGGATTGCTGGCGCGGCGGTGCTTTTGCTGGCGGCAGCCGGGATTGGCATTTTTGGAATCCGGGCAGATCAGGTGACGGTGGATGGAAATGAGCGGTTTTCACAGCAGCAAATCCAGTCGGATCTGTTCTCGGGAAAGACGTCGGAGAGCATGGCTGTCCTGTTTTGGCGTCAGCTGACGGGCCAAAACAAGGAGATCCCTTATCTGAACGCGTATTCCATTGCCTGGGAGAATGCGCACACCGTTGCCGTCCGGGTCGAGGAGCGAGCGATTTTTGGATGTCTGGATGTTGGAGGCGTTTACATATACATAGATGAGACGGGGATGGTTCTCGGCTCCGGGGAGGAGAAAGCGGAACATGTTCCGATTCTGGAGGGCATTTATGTGACACAGGCCGTTCTCTACGAAACGATTCAGTCCGACCAGATCGAAAATCTGGAGGAAATGGAGCATGTTTTACGAGTCCTGCGTCAAAAAGACGTTGAACCCGATGTTTTGTATTATTCCGCAAAAAAGACGATCCGCATTGACCTCGGACAAATCCGGGTGCTTTTGGGAACGCATGAGGACCTGGAGGAAAAAATCAATACGCTTGTATCGATTCTTCCGCAGCTTGAGGGGCTGTCCGGGCGTTTGTACTTGGAGGAGCTGCACGATTCGAATTCATTTGGATACCGATTTGAGCAAAACATGTAACCGCTCGCGCTGCCGCGCGGACATCATGCGGAAAAAAATTAGAATTTTCACAAATAGTAGTTGATTATTTCTCAAAAAAAATATATAGTAGTAAGCAGTAGGTACTTTTTGGGTATCAGCAGTGTACACATAGGAAACATTCAGATCACAGAGAAGGAGGAGAATCTCTTGTACGAAATCAAAATAAATGAATCAGAAGGCTCTGCAAGGATTATTGTAATTGGTGTTGGCGGTGCGGGAAACAACGCGGTAAACCGCATGGTAGAGGAAAATGTCAGCGGAGTTGAGTTTATTGGAGTCAATACGGACAAGCAGGCGCTGCAGCTGTGCAAGGCGCCGACATCGATCCAGATTGGCGAGAAGCTGACAAAGGGACTGGGCGCTGGAGCGAAGCCGGACATCGGACAGAAGGCAGCGGAGGAAAGCGCAGAGGATCTGACCGATGCGATTCGCGGCGCAGACATGGTGTTTGTCACCTGCGGCATGGGAGGCGGAACCGGAACCGGAGCTGCTCCAGTCGTTGCAAAAATTGCCAAAGACATGGGAATTTTGACGGTAGGTGTCGTGACAAAGCCATTTATTTTTGAGGGAAAGACCCGCTCTATGAATGCACAGACAGGAATCGAGAATCTGAAGGAAGTTGTCGATACCCTGATTGTCATTCCGAATGACAGACTGATGGAGCTGGTAGACAGACGGACAAGTATGCCGGAGGCGCTCAAGAAGGCGGACGAAGTACTGCAGCAGGCGGTTCAGGGAATTACCGACCTGATCAACCATACGGGACTGATCAATCTCGACTTTGCGGACGTTCAGACGGTCATGAAGGACAAGGGAGTGGCGCACATCGGAATCGGTATCGGAAAGGGCGACGACAAGGCGATCGATGCCATGCAGGAGGCGATTTCCAGCCCGCTGCTTGAGACAACGATTGACGGGGCTACGCATGTGCTCATCAATGTGACCGGTGATGTCAGCCTTCCGGAAGTGTACGATGCCTCCGAGTACATCCGTCAGAAAGCCGGAGAGGATGCCAACATTATTTTTGGTGCGACATACGACGAGTCCGTTCCGGATCAGGCAATGATTACCGTCATTGCGACCGGAGTGGAGGACAGCTCGGCTACGATGACAGCATTTTCCACGAGATCTTCCTCCACCCGAAAGACGTCCTCTTCCAGGACATCCGGATATAAGACGGCATCCTCCATGCGGGAGGAAGCCGCACCCAAGACATATGAGTCCTACACAAAGAGCGGCGTCTCTCAGGGCGGTATGTCTTCCGAAAGCGCTTCCCGCTACACGGTTCCGAGACCGAGCGTGAAGGAACGCCCCATCAAGATTCCGGATTTTATGAATCGCAACAAATAAGCGGCTGTTTTGGATGACGGGTTTGCTGTCAGCAGAAAATGGATCGAACGATGAAATAAGAGGCAAAAGGGGTACGAAAGTATCCCTTTTGCCGGGTAGAGGGAAAGAAAACACTATGATTGCGTGTAATGACTTTTTTCAGAAATTGAGAGAATGCGGAACGGACTTTTTTACAGGCGTGCCGGATTCGCTGCTTGGCAGTCTCAGCGCATGGCTGCTGGCCAATGATGCCGAAAACCATCTCATTGCAGCCAATGAGGGCAATGCCGTGGGGCTGGCCGCAGGACATTATCTCTCCACGGGCCGGATTCCGGTTGTCTATTTGCAAAACTCCGGAATCGGAAATATAATCAATCCTGTCGCCTCCCTGCTCCATCGGGACGTGTATCAGATTCCGGTGTTGTTTCTTGTCGGATGGAGGGGAGAACCGGGCGTCTCGGATGAACCGCAGCATATTTTCCAGGGAAAGGCAACGATTTCCCTTCTGGAAGATGTGGGCATGCGAACGGAAATTCTTTGTCACGACTGGGAGACGGCAAGTGAGCAGATCGAGGCGGCATACGCCGAGATGAAGCGAAGCGGAGGCAGCGCTGCCTTCGTCATCCGCAAAGGAACGTTTGCGCCGTATCCGTTTCAAAAAGAAGACAGCTGCCATCCGATGAGCCGAGAGAGGGCGCTGGAGGTGATTGCATCCAGCCTGCCCGAAGACAGCGTCGTTGTCTCTACGACCGGAAAACTGTCCCGGGAACTGTTTGAAATCCGCGAGCGAAGAGGAGAAGGCCACGAAAAAGACTTCCTCACGGTAGGTTCTATGGGACATGCGTCTTCCATCGCACTCGGAATTGCCCGGAACACAGACAAAATGGTGTATTGTCTCGATGGGGACGGGGCAGCGCTGATGCACATGGGTGCGATGGCGGTGCTGGGACAGAGCAAAATATCCAATATGAAGCACATCGTCATCAACAACGGGTGTCACGAATCCGTCGGGGGGCAGCCGACCGTTGGATTTTTCGTCCATCTGGAAGAGATCGCCCGCGGATGCGGATACCCTTCGGTGATCACCTGCGAGACCGAGGAGGCGCTCGCGCAGACGATGCAGACGATTCGGGAACGACAGGGACTGGAGTTTGTTCAGGTGATGGTCAATGCAAAGAGCCGAAGCGATCTGGGAAGACCGACAATCGGAACCCATGCGAACAAAGAACATTTGATGAATTATTTACTGGAGGTCAGAGATGAAGCGTAATATATTGTTGAATCCGGGTCCGGCAACGACGACCGACACCGTCAAGCAGGCGATGGTCGTTCCCGATATTTGTCCGAGGGAAAAAGAATTTGGAAAGGTGATGGAGGAAGTCAGCAAAGGGCTTGTGAGAATCGCAGCCAACGAGGAGTCCTACACCGCCGTCTTGTTTGGCGGGTCTGGAACAGCGGGAGTGGAGGCTGTTCTCACTTCTGTGGGAACGATCGGAAACTCGATTCTCGTTGTGAACAACGGCGCATATGGAGCCAGAATGTGTCAGATCTGTGAGGCATATGAGATCCCGTACACAGAATGGAAAGATTCTCCGATGAAGGAGCTGGATTTTGAGCGCCTGGAGCAATATCTGGAGGAACATCATTCGGAGCACGCCTACATTGCCATGATCCACAGCGAGACGACAACCGGAATTGTCAACGACATCGGGCGGGTTGGCGAAATGGCGAAAAAATACGGCCTAGAGCTGATTGTGGATGCCATGAGCTCCTTTGCCGGAATTCCCATCGACATGGAGAAGATGAACGTGACGTATCTTGTGTCCAGCTCCAACAAAAACATCCAGGGTATGGCCGGCGTGACGTTTGTTATCTGCAGAAAAGATGCCCTGCTCTCCCTGAAAGGGACGAAGCCGAGAAACTTCTATCTGAACCTGTATGCGCAGTACGAATATTTTCAGAAGGAATATCAGATGCGCTTTACCCCTCCGGTGCAGACGCTCTACGCGCTTCGCCAGGCGATTGCGGAGTTGGAGGAGGAGACGCTGGAGGGAAGATATGCCCGATATCGGGAGAACTGGGAGACACTGGATCGGGGGCTGGAACGGCTCGGATTTGTGCGCCCTCTTCCGGCAAATGTGCAGGGGCCGATCATTACGACCGTGCTGGAGCCGGAGGACGAATCGTTCTCGTTTGAGGAGATGCATGATTACCTGTATGCGCGCGGATTTACGATTTATCCGGGAAAAATCGGAGAACAGAAGACGTTTCGCATCGCCAACATCGGCGCCATTGACAAGCAGGACATCGAGGCCTTTCTGGCCTGTCTGGAGGAATATCTGACAAGATGAAGAGACTGGCAAAGGATCAATTTGACTTTTTATATGCTGTCTTTTCCGGGGAGAAAAACGGCCTGGGAGAGGAGACAGCACGGGAAGCGCTCGAACGGGGATGGGTGGAAGCGGACGGGGGCGGAATGCAGATGACGCCGCTCGGGATGCAGATGTTAGAGCCGTACCGGGTCAAACGCGCCATTGTGATGGCGGCCGGATTTGGCTCCCGGCTTCTCCCGGCGACAGCCAATATGCCAAAACCAATGATTCGAGTCAAGGGGGTCCGCATCATTGACACCCTTCTGGATGCCATTGTACAGGCGGGGATTGCGGAGATTTACCTCGTGCGCGGATATAAGGGAGAGTGCTTTGACGAGCTTCTGGAGAAATATCCAATGATCCGCTTTCTGGAAAATCCCTATTACGAGGAAGCCAACAATATTTCAACCGTATGGATTGCCAGAGATCTCATCCGCGACGCCTATGTGTGTGAAGCGGACCTCGTTGTGGCAAACAAAGCTTTGATCCGCACGTACGAGTATGAGACAAATTATCTTGGCGCCTGGATGGATGAAGTGGACGACTGGGGGCTCTGGCCGGGGGAGGATGGATATGTCTGCCGCCTCTCCCCGGTCGGAGGACCGAACGGGTACCGCATGTTCGGCATTTCCTTCTGGACAGAGGAGGACGGCGCAGTGCTTTCTGACTGCCTCGACATTCAGTTTCGCCAGAAAAAGCGGTGGCAGGAATATTGGGACGAGGTGTCTATGATCGACCATCTGGAGAAATTCCAGATCGGGATTCGGCACTGCACGTTTCAGGATCTTGTAGAGATTGACACGTACGAGGAGCTGCAGGCGCTGGAACATGACGACAGCTTCACGCTCGTTTTGACAAATTCGACAACGCAGCAATAAAATATCGCTTGAACGGATGCAAATGCTTCCGGTCCGGTTTGGGAATCCCTCCCGAATCAGGCCGGGAGCATTTTTTTGTCGAACACTTTTTTGGATTGCATTCCCAGCTTCGACAGGAATTGCAGAGGGAGCGTGCTATAATGGGACCATGCTTTACATCGATCTTTTCTTTCTGATCAATGGAATTGGAGACTTTTTTCTTCTTTTCGTTCTGGCACGCTGGAAACAGGAACCGCTTTTTTGGGGGCGAATGGCGGCCGCCGCTTTGATTGGCGCTGCGGCGGCCTGTGCAGTCTGGGCCGGGCGTGCATGCGGCATCGTTTGGGCGGATCTTGTGCTGCTGTATCCATCCGCCGTCTGGATGGTTTCCATTGCCTTCCCCGGGAAGTCCAGACGCACGAGGCGGCTCTATGCCATGAGCCTGTTTGGCATTTCGTGGTTTGGAGCCGGGCTGCTTGACTTTCTCTATGCACAGATCGTTTCCGGACCGTTCCAAACAAACCGGGCGCTTGGGACTGCACTTGGCGCCATATGGCTGATGCTGCTGTTTCGCTTTTATAAAAAAGAGAGGCGGCAGACGGAAGATGCGTCGGTCATCTATGAGACGGAAGTGGAGCTGTGGGGGAGAAAAGAAACTGTCCGGGCACTTTGGGACAGCGGGAATCGTCTGCACACCATGACAGGGGAACCGGTATGTATTGTAGAAGCGCAGACAATGGAGAAAATGATGGGAGAACAGTGGAAGACGTTTCAATGCTGGGAATTGGCGGAGGGCGATTTCCTGAAAAAAGCGGGATTTCAATTGATTTCCTATCATTGCATCGGGAGGGAAGAAGGGGTCTTTCCGGCCATCCGGGGAGACCGGATTGCAATCCGAAAGGGAGAGGAGACAATCGTTGTGGCGCGTCCGGTTCTCGGGTGCTGTCCGGGACGGCTGTGCAAAGAAGGCGAAAACGGCCATCCGTATCAGATGATTCTGCCATCCGCGTACGGAAAACGGCTGTGGAGAGGTGAGTAGCGGGAAAATTGGCTGGAGGGAGAGAATATTTCCCACCGGTTGGAATGGAGGAAATGATGATGATAAAAGTATCGGTTCCCAATTGCTTTCAATTCAAATTTGTTCCGGATCGAAAGAGCAAATTGCGAAAACAGGCGGGGGAGATCCACTACATTGGAGGGAGCGACATTTTGCCTCTCCCCTTAGAGCCGCATTCGGAGGCGGAGCTTCTGGACCAATTTGGAACACGGGAAGAGGCGTATGCGCGAAAAAAGCTGATTGAACACAATCTGCGTCTTGTCGTTTACATAGCAAAAAAATTTGACAATACAGGCGTCGGGGTGGAGGATTTGATTTCCATCGGCACGATCGGTCTGATCAAAGCCATCAATACGTTTGATTCCGATAAGAAAATAAAACTTGCCACGTATGCGTCCCGCTGCATCGAAAATGAAATTTTGATGTACCTGCGGCGCAATCACAAAAACCGCCTGGAAGTATCGATCGATGAACCGCTGAATGTGGACTGGGATGGAAATGAACTGCTCCTGTCCGATGTGTTGGGGACAGAGGAAGATGTGATCTCTCAGGACATCGAAGACCGGGTGGAGATGGAACTGCTCAAGCAGGCGCTCACAACACTCTCCCCGAGGGAAAAACAGATTGTCGACCTTCGCTTCGGGCTGAGCCGCGCCGATGGAAAAGAGCTGACGCAAAAACAGGTGGCCGATCTGCTCGGGATTTCTCAGTCGTATATTTCCAGGCTGGAAAAAAAGATCATTGGGCGCCTGAGAAGAGAAATCGTCCGCTACGAATAGCGGTGTCGGGGCGCTGGCGGTGTACGAAAGAGAAATGCACCGCTTTTTCAGAAGGTGGTTGCAAGTTGGGGAAAAGTATATTATGATATCAGGGTAGTACTGGCTTTTGCAAAGAGGGGCAATCGCTCCGCTTTTTGCAAAAGCCGACAAAAGGGAAAAAGTGAGGCTGCCAATGAATTTGATTCAACTGGAAAACGTATCGAAATCTTACACGGCAGAGCATCCCCTGTTCTGCCGCGCATCCTTTTCTCTGGATGAGGGGGAGAAGATCGGGGTGATCGGGATCAACGGAAGCGGAAAGTCAACGCTTCTCAAGATGATTGCGGGGATGGAGGAGCCGGATGAGGGGAGCGTAAGCCGCGCCAATCATCTGGTGATCCGCTATCTGCCGCAAAATCCTGTTTTTGACGGAGAGATGACGGTGCTGGAGGGTGTATTGCACGAAAATCAGACGCCGGAAAATGCGTGGAGCATCGAGAGCGATGCCAAAAGCATTCTCAACAAACTGGGATTTTTGGATTTCTCTGTGCGGGTTGGCGTGCTGTCGGGCGGGCAGAGGAAGCGCCTTGCGCTTGCCCGTGCCATTTTGACGCCCGCCGATGTCCTCATTCTGGACGAGCCGACCAATCATCTGGACAACGACATGTCGGAGTGGCTGGAAGCGTTTCTTCGCAAGTGGAGAGGCGCACTTGTGATGGTGACGCACGACCGGTATTTTCTCGACAGTGTCTCCAACTGCATCGTGGAGATTGACGACGCCCGAATTTACCGCTATCCGACGAATTATGAGGGATTTCTGGAGCGAAAAGCACAGCGCGAAGAGATGGAGGCTGCAAGTGAGAGAAAGCGCCAAAGTCTTTTGCGGGGGGAACTGGAGTGGATCCGGCGCGGGGCGAGAGCCAGGACAACAAAGCAGAAGGCAAGAATTCAGCGCTATGAAGCGCTCCGGGAGGAACACGGCCCGTCGGCGCAGACTTCGGTGGAGATGAGCAGCGTCTACACCCGGATGGGGCGGACAACGGTGGAGCTGGAACATGTCTCAAAATGCTATGACCGTCCGATCGTCACCGATTTCAGCTACATTTTTCTCCAAAATGACAGAGTTGGCTTCATCGGTCCGAACGGGTGCGGAAAATCGACGCTCCTCAACATCATTGTCGGAAGAGAGCAGCCGGATTCCGGCGAAGTCCGGCTCGGACAGACGATCCGGGTAGGGTATTATGCGCAGGAGATTCGGGATGGCTTCAATGCGCACGATGCTTTGAATGTCCGCTTTGCTGTCATGGACCCGGAAAAGAGAGTGATCGACGAAATCCGGGATACAGCAGAATATGTCCGCACGAGCGAGGGACTTGTCTCGGCGTCCCAGATGCTGGAGCGGTTTCTTTTTCCGCCCGCCAAGCAGTACACCCCGATTGGGAAGCTGTCCGGCGGGGAGCGGCGCCGTCTGAATCTTTTGCGGGTTTTGATGGAGGCTCCCAACGTTCTTGTGCTCGATGAACCGACCAACGATCTGGACATTCCGACGCTCACCATTCTGGAGGATTATCTGGACCATTTCGAGGGGATCGTCATCATCGTATCCCATGACCGGTATTTTCTGGATCGAACGGTGCGCCGGATCTTTGCCTTCGAGGAGGAGGGGCATCTGCGCCAATATGAGGGCGGATGGACGGAATATTTCGAGAAAGTACAGCAGCGCCGGAAAGAAGAGGAGGCGCAGGGGACACAGGGAAAACGCCAGAAGAGTTCGCCCAGAGCAAACGCGGCGGATGACAGACCGGAACGGATTCGCCCCAAAAAACTGCGCTTTTCCTACCTGGAGCAAAAAGAGTATGATTCCATTGAGGGGGAAATCGCCGGGCTGGAAGAGAGCATCCGGAAGCTGGAGCAGCTCATTGAGGAAAGCAGCACGGACTTTGTCCGTCTGAACACAGTTTTGGAAGAAAAAGAAAAAACAGAACAGCAGCTGGAGGAAAAAATGGAGCGCTGGATGTATTTGGAGAATCTGGCGGAACGGATCAAAGGAAATCCGTAGCGTCAAATCAGACAATTAGGAGGAAAAAATGGACAGGAAAGCATATATCATTGCCCATTCCCATTGGGACCGAGAGTGGTACATGCCGTTTGAGGCACATCGGATGAAGCTGATTGAGCTCATCGACACTTGTATGGAACTGTTTGAGACAGACCCGGAATTCAAGAGTTTTCATTTGGACGGTCAGACAATTGTGATTGAAGATTATCTGGAGGTGCGGCCGGCAAACCGCGAAAAGCTACTGCGATACATTCGGGAGGGACGTTTCTTTGTTGGCCCCTGGTATGTTCTGCAGGACGAATTTCTCACCGGCTCAGAGGCCAACGTGCGCAACCTGCTCATCGGAATGGAGCAGGCCAGAGCGTACGGAGGAATGTGCCGCGTCGGATATTTCCCGGATTCCTTCGGAAATGCAGGGCAGATGCCGCAGATTTTAAAGCAGGCAGGCATGGAAGCCATTGCCTTTGGAAGGGGCGTAAAGCCTGTCGGGTTTAACAATGAGATCGGAGAGCCGGGGGCGTGTGAGTCGGTCTACTCGGAGATGATGTGGGAATCTCCGGACGGGTCCGCGCTGCTTGGCATCCTGTTTGCCAACTGGTACAGCAACGGGATGGAGATCCCGGAGGAGGAAGAGGCAGCGAAGGTATTCTGGGATCAGAAAATCGCGGACGCGGCCCGCTATGCAGCGACGGGAAATTATCTGTTTATGAACGGGTGTGACCATCAGCCGGTACAAAAAGGACTCAGCAAGGCGATTCAGATTGCCAGAAAGCTTTACCCCGACATTTCATTTTTGCACAGCAGTTTCAACGATTACGTCAAGGCACTCAAAGAAGATCTCCCGGAGAAACTGTCTGTCGTAAAGGGAGAGCTCATCAACCAGAACACAGACGGGTGGTGTACGCTCCTGAACACGGCGTCCTCGCGAATCTATTTAAAACAGATGAACCGGAAGGGAGAGAGCGCCTTAGACCGCATCGCAGAGCCGCTGTCGGTTCTTGCATCGGCAAGCGGCAAGGAATATCCCCACGACTTGCTGACATTCAGCTGGAAGACATTGCTTCAAAACCATCCGCACGACAGCATCTGCGGATGCAGCGTGGATCCGGTTCACGTCGATATGGTCAACCGCTTCAAGAGAAGTCTGGAGATGGCGGACTGCATTTCCAGGGAGGCGATGGAGTACATAGGAGCGAATGCCGACTGCTCCTGTTTTGCAAACACAGAGGGGAAGGTTCATCCGTTTCTCGTGTGCAACCCGTCAGGCTGGGAGAAAAGCGGCGTTGTCTCCATTTGCCTGGATGTCGCAAGAGCGTGGTCGGCGGATCCAAAACAGACGGCCTATGATGTGGACGACATTCCTCTGGCAGAATACCGGCTGCTGGATGAGTCAGGGCAGGAGATCTGCTGCACGGTAGAAGACGCGGGCTTTCATTTCGGGTACACGCTGCCGAAAGACCGTTTCCGCCAGCCCTACATGGCAAGGACGGTGCGCGTTTTGTTTGAAGCAGAGAAGATTCCTGCGCTCTCCTATCGGCTTTTTGCGCTGGAAGAAAAAGCGCCTTCGGTCACAGTGCCATCGATGATTACGGGGACAAACCGGATGGAAAACGATTTTCTCGCGGTCTCGGTACAGAAAAACGGAACGTATACGGTGACGGACAAGACGACGGGAAATGTCTTCTTTGGACTTGGATATTTCGAGGACACAGGGGATGTCGGAAATGAGTATGTATATCGGGCGCCGGAAAACAGTGAGCCGATCACTTCCCGGAATGCATCGGCAAGCGTGGAAGTGGTGGAAGACCTTCCCGCCAGGGCGTCGATCCGAGTGACCGTTTCGATGGACATCCCGAAAAGCGGAGATGCGTGCCTGGAGTCGGAGAAGGCGCACCTTGTCTATCCGCTCCACCGAAAAGGGGGAAGAAGCGAGGAGATGACGACGATCACATTTGTGTCGGATCTGACGCTGGAGCGTTCCGGAAGAGGACTGAAGGTTATAACACGCTTTGACAACTGCGCAAAAGATCATCGCCTGCGCGTCCTGTTCCCGACGGACATTCAGACAGAGACGCACAAAGTTGAGTCCATCTTCGAAGTCAAATCCCGAAACAACCGCCACACAAGCAGCTGGACGAACCCAAGCGAGTGCGAGCGCCAGCAAAATCTGGTCAGCGTTAACGGCGGGGATCGCTCGCTGATGATTGCAAACCGGGGATTGTATGAGTACGAAGTTATTCCCCAGGAGCAGGGCAATGTCATCGCGCTGACGATTTTGCGCGCAGTAGGGGAAATGGGCGACTGGGGTATTTTCGAGACGCCGGACGCTCAAGTTTTGGGTCCGGCCTATGCGGAATATGAAATCGTGCCGCATCAGGGAGATGTCGCAGAGAGCGGTGCACAGACAGAGGCGTACCAGTATCAGACCGACCTGCAGGCGATGGAACTGTACGGACATTCGCTTTGCCCGCCGCAGGGAGAGGCCCCGCTCCGGCAGTTTCTAAACTGGTCCGGAACCGGCTTTAACCTGACAGGAATCAAAGCAAAACAGAATGGGAAGGACTGGATTCTTCGCTGGGTCAACAACCTGGAAACCGCATCCGTTCTGCGGCTGGAGAAAAATGCGGTCATCCAGACTGTCTATAAGAGCAGCATTGCGGAGGAGATGAAAGAGCCGCTGGAGG
>CASGAH010000007.1 GCA_949299375.1 uncultured Eubacteriales bacterium | reverse complement strand
AGTTTTTCGTTAAAGAATAATCCCTGTTCCAGACCAAGTCGTACTGAGGCTTTTTAAACGAAGGTCGTATCCACTCATTCTGATTTTCAAGAATGGTTTTATATCTTGCAATAACAGTTTTTAAAACAGACTGAGCCATTTGTGATTTAAGACCAAATCTTTCCCGGAGAGTAGGATACAGAACCTTGTTAAGTGAAAACTGCTTTAAATCGCGAGTGCGGAACACATAGTCGGAAACATAATTGCAGGCATCACGATATGCAGACATAGTTTTGTCAAGTAAAACTTTATCTGCATTAGATGCTATTATCTGAATTTTTGCTGTTATGGTAATCTGTTCCATCTATGTAGTCTCCCTGTTGATATTTCACTAAATTTAGTATAAAATAATATTCGGTGAAAGTCAAGGGCGCAAGGTGAATTATGGAAAGTAAATATAACCGTCATAACAGGCGAAAGTACAATTTAAAAGTGCATATAGTTCTTGTAACCAAATATCGGCTACGAAATAATTGCACTGGAAACGGACAAAGACCATATACATTTTTTACTAGGTTACGATACAACGGACAGGGTATGCGACATTGTTAAAACTATAATTCAAAAAAATAAATCCAGAGGATATTTTCCTCTGGACTGTTTTTTATGTAATAAGGCCATCAATCAGATCTTACGATCCCAACGGATCGTCAGTATGATTGTTGTGGCGAAGCAAGTACAAGCGTCTGCTCTGCGTTCATCATGACGGCTTCCTCCGCATGATGGGTGGTAAACAGGATTGTTCTCCCTCTGCGATGTTTTTGAATAAATGCGATTGTTTTTCTCCGGCTTTCCTCGTCCAAACCTGAAAAAGGTTCGTCCAGCATAACAAGATCGGAGGCAGCAAGCATGGCACGGGCGACCGCAACGCGGCGCCGCATCCCTCCGGACAGAACGCGAACTGGCTGACGCCCGGACGCTTCCGGAAGGATCTCCTCCAGCGCGGAACAAATCTGCGCTCTTCTTGTTTTGCGCGGTTCGAATCCGGAAGTCAGACGGCAGTTTTGCTCCGCTGTCAGCGGCTCCAGGAGTCGATCTTCCTGAAACACCATGGAAATTCGCATTCCTTCTGCGGAAATGCTCCCCTTCCGATAATTTTCCAAGCCAGCAATCAGGCGCAAAAGTGTTGTCTTCCCGATTCCGGAGGGCCCCATAATTGCAGTCACACTTCCCTTCGGGAAAAATGCAGAAAATTGGTCCAGGATCTGACGCTCCCCATACTGTTTGCATACCCCATCCAGACGAAGATCCTTTGGCGCAGGAGGGGGAGATGTTTTTGACGTTCCAAAGAAACAGCACATGAGCCAATTGACTGCCGCGAGCAGCTTTTGTACCGCCGCTCCGCCCAGTACGCTGACTGCCATAATCACCATTGTCCAGGCAAACAGTTCTCCTGTCTCCAAATACAGCTTTGCGTAATAGAGTTTTTCCCCAAAAGAATGCGCGGGAACACCGATCACTTCTGCCGCCACGCCTGCTTTCCAAGCCATCCCCATCGCATTTTTGCAGGCATTTTGCAGCGCAGGGTACAGGCCATACCAGTATACGCTGCATGCTTTGTGACATCTTCCTACCGAAAATACACGACACAATTCAAGAAGTGCCTCATCTGCCTGATGGAGGCCGGACAACACACCCTCGTAAATAAGCGGAAAAGCAATAAGAAAGGAAATCAAAATCGACAGACGCTCCGATCCAATCCATAGGAGCGCCAGGACAACAAAAGAGGCGACCGGAACAGATCTGGCAATCGTCAAAGCGGGGGTCAGAAACATTCGGACAATCGGAAAAGAGAAACTTCCGATTCCGAGAATGAGACCTCCGCACAGCGCCAGCCCGACTCCGGCCGCGATATGTCCGAGGGAGACTGCAGCAGTTTGCCAAAACTCTCCCTGTCCAACAAGCGTTCCAAATGTCCGAAGCACATCCAAGGGACCCGCGAAGAGAATGTCCTGGTCAATCTTCCAGTCCAAAAGCTGCCACAAGAAAATCCAGATTCCAACGATGAGAAGTTTGAGAACGGTATCCGGAAGCTTCTTTTTTTTCATCTCGCCCCTTTCTGATCCACAAAATGCCAATGGAAACCGTTACGGGATCCAGTAAAAGTCTTCCCCGGGCAGTGCGCCTCCGATGGAAGAAGGATTCTGTTCATACAAGACCTCATAGTAACCGGACAGCGCCTGTCTCATCTCCTCCCCCGTTATACAGACAATGTTGCAGTAGGGATACGCTTCCTTCGCAACGTCCTGTGAGACGATGCCAAAATGCTCGATCAGCTGTGCCGTCACATCGAGATCTGCGTTGCCTGCCGCTACCGAGTATTGATGATCCGCCAGAAAATCTGCCACCGCTTCCGGCTGATTTTCCAGGAATGCCTTCTGAACGATGGTAACGCCTGTCACCATGCTGCTGTCTGCCATCCGATCCCACTCGGCAGACAGGTCCAGAGCAATGCGAAGGTTTTCGTTGTTTCTCATTGCTGTTGTGACAAATGGCTGCGGCAGTACGCCGACAGCGTTCTCTGTCTGCGCGAGAATGGAAGCCACTTCTGTCGCTTCCGACTTAAACTCCAGCGTTACATCCGACTCTGACATCCCGTTCTGTTCCAGAAGGTATCGGATACAGTACTCCGGCGTCGTTCCTTTTCCTGTCATATAGATGGTTTTTCCCTGCAGATCCTGCATCGATTGAATGGTATTTCCTCCCTCCACAAGGTAAAGGACTCCCAATGTATTGATATCAATGACTTGAACAGCCCCTTCGGTTTTTGCATACAGAACCGAAGCCACATTTGCAGGAAGAAGGGCGATGTCTACCTGACCGCCGGCTACCATTGCTACAAGTTCGTCCGCGGCAGTCACCATTGTAAATTCATAGTTCTGAGAGGCAGTTCCTTTCTCCTGCGCATCGAAGATGGCAACCATTCCCATCGATGTCGCTCCTTTCAAAGATCCGACCCGCACCGTTCCCATTGGAGGAATCTCTGTGCTCTCACGTTCCTCTGAGGCAGAACTGCTTTCTTCCTCTGTCGCTTCTGTCTCCGCAAGGGTTTCCTCTGTCACATTTGGCTCTGAAAAACTCTCTGTATGAGAAATATCCCCGGCCGGAGTACTTGACTGTACTGCAGATTGCGAGGCACCTTCTTCCTCATTGGAAGCCTCACTGCCAATCAGCGGCGTTCTCTTGCTGGATGTTCCGCATCCAGCAAACAAACCGCACAAAACGAGCAGAATGCACATCCAGATGATGCCTTTTTTTCCGATTGTTCTCATTTTCATTCTCCTTTTGAATCGAATCTCTTTTATCCATTGAATGCCAAAATATCCTGTACCGGTCTCTGTCCTTTTTCGATCTGAAGTGCATAGAGAACCGGTCCTTCTCCTCCATATTCGCGGCGATTTTCATATCGAACTTCCGCTGTCACAATGACCCACTGGCGATTGACCAGATTCCGTGCTTCCGGGCTCTTGCAGAGAAATCCGAGAAAGGCCACATCTTCCGCGCAGCATGTCATCACACGGCGTCCGGGAATAAATTCACTTTTTCGGAATCCAAATTGTTTGTACACCATGCCAAGAAATCGAACTTTTTTCCCTTCATAGCGCTCCCTGTGATCCAAAGCGTCCACATAGAAAATCGGGTAGTAGCGTTCCTCTATGTCGATCGTTTCCGCATTCACATCATATGGAAGCTCCTCCTCCAGCACCTCATCCAGGTTGTTCCCATTCTCATCTTCAAAGACAATCTCCGCATTGCGGTTGACAGCCCGGATGGCCCGCTTAAAACCGGCCAGATCAAGCGAAGGATCACAACGGTTAAACAGGACAAGCTCCGAGGCGCGAACCATCTCGATAAAGATCGACTTCATATTGGCGAAATAATTGACAAACGTTGTGGCATCCACCGTCGTAATCTGCTGGGCAAGCTCCCATGTGACAGGAAAACGCATCTCTTTGCAGTTCCACATTCCGTTGTACTCCACAACAACCCGTTCCGGACAGAAGCGGTCTTCCAGTTCACTCAAATGCTCCACTGTAAAATCGCTCTCCTTCTCCAGATATTCTACCGCAATGTTCTCTCTGTCAAGCAGATCTTCGTCATATTCTTCCATTCCTTCCTCACAGATCAGCAGAAGCGTTGTTCCATCAATGTGAAAATAGTCCTGTCCCAGTGTGAAGTTCAAAAACTGTGTCTTTCCGCTTTCCAAAAATCCATTGATCAGATACACCGGAATCGGATCCTGAACCTTAGACATCATCGAATTTCCCCTTTCCTATCATCATTCCGGTGATCTGAATTACTCCAAACCTTTCCCAAACAGCGCAGAGAGATTTTCCTCTTTTATCTGCGAGCCAATGACACAAATCTTACCCGTAATCTGCGGTTTTCCGATACGGATTTCTGCTTCTCCCGGAACAAAATCAAAATAATACCAGTCGTTTCCCTCTTTCGCAGCAACCATTCCTTTGGAGCGCAATACATTTCCATAACGCTCTGCGTCGGACAATTCCTCCATCATCGCAGACAGCTCCTCTTTGCCGTATTTCTTTGCTGTCTCCAATCCCCAGCTGGTAAACACTTCATCTGCGTGGTGATGATGGTGATCATGATGATGGTGGTGATGTTCCTCATCGTGATGGTGGTGATGTCCGCACTCACATGCTTCCTCGTCGTGATGATGGTGGTGATGTCCGCACTCACATGCTTCCTCGTCGTGATGATGGTGGTGATGTCCGCACTCACATGCTTCCTCGTCGTGATGGTGGTGGTGATGTCCGCACTCACACAGCTCCTCATGGGCAGAGCTGTTTTTATGCGCTTCCATAACTTCTTTTTTCAATTCCTCCATCAGGTTGGACTGTGTTTTTTCCATTGCCTCCAGAATCTGTTTTCCATCCAGAAGCGGCCAGGGTGTTGTGATGATATCCGCAGACGGATTGTGCTCGCGAATCAGCGCCACAGTCTGCTGAATTTTTTCCTCTTTCATCCGATCTGTGCGGCTGAGGACAATCGTATGAGAATGCTCAATCTGGTTGTTAAAGAACTCTCCGAAATTTTTCATATACATTCTGCATTTCTGTGCATCTACGACAACAACACTGCTGTTTAATGTAACCTCAGCCTGCTCGTTGACTCCCTCCACTGCATGCATTACATCAGAGAGCTTTCCGACACCGGATGGTTCAATCAAAATCCGATCCGGATGATACGTTGTCAAGACTTCTTTCAGCGACTCTCCAAAATCACCTACAAGGGAGCAGCAAATACATCCGGAATTCATCTCACGGATTTCAATCCCCGCTTCCTTTAAAAATCCTCCGTCTATTCCGATTTCTCCAAATTCATTTTCGATGAGGACAACCTGCTCTCCTGCCATCGCTTCTTTCAGAAGTTTTTGAATTAATGTTGTTTTTCCGGCTCCCAAAAAGCCGCTGATAATATCGATTTTGGTCATAATGGCTATCCTTTCTTTTTTCTAATCCCGGGACTCCCAAAACGATCGTCCCGCAAAATCATCTGTGCCATCCGTCATTATAAATCAAAGCACTTCCATTTGCAAGAGCGTTTTTCGGGTTTCTATCTGACGCAATGCTATGCGGATTTTATTGGCGGGCGTATCGCACAAAAAAGCAGACTGGTTTGTGTTTCCAGTCCGCCTCTTTTATCGGTTTTTTCTATCCTTATTCTGCATCTTTTGGAAGTCCAGCCAGAAGTGCCTTAATGCTCAGGCTGATCTTCTTTGTATCTGCGTTGAAGTCCACAACTTTGGCATCCACGATCTGTCCGATGGACAGCACATCAGAAGGCTTTTCGATGTGCTCTTTTGCGATCTGGGAAACATGGAGGAGTGCGTCTACCCCTGTTTCCAGTTCTACAAATGCGCCGAAGTCTGTCATTCTGGCAACTTTACCAGATACAACATTTCCAACTGCATACTTCTCTGCGGCGTTTGCCCACGGATTGGTCTCCGGGAACTTCAGGCTCAGCGCAATTTTGTTTCCATCGATGGCTTTTACAAGAACTTTGATTTCCTCTCCGCCCTTGAATACCTTCTTCGGATTCTCCACTCTGCCCCAGGACATCTCAGAAATGTGAAGCAGTCCGTCTGCACCGCCCAGGTCGACAAAGGCTCCGAAGTCAGTTACGTTTTTTACTGTTCCGGTAACGGTCTGGCCTGGCTCCAGTCTTGCAAACAGTTCTTCTTTCATCTTTTCTTTTCTTGCGATGATCAGCTGCTTGCAGTCGCCGATGATGCGGCGCTTCTTCGGGTTGAACTCGGTAATCACGAATTCCACTTCCTGACCTGCGTATTTTTCCAGATTCTTCTCGTACGTATCCGATACAAGGCTCGCCGGAATAAATACTCTCGTGTCGTCTACCATCACGCTCAGACCGCCGGTCAACACCTGATTTACGGTTGCTTTCAAAACCGTCTTTTCGTTGAAGGCTTCTTCCAGCACTTTGCTTACTCTTTCCGCCTGCAGGCGTCTGGAGGAAAGCTGTACCTGGCCTTCTCCGTCATTCACCTTTAAAACCTTTGCTTCCAACTCTTCGCCCACCTTAACTAAATTTCTCAAATCCGCATTGGGAGTTTTTGTATATTCATTTCTTGCAATGATGCCGTCAGCCTTGTAGCCTATATTCAGGACAATTTCATCCTCTTTTACATCGATGACCTTACCTTTGATAACTTCTCCCACTGTGATGGTTTTTAATGAATCCTCCAGCATTTGTTCAAAACTCTCTTCTGACATTTTTGTTTGAACCTCCTCTATAATTTTTTTAGGGGTAGATGCCCCTGCTGTAATACCTACTTTATTCCTAGAAGTGATCCAACGGGTGTCAAAATCCTCTAACGTTTGTATATAGTAAGTATCTTTGCATTCTTTTTTGCAAATATCAAACAGCTTCTGGGTGTTCGAACTATTGCGTCCTCCGATGACGAGCATGGTGTCAACTTCGGCGGATATTTTCGCCGCTTCCTCCTGCCGTTCCTGCGTCGCGTTGCAAATCGTATTCACACACTCTATATCATAAGCCATATTTCGGAATTTTTCAACTAAAATCTGAAATTTTTTGTGATGAAATGTTGTCTGCGACACGATACAGATCTTCCGGTCCATAGTGACGGGAAGGCATTCCACTTCCTGCGGAGTCTGGACGACAAAGGTCGGCGTCTCACTCCATCCAAGAATCCCCTGGACCTCCGGGTGGCTGCGGTTTCCCACAATGACAATCTGCTCCCCTTTCCGGCTGTGCTCCTGCACGATTCGATGAATCTTCTTCACAAACGGACAGGTCGCATCTACAACAGTCAGATGCTGCTGTGCTTTCAGCAGATCATAGACACGTTTTGGCACACCATGCGATCGGATGATCACGATTCCACCTTGCAGTTTATCGATGTCTGTCTCTTCCATAACGATTACGCCTTTGCTCTCCATATCCTGAATGACCTGTTCATTGTGGATGATGGGTCCGAGTGTATAAATCGGCGTTCCCTGATGCTGTTTCAACTGCTCATAGACCTGGTCTACTGCCCGCTTTACCCCGAAACAGAATCCAGCTGTCTTTGCTACCCTGATTTCCAATATTGCCTCCATGCTGTCGGCCAAGCGAAGCAGCTGCAAAAGCCCTCGCCTGCGCCTTCCTGCATTTCTCATCAATATTCGATTGAATGATACCGCTCTCTGACCATCGAAAGAATGCGCTCTGTTACCTGCTCAATGGTTCGATCGGAACTGTCCAGCACAACCGCGTCCTCCGCTTTTTTGAGAGGGGCAACGGCCCTGTGCATGTCCCGATTGTCTCGCTTTATGATATCCTGCTCAATCTCTTCTATCTTACAATCTATTTCCTTTTTTGTCAACTCCATAAATCGTCTTTTTGCCCGAACGTGAGGCGATGCTGTCAGATAAATTTTGAGGTTGGCATTGGGCAGGACACATGTTCCGATGTCGCGTCCATCCATCACGATGTCCGCGTTGGCTGCCAGCCTGCGCTGCGACTTCAGCAATTTCTCCCGGACTGCGGGATAGGCCCCGACTGCGGAAGCTGCGTTTCCAACTTCCTGTGTGCGGATATATGCTGTTACATTTTCGCCATTTAGAAGAACCTGCTGTTCCCCCTCCACATATACAACGTTGACTTCTATGGAAGCGCACGCTTTGGAAACCGCCTCCTCATCTGTGAGATCGATCTGGCGCCTCAGCATGTCGTACGCGATGGCGCGGTACATCGCACCGGTATCTACATATAGAAATGACAACGCGCTTGCAACTCTTTTGGCAATGGTGCTTTTCCCGGCTCCCGCCGGTCCGTCAATCGCAATACTAAATCCCATCTGTGATCCTCCCATTTCCCGCTGCATATCCTGTAGACCAGGCAATCTGCAGGTTATATCCCCCTGTCAGGGCGTCCACATCCAGAACTTCGCCTGCGAAATACAGATGCCGAACTTTTTTGGATTCCATTGTTCCCGGATTGATCTCCTTCACACTGACTCCCCCCTGCGTGATAACAGCCTCATTATAATCCCGAAGTCCCGTAAGCGTCAAGCGAAAATTTTTTGTTGTTTCGAGCAGACGTTTTCGATCCTCTCTCGACAGGTCGTGAATCATTGTTTCGCCGTCAACCTTGCTTTGCCGAAGAATGACCGGAATCAGTTTCGCCGGGTACAGACCTCCCAGCGCATTTTTCAGCTGTCTGTTTTGGACTGCCGCAAAGTCACGCAAAATGCGCTGATCGAGCTGCTCCTGCGTGAGCGCGGGCTTCAAGTCAATCTGAAGCGTGAGCGGATGTGTTTGGATTTCCTTTGCCACAATGCTGCTGGCACTCAGCAGGATGGGGCCGCTCACGCCGTAATGCGTGAAAAGCATTTCCCCAAACTGGCGGTACAGTTCACGCTTCCCCTCCCGGATTGTCACCTCCACATTCCGCAGGGACAGCCCTTGCAGCATCCCGATCCACTCTTCTCCTGCGGTAAAAGGGACAAGCCCCGGGGACAGCGGCGTTACCGTATGACCCGCCTCCCTGGCAAACCGATATCCGTCCCCCGTCGAACCGGTTGACGGATACGACAGCCCTCCCGTGGCTACAATCACATCATCTGCGTACCAATTCTGGCCGCCTTTTAACACGACGCCGCTGCATCGTTTGTTTCCGTCTGCGTCCTCGCTCAAAAGAAGCTGTTTTACTTCCCTGCGAAGATGGACCTGGACCCCCAACTGCTGCATTTTGCGCCGAAGCGCATCAATGATGTCGGAGGACTTGTCGGATTCCGGGAAAACGCGGTTTCCTCTCTCCACTTTCAGCGGGCAGCCGCAGGAGCAAAATAGCTGCATCACATCTTCATTTGTAAATCCATAGAACGCGCTGTAGAGAAACTTTCGGTTTGTCATCACGTTCTGGAAAAGCGTGTCCATGTCGGAGGCGTTGGTGACATTGCATCTTCCTTTCCCCGTAATGTAGATCTTTTTTCCGAGTTTTTCATTTTTCTCGAAAAGATGCACTTTTTCCTGACGGGTAGCCGCAGCAATTGCCGCCATCATGCCCGCCGCGCCTCCTCCAATCACAATCGTTGTTGTTCTCATCTGTAACCTCCAGACGTTATGTTCTCGTTCCGGTCCCTGATTTTCGGCGATCGGTTCGCGGCGATCGCTGTGATCATCGGACAGGAAATGTGTCCCCCCATTTTGGAAGGACACATTCCCATCAGTCAATATTTTCTAGTCTCTCAATTATACCGGGTAAGATTTGCTCTCCGGATCCGCTGCATCCGGGTCGATCTTTGTCTGCTGCGCCTCTCTGTAGCGGAAATACTCTGTTGCAACCTGCGGGAACAATGCGTAGGACAAAACGTCTTCCTCCTGCATTTTGTACTGCTCCATCTCAGATTCCAGTTTCTTCAGCTCCGGCTCCAGAAGATCGGCAGGACGGCACGTAATCGGTTTTTCTCCCTTTAATGCTTTTGCCTGAACCTCGGGATTGACCGGAAGCGTTGTCTTCCCGTATTCCCCTTTCAGAAGTGCCTTGCTCTCCTTTGTGATCATTTTATAGCGCTCTCCTGTGAGAACATTCAGCACTGCCTGTGTTCCTACAATCTGAGAAGACGGCGTCACAAGTGGCGGCTCCCCGAAATCCTTTCTCACTCTCGGCACTTCCTCCAGCACCTGATAATATTTGTCTTCCTGGTGGGCATCCTTTAACTGCGACACCAGGTTGGAGAGCATACCGCCCGGCACCTGATACTGCAGTGTCTTAATGTTGACGCCCATAACCTTCGGATTTAAAAGACCGCTCTTTAGGCATTCCTCCTGAATCGGCCGGAAGTAGTCTGCGATTTCTCCCAGTGCCTCCAGATTCAGTCCCGTGTCATATTCCGTCCCACTGAACGTCTCAACCATAACTTCGGTTGCCGGCTGGCTTGTTCCGAGAGCAAACGGAGACATCGCGCAGTCAATGACATCGCATCCTGCCTCAACCGCTTTCAGATATGTCATGGAAGCGACACCGGACGTGTAGTGGGTGTGCAGCTGGATCGGGAGGTGAACCGCCTCCTTCAATGCGGAAACTAGCTCCGTCGCTCTGTACGGAATCAGAAGTCCCGCCATATCCTTGATACAGATCGAGTTGGCACCCATCTCTTCGATTCTTTTTGCGATGTCTTTCCAGTAATCCAGCGTATACGCATCTCCCAGCGTGTAGGAGAGCGCAACTTGCGCATGTCCGCCCTCTTTGTTGGACGCCGTCACTGCCGTCTGCAGATTGCGAAGGTCATTGAGACAGTCAAAAATACGAATGATATCGATTCCATTTGCGATTGATTTCTGCACAAAATATTCTACGACGTCATCTGCATACGGGCGATATCCCAATATATTCTGCCCCCGAAAGAGCATCTGCAGCTTTGTATGCTTGAATCCGTCTCTCAGTTTTCTCAGTCGATCCCAGGGATCTTCTTTGAGGAAGCGGAGGGATGCGTCAAACGTCGCGCCGCCCCAGCATTCTACCGAGTGATACCCGATCTTGTCCATCTTGTCTACGATCGGAAGCATCTGCTCTGTTGTCATTCTGGTCGCGATCAAGGATTGATGGGCATCCCGTAAAACTGTCTCGGTAATTCCTACCGCATTTTTTCCCTTGCCTGCCATTTTCTTAACCTCCAAATTTCTATCGTCTTAAACACCAAATATCGCCATAAAGGTTCCCGCCGCAACTGCAGTCCCGATCACGCCTGCCACATTCGGCCCCATTGCGTGCATCAGAAGGAAGTTTGTCGGATCTGCTTCCGCTCCGACTTTCTGGGAGACCCGGGCTGCCATCGGCACTGCCGATACTCCGGCGGAACCAATCAAAGGATTTACTTTTCCATGCGTCACTTTACACATGATTTTCCCAAACAGCACACCTGCCGCCGTTCCGAAGGCGAACGCAACAAATCCAAGGATCACGATCTTGATTGTCGTCCACTTTAAAAATGCCTCTGCGCTTGTCGTCGCACCGACAGACGTTCCGAGCAGGATGACAACGATGTACATCATGGCATTGGAAGCGGTCTCTGTCAGCTGTCTCACAACGCCGCATTCCCGGAACAGGTTTCCGAGCATCAGCATTCCGATGAGCGGTGCGGTTGTAGGAAGAATCATCACCACCACTACGGTGACGACAATGGGGAACAAAATTTTCTCCAGCTTGGAAACTGGCCGCAGCTGCTCCATTTTGATCATCCGCTCCTCCTCTGTCGTCATCCATTTCATAATGGGAGGCTGAATGATCGGAACAAGCGACATGTATGAGTAAGCGGCAACTGCGATCGGTCCCATGTATTCTGTCTGTCTGAGCTTGCTGCACAGGAAAATCGAAGTCGGTCCGTCTGCGCCGCCGATGATGGAAATGGCAGCGGCGGCTTTTTCAGGAAATCCGAGCAAAATTGCGAGGAAATATGCGACATAAATGCCAAATTGTGCCGCTGCACCCAGAAGAAAACTCATCGGGTTTGCAATCAGTGGTCCAAAATCGGTCATCGCACCGACTCCCAGGAAAATGAGAGAGGGGAAAATGCTCCATTCATCGAGCAGATAGAAATAGTGCAAAAGCCCCCCGACTCCATTTTCGGAATCTTCAATCGTCAGCATAATGTCGGGGAACAGGTTCACCAGCAGCATGCCAAACGAGATGGGAACGAGAAGAAGCGGCTCGTATCCCTTTCGAATGGCCAGATACAAAAGTACAAACGCCACAAGGATCATCACGTAATTTCCCCAGCTCAGATTAAAAAAAGCGGTCTGGTGAATCAAGTTGTCTAATGTAGTTGCAATACTCGTCATGCTGCGTACCTCCCTGGTATTGTTTTGATCCAAAGCTGCCGATCCCCATTCCCTGACCGAATGGAAAGAATTTCCTCCCATCCGATCACATCTGTCAGTCTAACGAGACAAGAACATCCCCCGCCTCTACTGAGCTGCCCGCATTCACATGAACGGCGGCAATGACTCCGTCCTGCGGTGCGACAATCTCATTCTCCATCTTCATTGCCTCGAGAATCAATACAACGTCCCCACTTTTTACTTCCTGTCCGGGAGCAACTTTAACGCTGATGATCTTTCCGGGCATCGGAGCGCTGACTTTCACAGAGCCTTCGGCTCCCGCCGGAGCAGCCATCGGCTGTGGAGCGGCCGGGGCTTTCTTCGGTGCTTCTGCCTTCGGCTGCGGCGCAGCCGGGGCTTTCTTCGGTGCTTCCGCCTTCGGCTGCGGTGCAGCCTGCACCGCAGCTGCAGGAGAAGTTTTGATTCCTTCTTCTACGGTTACTTCATACACATTTCCATTTACAGTAATTGTATAACTTTTCATTTTGCTTTTCCTCCATCTCAATGTGATGCATATTTCCACTTGCTGTTTGGTACACGCCTGATCGAACGGACAACAAGCCCGTCCGCTGATGTATTTTCCATTGCCGCAATCGCCGCAGCGATTACTGCGACAAGTTCCAGATCGTCCGCCAGATCCATTTCTGTGTCTGCCTCATTGCCCCGGGCGGATGGCTCCTCCCCGGCGAAACCAGTTTCTTTCTGCGCCTGGACATCTTCCGCTTGTCCGGATGCCGCAATCCGTTTCTGGAGTTTCGGGACATACCGGAGGCAATAGATGAGAGCGATGATAATGATCAGGGCGAAAAATACTGTAATCATTCCGATTGCCGTATGCACCGCAGCATCCGACATCTTCTGTCCGACAGTTCTGACCGGCTCAAACTGAGCGGAAACGATCTGTGTCTCTCCGTCCTCCGTCTCTTCAAACACCATCCGGAACTGGACATCGCGCTCTCCGTACACGGTTGTGACGGAGACTGTCGCCGTTTTGCCGTCAAAGTCATAGGACCAGTCATCTTTCGTTCCGGCATATTTTCCGCATTCCGCTCTGACTGTGAGAAGCGAATCCACAAATGTTTCCAGCATCTCGTTCCCGCTTGCCGACGCCTGCCCTTTCACCTGATTCAGCTCGCTGTCGCTGTATTCGTTCACGATCTGAAGATTGTATTCTGCACTCGACTTTAAGCTTTCCTCGCCTAGAATTTTGCTTTGATCGTTACTTTCCTGGGAACACGCAGTCATGGCAGCAATACAGGCAATCATGCACATCAGTGCAAGTAATTTTCTTGTAAAAAATCGTTTCATTTTCCCCTCGTTCCTGCGCTGTATGGCAGCGCCCATTGTCCGCTTCGCCTTACCTGACCGTTCTGCTCTTGGTGTACAGCATCTCAAAGGCCGCAATCAGCCGTTTTCTCGTCTCTTCCGGCTCAATGATGTCATCCACATATCCTCTCTGCGCCGCGGAGACTACACTCGACTGGAGGTCTGCGTACTCGGCTGCCTTTTCGCGGATCAGCGCCGCGGCAGAAGTGCTGGAGTGAATTTCATCCGCATAAATGATCTTTGCCGCAGCTGTGGCATCCATCATCCCGATGGAAGCGTTTGGCCATGCATATACGAGATCGGCTCCGACAGATCTGGAGTTCATAGCGATGTAGGCCGTTCCGTAGGCCTCTCCTACGACAACGTTTACTTTTGGAATGGCAGCTCCCGCAAATGCGTACGTCAGCGCCGCCATTGCCCGGGCGATGCCCCTCTCCTGCGCAGCCTCGGCCTTATATCCGGTCACATGCGTCAGTGTCACAACGGGGATGTCAAATGCGTCACAGAAGTTGACGAACTCGGCGGCTTTCCACGCTCCCTCCACCGTCAGCACAGCCGGGAACTGTTCCTCGGTTTGTCCTTCCTCGTCCACTTTTTTCGTCCGGTTTGCCACCGCGCCGATGGTCAGACCGTTCAATTTGATGAATCCGGTCACCATCTCCTTCGCATAATATTTCTTTGTCTCGAAGAAAAAACCGTTGTCGGAAATCGACTGCAGCATTGCCGCGGAATCTCCGTCACAGGAAGCAAGATCCGGACAGATCCGGTTCAGATCGTCGTCACATCCGTCGTATGTCACGCCGTCCTCATTGTTGGAGGGAAGAATCGATACGAGTGCGCGAATCTTCTCCAGAATGGAAGCTTCTCCCCCCACATCGTCCACAAGACCGCTCTCTTCACTCTGGAACCGTGCGGAATCCGTATCCTTTGCGGAGCCGAGATCACACGCCAGCGTATTGGGAGAATTGACAAACAGTCTTGCCCGCTTCTCCTCCATGAACGTGAAGTCTCCCAGAGCCGGAACGATCGCCATTCCTCCGCCGCATGTTCCGAAAATTGCCGTGATCTGAGGAATAACCCCGGATGCGGAAGCCAAACACGTATAGATGTGTCCAAACCCGTCCAGGGCGTCGGTTGCCTCCTGAAGCCGCAGTCCGGCACAGTCCACAAGGCCAATCACCGGAGCGCCCATTTTCATTGCCAGCTCATAAATTCTGACAATTTTCTTTGCGTGCATCTCTCCGATCGAGCCTCCCAGTACAGATGCATCCTGGCTGTACACATAGACCAGTTTGCCCTCAATGGTGCCATAGCCTGTAAGAACTCCGTCTTCCGGCGTTTTTTTGTCCTGTAAATTGAAATTGGTACTTCTGGCGGTCACATAACCGCCAATCTCAACAAAACTACCGTCGTCAAGTAACCCCGCAATTCTGTTACTTGCCGCAGTTTGCGCTGTATTGCCCATTTCTTCGGACCTCCTTTTTCTATTTTTACATGAAATAACCTTTTCATCCGATTTTATTCTACCTTTTTTCCGCTGTTTTATCAACTACATTTTTATGTTTTTGCAGGATTTCGTGCGCATTTGCCGCCGCCCGCGCCTCTTCGGCGAATCTTTTCTTCCAATTTGTCCCGCTGCCCGTCTTTTAGACGGGGATCAGCCGTTTGTGAGGGAAAAGGAGAGCAAAAACAGTTGTGCTGCTTGTTCGAGGCAGTCCAGATACTGTATTTTTTTGTCTCCCTCATTCGTCACAATTGGAAGTGCTGCGGCCAGATGTTCCTCTGCGTACACATACGCCGTCCCCACTTGTTCTCCTTTTTGGACCGGGGCCAAAATCTTCTCCGGGTAATCGTATGTCACCCGAACGTTTTCTCCCTCCCGCAGAAGAAGCGTTACCTCTCCCGTCACCCCTACGCTTACCTGTCCCTTTTTGCCGTCCTCCACCTCAATGACATCCAAAAGCGGAACGCCCTGAAATGCGCTGCGGTGCGAATACTGCTTTAGCCCGTAGTTGATGAGAATTCTCATGTCATGCCATTTCCACGACTTCGACGGAGGCCATCCGCACGCCAATACAACTCCGATCAGCGTCTTCTCCTCCCGCTGCACCACTCCGACATAGCAGTAACCAGCCTTTCCTGTGTATCCGGTCTTTCCGCTGATGCATCCCTCAAACGAATCGAGGAACGCATTTTTGTTGTTTACGCAGAAGGTGCGCGCTCCCGATGCCTCTGAAAATGTGTAGGAACGGGTTTGAGTAATGGCAAGGAATGTCTCATTTTGGATGGCGTAAGCGGCAATCCGTGCAAGCTCTGCGGCGGTTGTGTGATGTCCCTCCGCGTCCAATCCGTTTGGAGTGACAAAATTTGTATTTCTGCACCCGAGTTCCCGAGCTTTCTCGTTCATCAGAGCACAAAATCCTTCCACTGATCCAGCGATTCCCTCCGCAATCACAATTGCCGAATCATTGTGGGATTCCAGCATAAGCGAGTAGAGCAAATCTTCCTGGCGGTACTGTTCTCCGCTGGAGACGCCGAGCTTTACCTGCGGCATCGAGGCGGCATAGGAGGAGACCGGATAACACGCCTCCTGACTTCCATACTCCAGTGCAATGATGCATGTCATCACCTTCGTCGTGCTTGCCATCGGCATGATGCGGTCTCCCTCTTTGGAAAACAAAACCCGACCATTTTCTCCATCCATCAATACGGCGCTCTGCGCATACAGCTCCTCCTCTGAGAGTGTATTTGCCTGTGCCGGACTGCAAAGCAGCGACGCCAAAATTCCCGCGCATGTCAAAAAGGAAACCAGTCTTCTTCTCATTCCTCTTCGCGTCCCTTCCAATCTTCCCTACATCGTAGTATATGAAGATCGGGGAAGGCTATTCATGGCAGGATCTCGCGGGATGCCGTCTCTTCTCCCTGCATGGTCAGATTCCAAAGCCCTTTGACGAACAGCACGTTCAGATACGCATAATCTCCGTTGACTTTCAGGGCATACAAATGCTCTCCAAGGCGATAGTAGTAGCAAAAGTACGAGGGATCGGTTATGTCAAACGCAAATTCCACGCGCAGCGCTTCACACGATTGGACCGTCTCCTCCAGCCGGATCAGCTCCAGAGCCGCCTGTTTTTTCGTCTTTCCTTCCTGATAAAAGGTGAACGTCACCTTCTCATCTGTCAGGTAATCCTCATATTGCTTCTTTTTCGTCTCAAAACTAAGGGGATAGCTTCTCACAGAAGCCCCTTCATTTTGCAGAAGAGAGGCAATCGCATACTGCCTTTCGCTCCCGGTGTCTCCCTCCGTTACGACGACCTGTGTACTTTTGGCGATTTTTTTTGCAGCGGAGGAGACAACTCCTCTGTTCCACATTTTCCCTGCCACCATCAAAAACAGTGCCATCCAGATCACAAAAAGAAATCCAAGCATTCTCTTTGTCTTCGTCTTTAAAAGTCCCGGATTTCTCGTGTCCGAGAATCGGGGATCTTTTTGAAATAAACGTTTCATCGTTCCTCCATATTCTCTGTAAAATCAGGCGGTGTTCCTAGTGTGCTGACCTGTTTCCCTTTCACCGAATGACTTGTCTGAATTTTCATCTGCCGCATTGTCGTTCAACTCATTCGGCGTCATTGCGCGGAAAAGGAGCGGGTCATCACACGCGTGCCGCCTACAGCAGCTCCCGAAATAGTCTCATCGCATTTTCAGACAGGATTTTATCAACCTGACTTTCTGTAAATCCTCCCTTTTTGAGCGCCTCCGCAAGAAGGGGCATTTTGGAGCAGTTGCTCAGTTCCAGCGAATCCTCGATTCCGTCATAATCACTCCCGAGTGCGACCGACTCGATTCCGCCTGCATTTGCCATATGCCTGGCGTGTCTGACAAGATATTCCAGGCTGGAAAATGTTCTCTTCCCGCTCTCCCCTTCCGGGTCCACAAAGTCCGCACAGAAGTTCAGTCCGGCGACGCCTCCCCGCTCTCCGATTTTCCGGAGCATGTCATCGGTCAGGTTGCGCACATGGCCGCAAACGGACCGCGCATTGGAATGAGAGGCGATAAACGGTTTTGTCGCATGTTCGCACACATCATAAAATCCGCGGTCGCCCAGATGGGACACATCCACAACGATCCCAAGCTGTTCCATCCGCGCAAGAAACTCCAGCCCCTTCGGGGTCAGTCCCCGCTCCAATTGCGGGCGCCCAAACCCGGGTCCTCTCACGTCGTTTGGAGCGGCAAGCGAGTTGTCGTAGTTCCAGGTAAAGGTCATCATTCTCACGCCAAGGCGATAAAAATTTTCCAGGTTTTCCAGACTCCCCTCACAGATTTCCCCCTCTTCCAGAGAGAGAAGCGCCGACATCTTCCCTTCTTTTTTGTTTTTTTGAATCTCCTCCCAGCAATATACCGGGCGAATCAAATCCTCATTCTGGCGAAGCTGTTCCTGATACGCATCGATCATGTCAAGCGCCAGTTTGCACGGAGCATTTGTTCTCCTCAATGGCACAAACATGGCGAATGTCTGCAGGCAGTACCCGGCCTCCTTCATCCGTCTCAGGTTCAAATGTCCGCTGCTGTCCCGCAGGTTCTGTCCCTTATTCATGACAAGACAGATGGTATCGCAATGCAGATCCACAAAATTCACATCCATATCCTCCTTTTCTTCCCGCTGTAATGTCTCACCGGACGCCCTGCCATACCGGTCTCACCTGGGGGGTAATTACTTCGAAGGTATATCCCCAATCGATCAGTGTCTGCAAAATCCGCGGAAGCGCATCCACTGTCGTCTGCTTTGTGTCGTGCATCAATATTATCGGGTGCGAAATTCTCTGGATATTGTCCACGACATTGTGGTACGCCTCGTCGGCCGTCACCGTTCCGCCGTCTCCATTGGCCACATTCCAGTCGTAATACATCATTCCCCTCTGAGCCAGAAATGCCTTGATGTCTTCCCGAATTGCCGCATTGTAGGAAGTCTTGCTTCCGCCCGGGAACCGGTACAATGTTGTATGCACCCCGGTCTGCTGTACAATCCAGTTGTAGATTTGATTGAAGTCCTGTTCAAACTGCGTCATATTTACGTAAATATAATTGTAGTCATGGGATGCCGTATGTACTCCAATGGCGTGCCCCCGGTCTACAATTTGCTTGTAGTAGGGGACATGCAGAGGCGATGTTTTATATGCGACAAAAAACGTCGCCTTGATCTGGTATTGATCCAGAATGTCCAGCACCTTTGGCGTCATCGTCGAGGGGCCGTCGTCAAAGGTGAGATATACGACCTTCGAGTAATCCCGATTTTCAAATCGGTTCAAATCATAATATGCATTTAAATCAATGCCCGATGACTGGGATTCTTCGGCCCGTCTGGATTCCTCTTCTGACGCGCGCCGGGATTCCTCCTCTGCCTTTCGCTTTTCCAAAACCTGCTGTTCCAATTGATCCGCCCGCTCTGACAGATGCTCTGATAGCTGCTGCTTTTCCTGTGATTCCCGGATCAGATCGTCGTATTGCTGTTTGAGATTGTCATATTCTTCATTCGCCTGACGCACCGCCTCCTGAAGTCTTACAAGCTGCTGGTCTGTCTGGTCTGCACTGTTTTGTTCTTTTTGCAGATTCAGATTCCGGATGGCAGCGTTTAAATTTGCAATCTCTCTCTCCTGTCCGTCCCGCTTCTCTTTCGCCTCTGCGATGTTTTGCCATATGGACGCTCTCTCAACAGCAGCGGCGTCCATTTTCCAATAGACCAACAAAAAGATCAGCACAAGAAGCACAATGCCTCCCCAAAACAGAATGTCATATCCCTTCTTTTGTCTCTTTTCCTGATGCATCGTTTCTCCTCTCTCCATTTTCACTCTATTTTGATCACTCCTGTAATTCTGCTTCCAGCGCATTGATGCGGCTTTCCAGCGACTCCAGCAGCTGCTCCAGCGACGCTTGTTCGGTCTTTGCCGTCTCCAGATCGCGCTCCAGCTCTTCTTTTTCCCCATTGACCGCTTCCAGCGTCTCTTCCAGATCCGCCATCACCGACTCTTTCTCCTGTTTTTCGCCTTCAAACAGATCAAGCTGGCTTTGGATGTCATCCCGCACCTCTTCCAGACTTTCCACCTCTTCCTCCTGCTGTGCAATTCCGGACACCAGATCGCTGTACTGCTGCCTGCTGTCTGCCACTTCCTGCATCTGCCCCCAGAGCATAACGCATTCCGCCGCAATCATTCCGCACAGCAAAATCACCACGACAATTTGTGAATATTTTTTCATCGTCTACTCCTTTCTCTGTCCCTGTACTTCCCGCCAGACGTCTTCCTCCCAGTGTTCTAGCTGCTGTTTGCTGATTGGGGGCAGCTCTGCGGGGGAGGAGATGCCGAATCGCTGGAGAAATTGGCGAGATGTCGCAAACAGGATGGGATGCCCCGGCGCATTCAGGCGTCCCGCCTCCTCAATGAGATTCCACTCCAGCAGCCGGTTGACGGCGTGATCGCTTTTCACCCCCCGGATGCGGTCAATCTGCGCTTTTGTGACCGGCTGCTTGTAGGCCACAATGGCAAGCACTTCCATCTGGGCGTCTGTCAGCGCATTTTTGGGGGGATGGGAGACAATCCGCATCAGACAGTCATAGTATTCTTCCCCCGTGCAGAGCTGATAGCTGTCTTCCAGCCGTTTCAGACGGATTCCCCGCCTCCCGCTCTCGTACTGTTCCGCCAGCTGTGCAAGAAGCTGTTCGGTCTGCCCACGGTCGCAGCCGATCGCCTCCGCCAGTTTCTCCACTTCCACCGCTTTCCCCACGGCAAACAAAATTGCTTCCAGGGCGCCGCGCAGTTGGATTTCCTCCATGTTGGTTCCTCCCAGTCTATCTCTTGTCATATTGTCTCCTGCCACTCCATCCGGATGTCCGCAAACGGCGCCTCCTGCACTGCCCTCAGATTTCCTGCCCGGATCAGTTCCAGACACGCCAAAAACGTCACAATGACGCCCTCCCGTCCTTCCTGGCGGACCAGCAGTCCAAAAAAGGAAAATTGCTTTCGTTCCCGTCCAACCCGCATCACAGCGGCCATCCGATCCTCCAGGCGAATGGGTTCCCTCTGGATTGTTCCAAATTGACGGCGGATCGGATCCATGCGGTTGCTCTGACGCCTCATCACAAGACGAAAGACACTGGACAGCCCGTCCATTGTCACACCGTCCAAAAGAAGGCCCGCATCCGGCGGCTCTTTTTTGGGCAGCGAAACGGGAAGCCGTTCCTCTTCCCAAAACAGCTGTCTCCCCTCTGTTTCCAGCTGTCTTAGCACCCCGGCGTATTCCCGGCAAATCCGGTATTCCAAAAGCCGGGCCACAAGTGCCTCCCTCGGATCCGTCTCTTCCTCCTTCTCCTTTTTCTCTTTCGCCGGGAGAAGCAGTTCCGACTTGATCGCCAGGAGCGTGGCTGCCATGACGAGAAACTCACTCATCAGTTCCATATCCGGCGCGCAGGCGCTCAGCTGGCTGACATACTCCATATACTGATCTGTAATTTTCACAATCGGGATGTCCCATATATCGACCTTATTCTCATCCAAAAGATGCAAAAGCAAATCCAGCGGTCCTTCAAACACATCCAGTTTTACCGACAGGCTCATGGGGTTTTCTCCCCGCTCGCTTCTGTCCGCAGACGGATGACGACAATTTCCGGGAAATTGTTGAGTCGAATGTTGACCGAATGGGTTCCAAGCCCTCCGCTGACAATCATCGCCGTGTCGCCGATCCGGTGCATTCCCTTATCCCTTTTGTAGAAGAACTGAAACTGCGGCGTCATCACTCCGCCGAGAAGCGGAAGGCGGATCGTTCCCCCATGGAAATGTCCGCTGCACACAAGGTCCGCTCCCCATGCCGCATATTCTTCCAGAAACATCGGCGAGTGTGCCAGAAGCACTTCAAAGTCTGTCTTGGAGGAAGCGCCAAGACGGTCCGAAAGATACGTTGGGGGAAGCGGAAGCTTCCTCCCTTTTTTTCCGTAGTAGGCATCCTCGATATCCAGTCCCCGAATCTTTAGATTGCTCTCTTTTCCGCAGACGGTCAATGTCTCATTGTCCAGATATTCGATTCCCATCTCTCTTAGCTGTCCGACATACCATTCATATTCCGCTCCGAATATTTGCGGGCAGTCGCGCATCCGCTGCTCATGGTTTCCATTCGCACAGGTGACCGGGCAAATGTCTCGCAGCCGCCGCAGCAGATCCAGAGAAATGTGCAGATCGCTTTTGCTGTTGCGGGCGGTGCAAATCAAATCTCCGCATGACAAAATCCGGTCCGGGCAAATCTGACCAATTCGCTCCAGAAGTGTCTGGTTGTGAGGACCAAACTGTTTGTCGTGAAGATCTGACAGAAGAACGAACGTATGGCCATCCCATTCCTCCGTCAGTTTCCTGCTCGTCACCGTATACTCTGTGACCGTCAAATGATTTTTCTCATATTCTGAGCGAAAAAGCAGCCCCGCTCCAGCCGCTCCCATGCCAAGCAGTGCCGCTGTTTTCCATCGTATCCCTGCGTTCAACGCATCGCCTCCCTTCTGTTTTTTTGGTTCCCTTGCACCAGCGTTTTGCTGTGCTTTTTTGTCATTCTCTGAAAATAAAAATCCGGCATTCCCCCCTGACGGGTGCATATATTAAGTACCAAAGAAAATGCCGGTGATTTTGATGCGATTTTTCCCCTTTTCCCGCTTCCGGACGTCAACGATTCCGCTTTTTTTCCTATGCCTTTTTCTCTCCTGCCCGTTTTCGGCCCGCGCAGACGACACTTTGCCTGTCCAGCCGGCGTCGGAGGCGGCGGAGACAACAGACGATTCCCCAGATTCTCCTCCTCTTTTGCCGGGGGAAGCCGTTCTTGTCGATGCAGACGCGGCAAACCTCGGTCTGAGCAGTCCCTCCTGTATTCTGATGGAGGCCTCCACCGGAACGGTTCTGTATGAGACCGACAAAGATTCCCGGAGAAGCCCTGCCAGCATTACGAAAATTATGACGCTGCTGCTCATCTTTGATGCGCTGGAGAGCGGAGCCATCCACCTTCAGGATTCGGTTGTCACAAGCGCTTACGCAAAGTCGATGGGCGGCTCCCAGGTATTTTTGGAGGAGGGTGAAGTCCAGACCGTCGAAACGCTCATCAAGTGCATTGTCGTGGCATCCGGAAACGATGCCAGCGTGGCCATGGCGGAGCACATCGCAGGCAGTGAATCCGAGTTCGTCCGTCAGATGAACGCGCGCGCGAAATCTCTCGGCATGGAAAATACCAATTTTGAGGACTGCTGCGGGCTCACTGATTCCGACGGCCATTACTCTTCCGCCCATGATATCGCCATTATGGCGCGCGAACTCATTCGCACCTATCCTCAGATCCGGCAGTACGCGACCATCTGGATGGATACGATCACGCACGTGACCCGTCAGGGGAGCAAAGAATTCGGACTTTCCAACACCAACCGGCTGCTGAAAATGAACCACTCGTTCACTGTGACTGGTCTAAAGACCGGGTCTACGGCAAAGGCAAAATATTGTCTTTGCGCCACCGCGGAGAAAGACGGAATTGAGCTCATCGCCGTTGTCATGGCATGTCCCAACTACAAGGATCGTTTTTCGGAGGCCGCAAGTCTGCTCAATTTCGGGTATGCCTCCTGCAGCCTCTATGAAGATCCCTCTCCTCCAGCGGTTCCCCCTGTTCCGGTAAAGAACGGCGTTTCGGAATCTGTCTCCCCAAAGTACGCCTCAATCTTCTCCTACCTGAGCACAACCGGGGAGGATTTCTCTCAGATCGAGCGGGAGATTGTCATCGACCCGGGTCTGACCGCTCCCGTCAGACAGGGGCAGACAATCGGGCACGTGACATACCGCCTTTCTGAGAAGACGCTCGGTCAGGTTGACCTCATCGCGGCAGAGGCGGTCGAAAAGGCCGGGTACAAAGACTACCTGCTACGTCTGTTTCAGCGATTTTTGCTGTAGTCGGATCGGATTTTGCACAGCTATGCTGCTGATTTTGGCAGCGGATTTCATGATTCGTCTTGCCCGCCCTGTTCGATTCTGAACATAAGTATACCACACCCGCTCCATCCGGCAACTTCTTTTTTCTCGATTTCGGAAAATTTAAGAAATCCCCTGTACCCGGGCACACAAATTATCTGTGGTCCAGGTACAGGGGATCCAATGTCCCTGCGATATTCGCTTTTCTCTATCAGTTCTTCTTCTTCAGAACGACAAATGCGCCTGCAGCAACTACTACAACAACGATCGCGCCAACGATCGGACCCCAAGGCAGGCCGCCGCCCTGCTCGGTCTCTGCTGCTGCGCTGGAGGATTCTGCCTCAGAAGAGGTCTCTGCCTCGCTTGTTGCCTCAGAGGAAACTTCCTCTGTGCTTGTCTCCTCAGAAGAAGCTTCCTCTGTGCTCTCCTCTGTGGGTGCTTCTGTTGTCTCCTCGCCGATGCCTTCCGGCGCTTCCGTCGGCTTTGCGGCAGCAACTGCTGCAATTTCCTCTGCGGAGAGTACACCGGAATAAATTCCGACATTGTCCATATATCCCTGATAGTCTGCGTCAGCAGCCCAGAACGAACCGCCCAGAAGATTCAGGGTGAACGAAGGAACCTGCGCAAGCACTGCAGTGCTCGTCGCGGTGGACGGAGCAGACCACACTTCTGTTCCATCGATGTAAAACTTCGTTCCCTCGGTCGGAGAGATTGTCAAGACCGTCGAATACCACTGATTCTGATTGTCTGTGTTGGCAAGATAATCCCATGTGTAAGGAGCTGCGACCATATTTCCGAATGCGCCGTCTTCCTCTGCGCCGCTTGCCAGGAAACGTCCCGTCCATCCGATTGTCGTATGGATAAATCCTGTCGCATCTGCAACGCCGACTGCACTTGCATCTCCCAGCTCAAAAACACGCTGCCAGTCACTGACATAACCGGTCGGGAAGATGTCTGCGCAAAGGGTAATTCCTGCGGAGAAATCCTTTCCTTCAAAAATGCTGTTCGGCAATACCGCATATGTCACACCGTTGCTGGAAGTCGTCGCCAGCTTCAGCACGCCGTTTTCTACTGCCGCCTCTCCGGCCAGCTGCAGATCCGCTGCATCATCAAATGTGTAAGTTGCTACAGGCTCTGCCGCATATGTGGTTACGGTAAGACCGAATGTCATCAGAACCGCTGCAACAGCAGACAACAATTTCTTCATTTCTTTTTCCTCCTTTTTGCTGTCGGACGGATGTGCCGTTTGTTTTGCACATCGTCATACTGTACCCATAGCTTACCTACTTTTATGCGAAATGTCAATCTCCGGAACGGTTGTCCCATCATTTTTACCTGGAAAACGGACAAGTTCACAAGAACAGCACACTTTTTTTAGGCAAATGTTACAGATGCGCGCCGCACATCACGGCTGCCCTGACCCGGCAATCTCCCGCACCTCCACATGATTGCTCTCACTGAGCAAAATTCCGTCCTTATCCACCTGGGCAACGGAGATCCAGCTTTGTTCCTCCATCGCCGCCTCTCGCACGATCAGCAGATTTTTCCCGATATAGTCGGTTTCCTGCTCTTCCCCATTGATCATCACGTTGGAGTACGTGTTAAATCCCGTTCCAAGGACATAGAGATTCCCGCCGTGATAGATGTACTCCTCGATCTCGATGGGCTCCACTCCCATCTTCATCTCGGTTTCCAGATATGGGTTTTTTCCTCCGTATACGGTCATATCCCCGTAGAGCATGTCGTACTCCAACACTTTGAGCTGTTCCAGATAAATCTCCTCCGGCGTCTGCTCAGCATCGTCCTGGCTGCTGGCCAAAAACAGTTTCTGAACGCTGTCGCTCTCCATCCACAGTTCCTGCGTCTCCTGCGAGTCCGTCTCTCCCTGATCCTCCCGCAGAAATCTCTGATGAAACCGTGTCAAAATCCCTTCCTGAAATCCAAGCTGTTCCTGCACCCAGGCTGTCATCTGATACGCCTGCACGTTGCGCTCGTTTCTCTCCAGCCCCATGTTGTCCCATATGATGTAGGGCGTCTGGAACAAGTCCGTCCCCTCAAGATCTTCCTCCTCGATTCCAAGTGTCGGCAGGTGATCGCCGAACAGCACGAGAACGCAGGGTTCTTCCTGCTGCTCCAGCATCCGGACAAGTTCTCCGATCATGCAGTCCATCTCAAACAGCTGATTGACATAGTACGTGTATGCGTTGCAGCGCTTCTGCTCTTCAATACCCTCAATCTGAATGAGCGGATCTTCCAGAATCGCCTCCTCCGGGTAGCTTCCATGCCCCTGCACAGAAATCGTATAAATGAGATCCGGCTCCGCCGTGGATTCCAGCGTCTTTTGAATTTCTCCAACGAGGACATTGTCTTTGGCCCATCCCATCGGCGTATACCCCACATCATACATATACTCGATGGAGGTGAACGTGTCAAATCCAAGGCGCGGGAAAACCTGCATCCGCTCATAAAATGTTGCATTGTTGTTGTGAATGGCGTGTGTCTGATATCCGACGGCCGCCATATTGTAGGCAATGCTCTCACAGGTCATTTTCCGCAGCACCGTCTTATACGGATACTCTCCAGGGCCAAAAAAGTCCAGATTCATCCCAGTAATGATCTCAAATTCGGTGTTGGCCGTTCCCGCCCCGATGGACGGCACACTTACGTAGCCGGAAGTGTACTCTTCCTGGAGCCGGTGCACCGTCGGAATGGGATCCTCTGAAAAGGTGAGGTCCTTCATCTTCGTGATGTCAAAAAACGATTCCAGCTGTACGAAAATGAGGTTCGGCAGCTGCGCAGAGATGCCGTCCTCCGGAAGCGTTGATTCCTCCGGAAGCGATGATTCCTCCGGAAGCGATGATTCCTCCGGAAGCGTTGGTTCCTCCGGAAGCGTTGGCTCGGACGCTTCCAGGGACGGATCTTCCGCCAAAATCTCATCCACAACATCTTTTTCGTAATCTTTTGGCCGGTCAATTCCCGTATTTAGAAGACTGTTGGAGAAGCAATACGCAAATCCATATGTCTCATAAGCCTGACCGATGTTGGAGAAATTGGTCGCCAAAAGACCGCTTCTCACACCCAGGTGATTCATACAAAGGACCGCAAAAATCGCCAGTGTCACGCCAACGGCCACTCTCGCGTAGGGAACTTTATCGGTCTGCTTTTCCGCCTTCCTCCAGAGAAAAACAAGGCCTGCAATTATGGCTCCCGCCGCAAGCAAAATGCCGAGAATAAGCGGAATCGACAAATATTTTCCTGCCAGGCTGAGAGCGAAGCGGATCATTCCCAGATCCTGCGCCGTCAGCGGCGTCGTTCGGATATGAAACCCGAGCAAAATTCCATTTACGATGCCGGCAATTCCCCAAATTGCCCCAATGACCCCGCACGCAAAATACCGCCTCTTAAAAAAGAAAGAAAACAGAAGCGTCACCAGGACAATCATGACATTGTGCAGAAAAATAAGCGGGCTGTACACAAGATAGGCCAGAAGCCGGATCAAGCTCCGTCTGGCCAGCAGCTCAATCATCAAATTCAGTGCGATGCTCCATAAAAAACATTGAAAGATGCTATTTTTGTAGACTTCTCTTGGTTCTTTCATCTGTCTTACCCTCAAACACGTTCCCTTTCCACGTTCTGATGACATCCGGGGTCATAATACCGTTTGACCCAACATCATTTTTTTATCATAACACTTTTTTCTTAAAACAGAATGACTTTTTTCTTAAATTTTACGAAAGCAGCGAATAAAATTCTCCCGATCCGGATTCCCAACATGGAGGGGTGCCAAATCCTCTTCCGTCCTTTTTTTCTCCTTGACAACCTTCCTCTTCGATTTTATAATGAGAAATTGAGTTGCCAATGCGCAGAAAGGAGGAACGTATGAGTTTTACAGTGGAAAAACAGCTGCCCACTCCCCAGGAGATTCGGGATCGGTCCCCGATTACGGCGGAGAGCGCTGCTGTCAAGAAATTACGAGATGCACAAATCCGCGATGTGTTTACCGGTGCAAGCGACAAGTTTGTTATTATCATTGGCCCCTGCTCTGCTGACAACGAGGATGCCGTGTGCGAGTATGTATCCCGCCTTGCAAAGGTGCAGGAGAAAGTAAAAGATCGTCTCATTCTCATTCCCAGAATTTATACCAACAAGCCCCGCACAACCGGCGAAGGGTATAAGGGAATGATTCACCAGCCAGATCCCCAAAAAAAGCCGGATATGCTGGCCGGACTCATTGCCATCCGGCGGATGCACATCCGCGCCATCTCAGAGAGCGGTCTGACCCCTGCTGATGAGATGCTTTACCCGGAAAACTGGCCCTACCTGGAGGATGTTTTGTCTTATGTGGCCATCGGCGCCCGCTCTGTGGAAAACCAGCAGCATCGCCTTACGGTCAGCGGACTTGACATTCCTGTCGGGATGAAAAACCCGACAAGCGGCCATCTGTCTGTCATGCTCAACTCGGTTCACGCCGCACAATGCCAGCACGACTTCCTGTTTCGGGGATACGAAGTTCAGACGACCGGAAACCCGCTGGCACACACCATTCTCCGGGGAGCCGTAAACAAGCACGGTCAGACAATCCCCAATTACCACTATGAAGATCTGTTTCGGGTGCAGCAAATGTATGAGGAACGTCCGGAGTTAAAAAACCCCGCCTGTATTGTAGATGCCAATCACTCCAACTCCAACAAACAGTACATGGAGCAGATTCGCATTTCCAAAGAGGTTCTTCACAGCCGCAAACACTCGCCCGCCATCGCAAAACTTGTAAAAGGTCTGATGATTGAGAGTTATCTGGAAAGCGGATGCCAGCGGGTCGATTCCCCAAATCACATTTATGGAAAATCCATTACAGATCCCTGTCTTGGCTGGGACGACTCGGAATATTTGCTCCGTCAAATTGCAGAACTGGTCTGACCGTTGTTATTGGATCGGATCGTTGTTTGGAAAAATCGGATCAGGGATGTTCTCCCCGATCCGATTTTTCTCAATGTCTTGGGTGTGCAAAATAGGAATTTCGAATGTGGCTCTTTTTCCGGTTTAGGTAGAGCTGCGTCGTCGAGATGTCCGCATGTCCCAGCATTTCCTGCACATCTTTTAGGTCCGCCCCGTTTTCCAGCAAATGTGCCGCAAATGAATGCCGAAGTGTGTGCGGCGTAATCTCTTTCTCAATTCCCGCTTTCTTGGCATAGTATTTGACCAGTTTCCAGAATCCCTGACGGCTCATCTGCTCGCCATTGCAATTTGTAAAGAGAAAGGGGACGCTCGCATCTATGACCATCTCCCCCCTCACCTCCTGAAGGTAAATCTGAAGCGCCTTTTTGGCCTCGGTTCCAAACGGCACAGTCCGCACTTTCCCGCGGCTCTCACAGGAAATGTATTCCCGTTCCAGATTCACATCGTCCACCTTCAGGCGAATCAGCTCCGAGACGCGAATCCCGGTCGCATACAAGAGCTCCAGCATCGCCTTGTCGCGAACTTCTTTCAGCGTCCGCGATCCCGGCTGGCTTAAAAGACGGTCCATTTCCTTTACCGTCAAAATTTCCGGCATCTTCTTCTCTATCCTAGGGGCTTTTAACCGCTCTGCGGGGCTGTCTTTGACCCACCCTCTCTTCTCCGCATAATGGAAGAAGTTTTTCATCGAGGCAATGTTTCTGGAAATCGTACTGGACGCCTTCCCCTCCTCCTCCATTTCGCGCACGTAGTTTTTCAGATCTTCTTCCGTCACCTCGGCGATCTCTGTGATCTGATTCGCCTTCAGATATTCGTTCAGTTTTCTCAGGTCTCTTCGATACGAAACCTCTGTGTTTTCTGTTGCACTCTTCTCCTCATGAAGATACTGAATAAAGCTCTCAATTTTATTGAACATATGTGTATTTTTATTCCCTTCTTCAAATTGGCTGATCTTCCCGCCCCAATCCCCTGTTTTTGGCGCTGCTTCGCGCACACCACCGTCATTTCGGGATCCAGAGTAGTTCCATTATAGCCACTTCCAAGAAAAAAATCAAACGATTTTTTAGAATTTTGTATCTTTGATGAACAAATTGTTTGTGAAAAGAATTTCCCGATTTCGAAAGATTTTTCCCGAATCTTTCCTGTTTTTATTCGATTGCCTTTAGCACAATCCGCAATAGTGCGGGATTTAGAAAAATTTCACTGGCAATTCCCGCACACCAGCACAGTGTCCCTGCCGCAAGTTTCCCCCAGATGAGCGAACGGTTTGTAAGGTTTTGGATGCGAAGCGCCTCCACCACAAAAAGACATGCCGCCGCATAGGCGATGCTGTGAGGAAGAATTGCCCCCCAAAAGACTGCAATGGCAAGAAACCCCCATGTCCTCGTTGCTGTCACAAAGAGGACTGCCGCCACGCCTCCCGCCAGGGAAAATCCGCCGGACAAAATCGCCCATCGCACGGCGGTTGAACAAAGGAGCAGGTAAAATGCCCAGAACTTGATTCTCCGGACGAGAACGTAGAAAATCCACTCCCGATCGACCGCCGAAAACTGCGCCAGGTCTTGCTCCAGATTCATCCGATAAATTCCAAGTGTATGAAGCGCCTCTGCCGGTACAAGATTGGCGGCCACTGTGCCAATCAGCACGCCTCCCGCAAAAAACGCCCACAGAACCGGATAACATACACGGGTTTTCTTCATCGCTCTGCCCACCCCTGTCCCTCTTTTGATTCACTATATGCCAAACGGGCACCGACTATTCCTTTTCGCCGATGCCCGTTTTTCTTTCTCGCTTTATTGTTCTCTTCTCGCACATTTGACCTGATAGGACATCAGTGCTGCCACCGTCTTGGCATCCTGAATCGTTCCGTTCAGAATCATCTCCACGAGCTGATCCATCGTATAATACTCTACATCGATGAATTCATCCTCATCCAGGTGCTGCTTCGTGGGGACAAGCTCCGTCGCCACATAGACGTCAATCAGCTCGTCACAGTAGGCGATGGCTGTCCGCAGGGTGAGAAGCCATTCCAGCTTTCCGGCCCTGTAACCGGTTTCCTCCTCCACTTCCCGCAACGCGCACTCGCTTGTCGGCTCCTGTGGATTGTTTCTTGCCCCCGCCGGAACTTCCAGCGTCATCCGATCCAGCGCATTCCGGTACTGGCGCACCATAATGATTCTCCCGTCGTCCAGCACCGGCACGACACACGCTGCCCCCTTATGGGCAATGAAATCCCATTCTGCCCGGTGTCCGTCCGGCGTCTCAATGGTATCTTTGTAGAAGTCCAGAATCGTTCCCGTATATACAAGTTCCCGTTTGATTCGTTTGATAGAATCCATTGCTTCCCTCACTTTCCGCCTCTGCATCTTGCAAAGCAGGCGTCTGCCGCCTTTATGATGGCGTTGCGGAATCCGAATTCCTCCAGCGCCGATGTCGCAGCGATGGTCGTCCCTCCGGGCGAGCAGACCATATCTTTGAGTTCCCCCGGATGCTTTCCTGTTTCCAGCACCATCCTGGCAGACCCGAGTACCGTCTGCGCCGCAAATTCATAAGCGTCTTTCCTCGGGAGGCCGTATTTCACCGCACTGTCCGCCAGCGCTTCGATGAACATATATACATAGGCCGGGGAGCTTCCGCTGACACAGACAACCGCATCCATCCATCGCTCCTCCACCACCCGGACTTTCCCAAAGGAAGAGAAGAAGCGGTGAATCTTGTTTTTCTCCTCCTCCGTAAACAGCGAAGCCTCATAACAGATTCCGGTCATCCCTTCCCCGACAAGCGCCGGCGTATTGGGCATTGCGCGCACAATCCGCTTGTCATATCCAAGCGCCTCCCGAAGTTCTTCCGTTGTGATGCCGGGTGCGATCGAAACAATAATATGCTGCTCTGTCACAATGTTTTTGATGCTCTTTAGTACAGAAGGATAGTACTGCGGTTTGACTGCAAGCACAATCATCGTCGCCCCGTTTGCGCATTCCGCGTTGCTCTGGGCAAACCGCACGCCAGTCTCCTCAAATACGGTTCGCACTCTCTGCCAGTCCGCGTCCGTGTAGAGAATCTCCATCCGGTCAAACACACGCATCGACGCTTTCAGCATCGCGTACCCCATATTTCCAACTCCAATAAAACCGATTTCTGCCGCCATACCGCCGTCTCCCTTCTCTTCCTGATCTGGTGAAAAAGGGCGCTGTAAAATCTGTTCTACAACACCCTTCGTCCGAATACGCCCTCCCCCGCGTGCGGTCTCACAAGATTCCCGCATGAGACCGCACACCGGAGCAATTTTTATTTTGCGTACTCAATTGCTCTGGATTCCCGAATGACATTGATTTTAATCTGTCCCGGATATTCCAGCTCATTTTCAATTTGTTTTGCCACATTTCTGGCGAGCAATACCATGTCAGAATCGCTGATCTGCTCCGGTATTACCATAATACGAACCTCCCGGCCTGCCTGAATTGCAAAAGATTTTTCGACTCCCTTGAAAGAATTAGTTATATTCTCCAGTTCCGTCAAGCGATTGGTATATGCCTCTAACGTTTCCCTTCTTGCCCCCGGTCTTGCCGCCGAAATCGCGTCTGCTGCCTGTACAATGCAGGAAATCAGACTCGAAGGCTCCACATCACCGTGATGCGATTCTACTGCATTAATTACGATTGAAGATTCTTTGTACTTTCTGCACAGCTCGACACCGATCTGAACATGGGATCCTTCCATCTCATGGTCTACAGACTTTCCGATGTCATGAAGCAGACCCGCTCTCTTCGCCATGCGCACATCCAGACCAAGCTCTGCCGCCAGGAGTCCGGACAGATGCGCCACTTCGATCGAGTGCTTCAGTGCATTCTGACCATAGCTGAAACGGAACTTCATCCTTCCCAGAAGTTTGATCATCTCCGGATGGATTCCGTGAACACCCACTTCCAGCAGAGTCGCTTCCCCTTCCTCCTTCATCATCAGTTCCACTTCCCGTTTGGCCTTCTCTACCATCTCCTCGATTCTGGCCGGATGAATTCTTCCATCCAGGATCAGTTTCTCCAGAGCGATTCGCGCCACCTCACGCCGGATCGGGTCAAAACTCGACAGGATAACCGCTTCCGGCGTGTCGTCAATGATCAGATCCACACCGGTCAGTGTCTCCAGCGTGCGGATGTTGCGCCCCTCACGCCCGATGATTCTTCCTTTCATCTCATCGTTTGGAAGCTGTACAACAGAAATCGTTGTCTCTGTCACATGATCTGCCGCGCACTTTTGGATGGCAGTCACAACATACTCTTTTGCCTTCTTGGCTGCCTCCTCCTTTGCCCGTGTCTCCATCTCCTTGATCATCTTCGCCGTGTCATGCTTGACGTCATCTTCAACCGTCTTTAATAAGTACTCTTTTGCCTGTTCGGAGGTCAATCCGGAGATTCTTTCCAATTCCTGTGCTGCTTTCGCATTCAGGTCGTCAATTTGTGCATGTTTTCTGTTTAAGCTTTCTTCTTTTGCAGCCATCGAAGCTTCTCTGCGTTCCATCGCGTCGGATTTCCGGTCAAGCGCTTCCTCCTTGTTCATGACACGTTTCTCCAGACGGGATAATTCTGCACGCCGCTCTTTTGTCTCTTTCTCCAGTTCATTTCTCGTTTTCACGGATTCTTCCTTGACTTCCAAAAGAGCTTCCCGCTTCTTTGTCTCTGCAATTTTCAATGCTTCATCTATTATTTCTCTGGACTTTTCTTCTGCCGATCCCACCGTAGAAGCAAAGAGCTTCTTCTGATACATCGTAGCCACCGGCCAGATAATAGCACCCGCAACAATCGCCGCAATGATAGCTGTTACTACATACCACACAAGAACACCTCCTTATTCGATAATTGCCGTGCCTTGCAAACATTCCAATCCTTGCCGGAGCTTTCGATGTCGGCTCAAAAAAGGCCCTGTTAAGACGCAAAAAATACGCATACCAGGGCCCTATTACCTGTTCTCATTGAATCTATCTACACAGTGGCCTGTAACATCTGCCGCGCCGGATAACGGACAGATCCCATACTGCCTGTTAATTCCTGTACTGGTTATGTCGGAAAGGTACAACACTATGATTGTATCCTTTTCTGGTCACCATGTCAAGCAAAGGATGTTTTTTTTTTCAAATTGTGCTGTCGGATGACACTATGAGGGCAAAATCTCCTCTCCGGCGCCTCTGTCTTTGGCGCGGATGACGGCGGATACCACCTCCCAGGAAAATCCCTGCCTGCGAAGATATGCCGCTGCCTTCTGCTGGAGGGCGGCGTCCTCCCCGCCTCTCGTCCGGCAGTATTTCTCGTACAGCATTCTGGCCGCTGCCTCTTCCTGTCCGTCCTGCCCGTCCTGATCCATCACCCGCTGGATCTGTTCTCTTGGCAGCCCTTTTTGCTCCAGCTCCCAGGCGATTCTCCGTGCGCTCTTTCGCTCCCGGTTTTGAAACAGATAGCGGGAAATGTAGGACTCATCGTTGAGATAATGCCAGTGGTACAAGTAGGAAATGGCATCTTCGGCCACCGCCTCCACGCCGGCATATTGCCAAAGCTTTGCCCGCATCTCCTGCTCTGTCCAGTCCTTCTGCTTCAGCAAAGACAGCGCCTTGCCTCTCGTCCTTTTGCACAGCGCCTGCATCAGCTCCGTGTAGGCTTCCCCCTCAAGGCGGCAGCCTTCCCGGATCGAGAAGCGGCGAATCTCCGCCTCATACAGCACCATCGACGTTCCATTCTCCAGTAGGACGCGGCATTTGGAGGCGGAGTTCCTGCCCGAGGTATGCCATTCCAGCGCAAGCGGGAGAAGACTTCCCTCCCATCGGGGAAGGGCATATTCCGCCGGAGTGCTCTTTTTGTCAGTCAAGATCTCCCTCACCGGTCAGCATCTCCTCCTCCAGCTCTTCCATCGGTTCTCCGTCCTCTTCCCATGTCTCCGCTTTTTTCATTGTGCTGTCCAGCCCAAATCCCATGCGCACCTTTCCCTCGATCTCCTCCATCACCGCCGGGTTCTGCGCGAGGTACAGCTTGGCATTCTCACGTCCCTGTCCGATCTTGGAGTTCTGGTATGCATACCAGGCTCCGCTTTTCATCACGATTCCGTTCTTCACTGCCAGATCCAAAATATCTCCCTCTCTGGAGATTCCCTTCCCAAACATGATGTCGAATTCTGCCTCGCGGAATGGCGGAGCGACTTTGTTCTTGACAACTTTCACGCGGACATGGTTTCCAACAACTTCCCCGCTTTGTTTAAGCGACTCGGTTCTGCGGACTTCCAGCCGGATCGAGGCGTAGAACTTCAGCGCCCGCCCGCCGGTCGTCGTCTCCGGATTTCCAAACATCACTCCGACTTTTTCGCGGAGCTGATTGATGAAGATGACAATACAGTTGGACTTGCTGATGGCCGCCGTAAGCTTCCGAAGCGCCTGTGACATCAGCCGCGCGTGAAGGCCGACATGGGAATCTCCCATATCTCCGTCAATCTCCGCCTTCGGGACAAGCGCTGCCACAGAGTCGACGATCACGATGTCAATGGCACCCGAGCGAACCATTGTCTCTGTAATTTCCAGCGCCTGTTCTCCATTGTCCGGCTGCGAAATATACAGATTGTCGATATCCACCCCGATGTTTTTTGCGTAGGACGGATCGAGCGCATGCTCCGCGTCGATAAACCCGGCAATACCGCCCCGTTTTTGTACTTCCGCCACCATATGGAGCGCAACGGTCGTCTTACCGCTGGACTCCGGCCCGTAAATCTCGATGACTCTTCCCTTGGGGACACCGCCGATTCCAAGGGCGAGGTCGAGGCTGAGTGCCCCGGTCGGAACCGCTTCCACACTCATATTGGCTCCATCTCCGAGCTTCATAACAGAGCCTTTTCCATATGCTTTCTCAATCTGCGCCAGAGCCGCGTCCAGCGCCTTCATTTTGTTCTCTTCTCTTCCCATCATTCCTGCTGCTGCCAAAAGCAAACCGATCTGCACCGCAAAATCGCTCCGCCCGACAGCCTCTCCTTTCTTTGTTCTCCCTGCCAGATGCCGCACATTCAGAACGGATGTTCTCCTTTTCAGGTCTATCATATCCTACTTTGCCGCATAAGTCAACTGATATTTTCGTTTGAGACGTTCGGACTGCGATGCTTTGGCACAGAGCAGTCCGTGCGATCAGGGGGTAAAAGGGATCTAAATTCACATAACGTTTTACCGGTATAGTATATCACAATTTTTCCATTTGCGCAACAAAAATTCCCATGCATTTGGAAGCGCACCGAAAAAAAGCCGGACAGGTTCCCCTTCCCCTGTCCGGCTTTGCCGTGAACGGATCAAATGATCACAGACCCGATTGTATCGTTTTCCTTGTTGCGGCAGCTGCCCTCTGTTTTATTCCTCCGCCTTTTTGCGGAATGCATCCAGATCCAGCGTTGCAAAATAATCCTCCGGCGTCTCTGCTCTGCGGATTTGCTTTACCGAGCCATCCTCCTGCAGCAGCAGCTCTGCGGAGCGAAGTTTTCCGTTGTAATTGTATCCCATGGAAAATCCGTGGGCACCGGTGTCATGGATGACGACATAATCTCCAATCTCGATTTCCGGAAGCATCCGGTCAATGGCAAATTTGTCGTTGTTCTCGCACAATCCCCCGGTTACGTCATACATATGATCGCAGGGAGCATTTTCCTTCCCGAGAACGGTTATGTGGTGATATGCGCCGTACATGGCCGGACGCATGAGGTTGGCTGCACAGGCATCCAGTCCGACATACTCCTTCCAGATGTGCTTCATGTGGAGAACTTTTGCCACAAGGCATCCGTACGGCGCAAGCATAAAGCGGCCCAGCTCCGTGAAAATTGCCACATCGCCCATCCCCGCGGGGACAAGAATCTCCTCATACGCCTGGCGAACGCCTTCCCCGATGGCCATAATATCATTCGGCTTTTGATCCGGGCGATACGCAATCCCGACGCCGCCGGACAAGTTCACAAAGGAAATATGTACCCCGACTTCCCGGCTCAGCTCCACGGCAAGTTCAAAGAGAATTCTGGCAAGCTTCGGATAATATCCATTTTCCACGGTATTGCTCGCCAAAAAGGCATGAATGCCAAAATGCTTCACGCCATACTGCTTCATTTTGGAAAATGCTTCCTTCATCTGTTCCCGCGTCATCCCATACTTTGCATCTCTGGGCGTATCCATAATCTCATTGTGGAGCGTGAATTCTCCTCCCGGATTGTAGCGGCAGCACATCGTCTCCTGGAACGGCGCCAATTTGGCATAATGGTCCACATGGGTCAGATCGTCAAAATTGATGATGGCGCCGAGCTTCGCCGCCAATTTGACATCCTCATCCGGTGTCACATGGGAGGAAAACATGATCTCGTGTCCCTTCAATCCGACGGTGTCAGACAGCAGCAGTTCTGTGTAGGATGAACAGTCCGCGCCGATCCCCTCTTCCTGGAGAATTTTCATCAAAAACGGATTCGGCGTCGCTTTTACTGCAAAGTATTCCTTAAATCCCGGGTTCCAGGAGAAGGCCTCTTTCACCTTTCTGGCATTTTCCCGGATTCCCTTCTCATCGTAGAGATGAAAGGGGGTTTTGTAGGTTTTTGTCATTTCCTGTACTTGCTTCAATGTTACAAATGGTTTCTTTTCCATCTCTGTCCCTCACTTCTCAGTCTTCACTCTTTTTTTCTGCTGCGTCTTCCCCTGGGGCGCCAGACATTTTCGAGCCCGGGTCGGTCACATGGATGTGTGTATACAAATGCTCCATACAGTATTCATAGTTTCCCGCACATTTGGAGCAGTAGCGGAACTCCAGCTGGTCTCCATCCGCCTCGGTCCGACCGCACACGGCGCACTTGTGGCGGTATGGCGTCATTTTGATGACTTTGCTCTGTTTCTGGTACGTCCTTCTTCTTCGAATCTGGCTTGGGGAGTAACGGCTTAAATTGCGGGTCATAAAGAAAAACAGGATCGCATTCATCAGCGAAAAAATAATCTCAATTCTCGTGCTTAAGTCCCCTGTCAAAAGGAGATATCCGTACAGGGCGATCTCAAGCGCCGCCATCCACTTTGCCTTGATCGGAATCAGTCCGTACAGGTAAAACTGCATATCCGGAATGAGAAATGTGATGGCCAGAAACATCGACAGGTTCAAATATGTCGTTCCAATGTCAAGATTTGTTCCATTGATCCAATAAACAATCAGACCGCCCAAAATGTGAAACAGCACGCCGGATATCATATAGAGATTAAAGCCAAATGTGCCGATCATCTGCTCCAGCATCCGTCCCATATTCCAGTAGATATAACAAATCAGCAAAATCATGATGGGATTGGTTGTCGGCGGTTTGAGCAGAAAGGTGACAAGTCTCCACACCTGTCCCTGCAAAACGGCATCCACATTCCAGCTGAAAAATCCATAGTAGACCTGCGATCCCCCGATCAGGTAGACCAAATATCCGATTGCGTACAGTCCAACAATGAACCCAATCAAGTTTGGAACCGCATATCGCCCAAACTTTCGCTCCAATTTCTGAATCAATTTCACGGAATCATTCCTTTCCTAAATATCCATCTTTGTTTCTCTTGCAATTCCCGCTGTTTCCAAAACAGTTTGTTTCTGAAACATTTTCTTCTAAAACATTTTCTTTTTTGCGAAGATAATCGTGACAATCAAGGACGCCACAATGGCGATGCCAATGACAATCCAGAATCCATTTTCATGGTTGGCAAAGGGCATTCCATTTAGATTGACGTTCATCCCGTAAAAGCTGGCGATCATCGTCGGAATCGACAGAACAATCGTCACGGTCGCCAAAAATTTCATCACTACGTTGAGGTTGTTGGAGATGATGGAGGCAAAGGCATCTCTCGTTCCGCTCACGACTCCGCTGTATATGTTCCCCATCTCGATCGCCTGTTTGTTTTCCACAATAACATCTTCCAGCAGCTCCATATCCTCCGGGTATTGTTTGAAGCGGTCGTTTTTCATCAGCTTTTCCAGTACAATCTCATTGGAGCGAAGCGATGTCGTCAGATAGACAAGCGATTTTTCCAGCTCAAGCAGTTCAATCAGCTCTCTGTTTTTTTGCGACTCCTTTAGCTTTCGCTCAATCTCCTCGCTCTTGCGGTCAATGCTGCGCAAATACTGCAAATAAAGCGACGCATTTCGGTAGAGAACCTGCAAGATAAAGCGGGATTTCATATACGTGTGGAATCCTTTTACCCGTCCGTTTTTAAACGACTGCAGCACAGGCGTATCCTGCAGACAGACGGTGAAAATGACATCCTCCTGAAGAATAATTCCCATCGGGATCGTTCCATACCAGTCTTTGTCATTTCGCTCTTCAATCACAGGGATGTCCACCAGAATCAATGTATATCCTTTTATAAAAGGTAATAACAAGATCTGGGTATTAGAAACTCGCAGTGTTAAAGAAGCACTGCAAATTTCAACGTTACTCACCCCCATTCAAAATATCGAATATATTTGTCCTGAATACGAATTAAATCTCAACATGGCTGATTATGCATCTGAACCAAATGATAAATATTGGGAATACGATTGGCATTTGGATCGTCGTGATAAAAATGGAATTAAGATTAGCTGGGATATGAATATTCGTTCCGCTTGGCCTATAACTAAAGGTAGAGGTTCTGTTATCGCTATTATGGATACTGGTATTGAAAGCACTCATCCTGACCTTTTTGATCGTCTCGCACGGGAATTCCGTGCGC
>CASGAH010000006.1 GCA_949299375.1 uncultured Eubacteriales bacterium | reverse complement strand
TCCGGCGGCGCAAAGCCGAAAGATGTGCAGGAACTTCTCGGACACTCTGATGTCAGTACCACAATGAACATTTACGCTCACTCTACAAGGGAAGCGAAGCGCACTTCCGCAAGGCTCTGGATAAAGTGGTCGGCGGAGAATAAAAAGTTGCCCTTGTTTCGGCTCGTAAGGGCAAAAATAAGGGCAAACAGATAAGGCTTGAATGAAAAACAGGCGTGAAGCCTTGAAAAATCAATGGTTTTTGAGGATTAGATAGTTAAATATGAATTTTTCAAGGTACTATAGAATCAGGGCCAACTAATATATAGTTTTGACCTTAACATCATACTATGCGGGTATCTTCCGTTTTTATATGGAGGATTGTGGTGGGATAAGTTTACAAAATAGGTGTTGATACTGGCGTCAGGTTTAAGGTGTTGCAGTTTTGGGTTGGAATGTTTCTTTGACAGATCCTACTGAATGAAATTGCGATAACTCGCAAAAATTTTCAGTAGAAAGAAGGATTAAGATATGGAAATTAAGAGAGACATCTATTTGAATAAGCTCATCAATAAAAAGCACAATGGACTTATCAAGGTGGTGACCGGTATACGTCGCTGTGGAAAGTCCTACCTATTGTTCAACCTCTTCAAGGATCATCTATTGGCAGAAGGAGTGGATAAAGAACACATTATTGAAATTGCATTTGATTCCTTTGAGAATAAGCGTTTTCGTGATCCGGATGTTTTGTATCCCTATCTCAAGGAGCTGATTAAAGATGATGGAATGTATTATGTGTTACTGGATGTGGTGCAGTTTTTGGGAGAGTTTGAATCTGTATTAAACAGCCTGATTCGTATGAAAAATGTGGATGTATATGTGACAGGAAGTAATGCCCGGTTTTTGTCCAAGGATGTGATCACCGAATCTCGGGGACGGGGAGATGAAGTTCATATGCATCCTCTCAGTTTTGCTGAATTTATGTCTGTCTATTCAGGAACGAAACAGGATGGCTGGAATGAGTATATACTTTACGGTGGCCTGCCGCCTATCATGAATATTTCAAGTCCAGAGGAAAAGATTAATTTCTTGAGTTCGCTGTTCGAGGAGACTTATATTTCGGATATTGTAGGCAGACATAATGTACGCAATCGGGCAGAATTAGAGGAACTTCTGAATATTCTCGCATCTGCTATCGGTTCGCTTACAAACCCTACAAAGTTGTCGGCTACCTTCAAAAGTGTCAAGCAGAAAACCATCAGCAACACCACCATCAAAAGGTATATCGACTATCTTTGTGATTCTTTTCTGATCGACAGTGCCGTCCGATATGACATTAAAGGGAAGAAGTATATTGACACACCAGTCAAATATTACTTTACCGATTTGGGATTACGCAATGCCCGTCTCAATTTCCGTCAACTGGAAGGAACTCATGCTATGGAGAATATCATTTTCAATGAGCTGAAGATACGCGGCTTCAATGTGGATGTGGGAGTTATCACTCTGAATAAAACCAAGGAATATATCCCTCTACAATAAAAGAAATTTTTTGAAAAGTAATAAATCGCAGTAATAAAACACCCCTGTTCTTACTACGTTTTGACTACGTTTCATGTCCTCAACTTGCCCCGATTTGCCGCATTTTGCTTATTCTGTGACAAATTTAACAATCTCAGAGCAAAAAATATAGTCGGCAAACTGCGGCAAATCGAGGTAGAATACGGCATTTTAGGAGGATTTTCGTTTATGATAAAAGTATTATTCGTGTGCCACGGCAATATTTGCCGTTCCCCTATGGCAGAATTCATTTTAAAAGATATGGTTTCAAAGAGAAATAGGAACGAACTGTTTTACATCGCCTCTGCGGCAACCAGCAGAGAAGAGATTGGGAATCCAGTTCATCGCGGAACAAGAAAAAAGCTTCAGGAGGTTGGAATTTCGACCGCCGGAAAATATGCGGTACAGCTTACCCGGAAGGACTATGACAAATATGACTATCTGATCGGTATGGACCGCTGGAATCTGCGCAATATGTACCGTATTGTAGGAACGGATGCGGACCGCAAAATTTGCAGACTTTTGGATTTTTCCGATCGCCCGAGAGACATTGCAGACCCTTGGTATACGGGAAATTTCGATGAAACGTACCGGGATATCGTGGAAGGATGTGCAGCTTTTCTCGATTATCTGGAGCAAACTGGGGCAATCCCCGCAAAAACAGACAATTCCAAGAAAGATCATTCGGATATTTCTTGACATTTTTTTGTGATCTTTTATAATAAAAACAAGAATCATTGTTAAATAAATCTAGGAATTGGAGGGATTCTTTATGAACAAACATGCATTTCGCAATCTGTCCTACGGTGTTTATGTTGTCTCTACATGGGACAAGGGCAGAGCCACCGGATGCGTTGCCAACAGTGCAATGCAAATTACATCAGAACCGGCGACAATTGCAGTCAGTATCAACCATGCCAACTATACCAACGGATGCATTCGCGACACAGGCCGTTTTTCCATCTCCATTCTATCGGAAGAAACCGATCCTTCCATCATTGGCCGCTTTGGATTCCAATCCGGAAAGGATTCCGACAAATATGATGGGATTGAGCAGGAGATCTGTGGTTATCTTCCCATTGTAAAAGATTGCTGTGCCTACATCACCTGTAAAGTCATTGATACAATGGAAACATCGACCCACACTGTATTTCTGGGAGAAGTGGAAGACTGCGACGTGATGTCCAAACAGTCCCCGATGACGTATTCCTATTATCACAAGGTTGTCAAAGGAAAAGCGCCGAAAAATGCACCCACCTACATTGCGGAAGAAGAGCTCTCCGCCAAGCCCGTCTATACATGCAGCGTCTGCGGATATGTATATGACGGAGAAGTTCCATTTGAAGAACTTCCCGAGGATTATACCTGTCCGATTTGCGGTCAGCCAAAGTCGAAATTTGTCAAAAAATAAAGTTTACATCAATACAAACGCTTGAGACGAAAAACCTTCCGGAGAAACAGTTGCTTTTCTGCCAAAATATGATATAATAAATCCATAGTGCAGACATCGTGGCGGCAGCTTCACTCCAGGGACTCCACATGCATCATCCGTGAACTGGAGAAATGGCCGACGGAAAGACTCTTCCTTCGGAGAGGAGATTTGCAATGACTGCTGCACAGAAGGGAATCAATGATATCAGGGTCTGTCGTTTGACCCCACATCACGAATATGGAAATGGATGAGGTGGAAAATGGATAAATATCGCAGAGTACTTCTAAAATTAAGTGGAGAGGCCCTTGCCGGTCCCAAGAAGATGGGGTTTGACGAGGATACCTGCAAGATGGTGGCTGCCCAAGTCAAAAAATCTATCGATGAGGGCGTTGAAGTCGGAATTGTGATCGGAGGAGGAAATTTCTGGAGAGGACGTTCTTCCAATGCCATTGACCGGCCAAAGGCAGACCAGATCGGGATGCTTGCAACAATCATGAATTGCATCTATGTCTCTGAAATTTTCCGGTCTGTTGGAATGAAGACAGAGATCTTTACCCCATTTTTGTGCGGTTCCATGACAACGCTATTTTCCAAAGACAGTGCCAACGAAGCATTTGCAGCAGGAAAAGTCGTTTTCTTTGCCGGAGGAACAGGACATCCCTATTTCTCCACAGACACAGGCATTGTCTTGAGAGCGATTGAAATGGAGGCCGACATCATTCTTTTGGCAAAAGCCATTGACGGTGTCTATGACAGCGATCCGAAGGTCAATCCACAGGCAAAGAAGTACGACGTTTTAAGCATTCAGGAAGTTGTAGACAAACGCCTTGCCGTCATCGATTTGACTGCCTCCATTATGTGTATGGAAAATTGTATGCCATTGGCTGTGTTCAGTCTCAATGAGGAAGACGGTATTTCCAATGCCATGAAAGGTCAAATCCATGGCACAATCGTAACTGCATGATGTGACGACAGACGTCTACCCGTGTATCGACATCTGCGTTACAGCATTCATTGCACACTAAAATAAAAAAGAGGGATCTATTATGAGCAGCGCAAATTTAAAACCATATGAAGATAAGATGAAAAAATCGTGTGATGCCCTGGCAGCGGAATACAACACCATCCGTGCGGGAAGAGCAAATCCCCATGTATTGGACAAGATCACCGTCGAGTATTACGGAAGTCCCTGCCCAATGCAGCAGGTAGCAAATATCTCTGTGCCAGAACCAAGAATCATTCAGATCCAGCCATGGGAGCGTTCCCTGATTAAGGCCATCGAGAAAGCCATTCTCACCTCAGATCTTGGGATTACACCAACCAACGATGGAAAAGTCATCCGCCTGATCTTCCCGGAACTGACAGAGGAGAGAAGAAAAGTACTCGTAAAAGACATTAAGAAAAAAGGGGAAGGCGCCAAAGTTGCCATCCGCAATCTCCGCCGTGATGCCAACGATGCGTTCAAGAAAATGAACAAATCCGGCGAAATGACCGAAGACGAGCAAAAAGACGGGGAAACAAAAGTACAGAAACTGACCGACAAATACATTGCAGAAATCGACAAAATGGTAGAAGCAAAATCCAAAGAAATCATGACCGTATAACGCCATCAAAACAGACCGGCCAGGAAAACAAGGCTGTCCCGGCCAGCCAGAACACAAAAAAGGGGGTAGACAACTGCCTCCTTTTTGTGCGATAAGCCCGCAGGGCAGTTGGCCGGAACACGGATCACCTGATCCAGATAGAGAAAGGAACGATTTATGACTACAGGTACTCTTCAAATTCCCCGCCACGTTGCCATTATCCTGGACGGGAACGGAAGATGGGCGCAAGCCCGGAATCTCCCTCGGAAGATGGGGCATGTGGAGGGATGTAAGGTTGTGGAACAGACGGTGGAGGATGCAGCGAGGATTGGAATTGAATATTTAACGGTCTATGCATTTTCTACAGAAAATTGGAAGCGGTCGGAGGATGAAGTCAGCGCTCTGATGCAGCTGTTCCGCTATTATATGAAACGACTGCTGAAGGTGGCGACGGCAAACAACGTCCGGGTAAAAATGATTGGTGACAGGACACGCTTTGACGCGGATATCATTGAGGGGATTTACCGCCTGGAGCAGGACACGAAGGATAACACGGGGCTGACGTTCGTAATTGCAGTCAACTACGGGGCGAGAGATGAGATGCGCCGCGCCATGACGAGATTGGCAGAGGATGCGGCGGCAGGAAAGATCCGTCCGGAGGAAGTGTCAGAGTCGTTGATTTCCGGATACCTTGATACAAGACAGATGCCGGATCCGGATTTGCTGATCCGGACGAGCGGGGAAATGCGCCTCTCCAATTTTTTGTTATGGCAGCTGGCATATACAGAGATCTACGTCACAGACATTTTCTGGCCGGATTTCAACAAGCAGGAATTGATCAAAGCCATTGAAGTTTACAATAAGCGTGATCGCCGTTTTGGCGGAGTGAAGCAGGCGAATGCCAAATGTACGGAAGGAAAGGAATGACACACTATGTTTCAGACAAGACTGCTCAGTGGAATTGCACTTGTACTCATTGCCCTCGCCACAGTTTCTCTCGGAGGAACAGTATGGTTTTTAACCGTTGCTGCCATTTCCCTGATCGGACTCTGGGAACTGTACCGGGTTTTCTCCATACATAACAGCATTCCTGGTTATGTCGGATACGCAGCCTCTGCTTTCTATTTTGTGCTGCTGTATGTGGAACAGACATCGTTTCTGCTGCCCCTCATGGTTGCTTTTTTCCTTATGCTCATGAGCGTTTACGTGTTTGCATTTCCAAAGTTTACATCGGAACACGTTTTCTCCGCTTTTTTTGGAATGTTTTATGTCCCGATTTTGATGTCCCATATGATTCTGACCCGTACAATGGAAGATGGAGCATGGCTGGTTGGCCTGATCTTTTTGAGCGCATGGGGATGCGATACTTGTGCATACTGTGTCGGGAAGCTGTTTGGAAAGCATAAAATGACTCCGAAGCTCAGCCCCAAAAAGTCGGTAGAAGGAGGCATCGGAGGAATTGTCGGAGCAGCTCTTCTCGGATGTCTGTATGGCGCTGTTTTTGCATCCAAGCTGACAGAATTTGCAGTTCCGGCCGTCAGCTGTGCCATCATCTGCGGCGCAGGGGGAGCCATTTCTCAGATTGGAGATTTGAGTGCCTCTGCCATTAAGAGAAACCATCAAATCAAAGATTACGGGACACTCATCCCGGGACATGGAGGAATCATGGACCGGTTTGACAGTATTTTATTCACCGCGCCAATCATATATTATCTTGCGCAGCTCTTGAAATAGGGCTACCGCAATCCCACTGGCTTTAGACGGTGGGTAGTTCACATAACTATGATACGAGACATCCACAGAAAGCTGCTGTGCAGACTGTGATAAACCGCGCAAAAAAGAGGAAAACTATGAAAAAGATTGGAATTCTTGGGTCTACCGGTTCCATCGGAACCCAAACACTGGAAGTTATCCGGACACAAAAAGATATCGAGGTTGTTTCTCTGACGGCCGGAAGCAACATCGATTTTCTGGAACAGCAGATTCGGGAGTTTTGCCCTCGGATCGCAGCCGTCGCATCGGAGGAGAAAGCCCGCGCGCTCTCGCTCCGTGTTTCTGATACATCCACGAAAATTGTAAGCGGGATGGAAGGACTCATCGAAGCAGCCACAGAGCCCTCCGCGGAAATCATCGTCACCGCCATTGTGGGAATGATCGGCATTCGTCCAACCATCGCGGCGATGGAAGCCAAAAAAGACATAGCTCTGGCCAACAAGGAGACGCTTGTGACTGCGGGTCATATTATTATGCCCCTGGCCCGAAAAATGGGAGTTTCAATTCTCCCCGTAGACAGTGAGCATTCTGCCATTTTCCAGTCTCTCAACGGAGAAAACAGAGAACGGATTCATAAAATCATCCTGACTGCCTCCGGAGGACCTTTCCGGGGCAAGACGAGGGAGCAGATGAAGCAGATCCGGGTGGAGGACGCGCTGAAACATCCGAATTGGACAATGGGGCAAAAGATTACGATCGATTCCTCCACAATGGTCAACAAGGGACTGGAGGTAATGGAGGCGAAGTGGCTGTTTGGCGTCTCCCTGGATCAGATTGAAGTTGTCATCCAGCCGCAAAGCGTCATTCACTCCATGGTGGAATATGAAGACGGCGCTGTGATTGCCCAGCTTGGGACACCGGACATGAAACTCCCCATCCAATATGCCTTGTATTATCCGGATCGAAGATACCTTCCGGGGGCACGTCTGGACTTTGCCGCACTTCGTCAAATTACATTTGAAGCGCCGGATCTGGAGAACTTTAAAGGGCTTGCCCTCGCCTACGAAGTGGGGAGAAAGGGCGGCAATGCGCCCACTGTTTTCAATGCGGCAAACGAGAAGGCGGTAGAATTGTTTTTAAAGCGCCAAATCGGCTATCTTGATATTACAGATCTCATCGAAGAGTGTGTCGCCCGCATCCCATGGCGGTCCAATCCTTCTGTCGAAGGAATATTGGATACAGAGCGTGAGACACACGAGTATATTCAGGCAATGAGACTGCCGAAAGGAAGGAACTGACTGATTCATGAGCATCATTATTTTTCTAGTCATTTTTACGATTGTTGTAGTCGTACATGAATTTGGCCATTTTGTCATTGCCAGAAAGAACGGCGTGAAGGTAGAAGAGTTTTCCATTGGCATGGGACCGGATCTGTTCCACATCCAGGGGAAACAGACCAAATTTAGTGTGAAAATTCTTCCGCTTGGGGGCGCCTGCCTGATGAAGGGAAACGACATGGGCATCCCGGAGGCGGATGAAACCGGGGAGAATGCCGAGGAGAAGGATGGCGATGATTTCTCCAGCAAATCCGTCTGGGCCAGAATCTCCATCACCCTTGCCGGGCCTCTTTTTAATTTCATCCTCGCGCTTGTGCTGTCGATTTTTGTTGTAAGCCAGGCGGGCGTAGACATTCCGATTATTACCCAGGTCATGGAAGGATTTCCGGCTCAGGAGGCTGGAATTCAGGCGGGGGATAAGATCCTTAAGGTAAATGGGGAGACCATTTATTTTTACCGCCAGGTTTCTCTCAATCAGCAGCTGAACCCGCAGGAGGCGAAAGAGATTGTATACGAACGGGATGGAGAGACTTACACCACTGTTGTAGAACCGAAATGGAATGAGGAAAGCCAATCGTATTTGATGGGAATTGTGAGCGGAGGATACTATGCAGTATCTCCAGCCCAGATGCTGACCTACGGGTTTCACACCGTCCGATACAATATTGTTCTTGTCGTGCGCGGTCTGACCAGCATGATTACCGGCGGATTCTCCATCGACAATCTGACCGGCCCGGTCGGAGTGGCCAATGCCGTGGACGGACTGGTGGACGAGGTCGTGGACACGACGCAGGATTATGGCTGGTCTGCTATGGCCATGTCGATGCTCCTGACGATGAGCAATTTCTTGGCGATGATCAGCGCAAACCTCGGCGTAATGAATCTGCTCCCCATTCCGGGACTCGATGGAGGACGGCTCTTGTTTTGTCTGATTGAAGTGATAAGGGGAAAGCCTGTCGCAAAAGAGAAGGAAGCAATGGTCACATTTATCGGATTTGTCCTTTTGATGATTCTAATGGCAGCTGTTATGCTAAATGATATAAAAAATATATTCTAACAGGCGATTGATCTACAATATAATCGTTCAGAATCTTTCTCGAAAGAGAACTCACACGATACCGTTTGCCCAACATCACTGGAGTCGAAAAGGAGGAAAACCATGTTCCGGGAACAGACAAAAGTCATTACCATTGGAGATCGTATGATTGGAGGCGGTCACCCGATTCTCATCCAATCTATGACGAACACCAGAACAGAAGATGTCGATGCCACAGTCCGGCAGATTTTGTCGCTGGAGAGGGCAGGATGTGAAATCATTCGCTGTACAGTTCCGACGATGGAAGCCGCATCTGCACTGAGAGAAATCAAGCGGCAAATTCACATTCCGCTTGTGGCAGACATTCACTTCGATTATCGGTTGGCAATTGCTGCCATTGAAAATGGCGCAGATAAGATCCGCATCAATCAAAATCCGCATCAACCCGGGCAACATCGGCAGCCGCGACCGGATCCAGGCGGTTGTAGATGCAGCAAAAGAACGCCAGATTCCGATCCGCGTCGGCGTCAACAGCGGATCGCTGGAAAAGCCAATTCTAAACCGATATGGGGGTGTCACCGCAGAGGGAATTGTAGAGAGTGCTCTGGACAAGGTTCACCTGATCGAAAAGCTTGGATATGACAATCTTGTAATCAGCATCAAGTCTTCCGATGTGATGATGTGTGTGAAGGCGCACACACTGCTGGCGCCTCTGACGCCGTACCCGATCCACGTCGGAATCACCGAATCGGGAACGGTGATGTCCGGAAACATCAAATCTGCCATCGGTTTGGCATTGATTCTGAATCAGGGGATCGGAGATACGATCCGTGTGTCTTTGACCGGAGATCCGGTGGAGGAAATCAAGTCGGCGCGGCTTATTCTAAGAACGCTTGGACTGCGCAGAGGAGGTGTGGAGATTGTCTCCTGCCCTACCTGCGGCAGAACCGAGATTGATTTGATCCGTCTTGCCAACCAGGTGGAGACAATGGCCAGTGCGTATGACCTTGACATCAAGATTGCGGTGATGGGATGTGTTGTCAATGGACCTGGCGAGGCAAAAGAGGCCGACATTGGCATCGCCGGCGGAAAAGGAGAGGGCGTTCTCATCAAAAAAGGCAAGATTATCAAGAAGCTTCCGGAAGAAGCGCTTCTAAATGCGCTGCGGGAGGAATTGATCCATTGGAATTGCAGGGAAGAAATAGAAGGAGAAGATTTGCATGGGAAAACAGTTCTTTGAGACATTTCCGACACTTCAGTTGTCAACGTCTTTAAAAGATAGAATGGCGACGGCACAGGTCATGCGAATTAATTATGCGAAAGACAGGCGTACACTTCTTGTTTATGTCACATTTCCTCATTTGATTCCCAAAGAAGACATCTATGAGGTGGAAAAGCAAATCGAGCAGCAGCTGTTCGAGGGACAGGAGCCAAAAATACGAATGATGGAGCGTTTTCAGCTCTCTGAGCAGTATACGCTGGAACACGTATTCCGAATGTATCAGGACAGCATTTTGCTGGAATTTCATCATCACAGCGATCTGGAATACCAATTGCTGAGGAAGGCGCAGTGGGAGTTTCCCGATGAGACGCATCTTGAATTGAAGCTGCCGGAAACGATGTGGAGCCATCTGCGGGAGGCAGATCTCATTCACCGTCTGCAGAAAATTTTCTGTGAGCGGTGCGGACTGGAAGTGGAGATCTCGGTTACATATTTTCCACAGGATCAGAATCGGTGCAGACAGGAGGCGGAATTTCGGGAGAGGGAGCTTGTCCGAAAGATGTTTCAGAAGACAGAAGCCGAAAACGAGCCGATGCCCTGGGACGACGCCGAAGGGTTCTCTCCGGCACAGGATCTGCCCCCGAAAGAGGCTCCTTCCCCAAAGCGCCGAAAAGATACTTCTGCCCAGAAAGCATCTCACCCGGAAAACACATCCGCCAGGCGGGGCAAAACAAAGCGGGAGCCTTCCCCGGATGCGGATCGCCCGTCTTATCTGCGCTCCAACAATCCAGAAGTGCTCTATGGAAGAGATTTCGACGACGCTCCGATCCGCCTGGAGGAATTGCAGGAGGAGATGGGAGAAGTTACGATTTATGGAAAGATTTCTTCCATGGAAATGCGGGAACTGCGAAACGGAACGAAAACACTTGTCGTTCTCGCAGTCACTGATTTTAGCGATTCCATTGCCGTCAAGCTGTTTTTGAATAATGCAGACGTTCCCAAATGGAAGGAAACTGTAGCGCCGGAAATGTTTGTCAAAATCAAAGGGGTCAGTATGGTGGACCGTTTTGACAAAGAACTTGCGATTACGACGGTGTACGGGATGAAGAAAAGTCGGGATATGCGGGTGAAGCGGACGGATTTGGCTCCAGTAAAGCGTGTGGAACTGCACTGCCATACAAAGGCAAGCGAGATGGATGGTGTGGCAGAGGCAAAGGATCTTGTCAAGCATGCCAGAGAGTGGGGACATCCCGCCCTCGCCATCACAGACCACGGATGCGCATATTCCTTCCCGGATGCATTTCATGCAGCGGATCGGAAGGATCCTTCCTTTAAAGTGATCTATGGGGTTGAGGGATATCTGGTAGATGATCAGAAAGAAACTGTGATGAACGCGAAAGGGCAGGACGTCCAAACCGACTTTGTCGTATTTGATTTGGAGACGACCGGATTTAGCCCTGTCAAAAACCGGATTATCGAAATCGGAGCCGTGAAAATTCAAAACGGCGTCATCACCGACCGCTTCAGCACGTTTGTCAATCCGAAGGAACCGATTCCATTTTCCATTGAGAAACTGACCGGAATTCAGGATGCAATGGTCATGGGCGCCCCCGATATTTTGACCGTTCTCCCCCAGTTTCTTGCTTTTTGCGGGGATTCGGTCCTTGTCGCACACAACGCAGCGTTTGATGTCAGCTTCATTACCGCTCAGGCCAAAAACCAGGGCATCGACTATAAGCCGACATACATCGATACGGTCGGTATGGCGCGTGCGCTTCTTCCGCAGATTTCCCGCTACAAGCTGGACAATGTGGCAAAGCATCTCGGGATTTCCCTGGAGCACCATCACCGCGCAGTCGATGACGCGGAGTGTGCTGCCATTATTTTCCTTGCCCTGCTGGAGCGCTTAAAGCAGAACGGTGTTTCAACGCTTGAGCAGATGGCGCAGGCGACCGCAGCCAATGAACAGGTCATCAAGAAACTGCCGACGTACCATATCGTCCTTTTGGCGGCAACCGAGCAGGGGCGGATCAACTTATACCGCATCATTTCCGACTCTCACATTCGCTATTTTGCAAGAAGGCCGAGAATCCCAAGAAGTGAGCTGCAAAAGTACCGGGAAGGGCTCATCATTGGCTCTGCCTGTGAAGCTGGGGAACTGTATCAGGCGCTTTTGCGGGAGGAACCGGAGGAGGTTATCGCAGGAATCGTCAATTTCTACGACTATCTGGAAATCCAGCCGATCGGAAACAACCGGTTTATGATCGGGGATGATTCCATCTCTGCCATTCAGTCAGAGCAGGATTTGGAGGAGATGAATCGCCGCATCTGCCGGCTTGGAGAACAATTTGACAAACCGGTTTGTGCCACCTGCGATGTCCATTTCCTGAACCCGGAAGATGAGGTATACCGCAGAATCATTATGGCCGGAAAAGGGTTTGAGGATGCCGATCAGCAGGCTCCCCTTTATTTTCGCACAACCGAGGAAATGCTCGAAGAATTCCAGTATCTCGGATCCGAAAAGGCAATGGAAGTTGTTGTGACAAATACGAACCGGATTGCGGACCGCATTGACCGCATTGAACCGGTTCGTCCGGACAAATGTCCTCCCGTCATTCCCAATTCGGACGTGGATTTGCGCAATATGTGCTACCAGAAAGCGATTTCCCTGTACGGAGATCCGCTTCCTCCTATTGTCGAAGAGCGGCTGGAGCGGGAGCTCCATTCGATTATCTCAAACGGATTTGCGGTGATGTACATCATTGCCCAGAAGCTGGTCAGCAAATCGAACGAAGACGGATATATGGTTGGATCCCGGGGATCTGTCGGCTCCTCCTTTGTCGCTACCATGTCCGGAATCACAGAAGTCAATCCGCTCAGCCCTCATTATTACTGTGAGTCTTGCCACTACAGCGATTTTGATTCCGAGGCCGTGACAGCCTTTCGCGGCGGAGCGGGATGTGATATGCCCGACCGACTCTGTCCGGTCTGCGGTTCTCCCCTGAAAAAGGACGGATTTGACATTCCCTTCGAGACATTTCTTGGATTCAAGGGAAATAAGGAGCCCGATATCGACTTAAACTTCTCCGGAGAGTATCAAAGCAAGGCTCACGCTTACACCGAAGTCATATTCGGGGAGGGACAGACATTCCGGGCCGGGACAATTGGAACTGTCGCAGATAAAACAGCGTACGGTTTTGTGAAAAATTATTTTGAGGAGCGAAACATCCACAAGCGAAACGTTGAGATTGCACGGCTCGCGCAAGGGTGCAGCGGTGTCCGCAGAAGCTCAGGGCAGCACCCGGGAGGCATCATCGTGCTTCCTATCGGAGAGAGCATTTATTCGTTCACCCCGGTACAAAGACCTGCCAATGATATGACAACCGACACTGTCACGACGCATTTTGATTATCACTCCATCGATCACAACCTGCTGAAGCTCGACATTCTCGGACACGACGATCCGACGATGATCCGTATGCTGGAAGACTTGACTGGACTGGACGCAAAAAGCATCCCGCTGGATGACCCGAAGGTTATGTCGCTCTTTCAGAATACATCCGCACTCGGCATCCAGCCGGAGGACATTCTTGGCTGCAAGCTCGGAGCACTTGGAATCCCGGAGTTTGGAACAGACTTTGCCATGCAGATGTTAATCGACACGAATCCGCAGCATTTTTCCGATCTCGTGCGCATTGCAGGGCTATCCCACGGAACCGATGTATGGCTTGGAAATGCACAGACCCTTTTGCAGGAGGGCAAGGCGACCATTTCCACCTGTATTTGTACCCGTGACGACATTATGACTTACCTGATCCAAAAAGGAATGGACAAAGAGCTTTCCTTCACCATTATGGAGAGTGTGCGGAAAGGCAAAGGACTCAAGGAAAGCTGGGAAGAGGAAATGCTTGCCCACGACGTACCGGACTGGTACATCTGGTCGTGCAAGAAAATCAAATATATGTTTCCAAAGGCTCATGCCGCTGCCTACGTCATGATGGCATGGCGGATCGCATATTGCAAAGTGTATTATCCGCTCGCATATTATGCGGCCTATTTCAGCATCCGCGCCACGGGATTTACCTATGGCCTTATGTGCATGGGGAAGAAGAGGTTCCAGGACGCCATGCAGGATTATCAGAATCGGATGGAATCTTTGACAAACAAAGAGCAGGATACTTACAAGGACATGCGGATTGTTCAGGAGATGTTTGCCCGGGGATTTGAATTCATGCCCATCGATGTATACCGCGCCAAAGGCCAGCGGTTCCAGATCATTGACGGAAAACTCATGCCATCCTTCGCCTCCATCGATGGGTTGGGAGACAAAGCGGCTCAGGCCATTGAGGAAGCAGCGCAAAACGGGGCGTTTCTGTCACTGGACGATTTTCGGGAGCGGACAAAAGTGAGCAAGACAATGATTGACACACTTGTGGAACTTCAAATCCTAAACGATCTACCGGAGTCCAACCAGCTGGCATTCCATTTTACAGACTAATCCGGAGTCACATATCATTTGATAAAAATAGAGGCAATCGGCAGACGAACGAAATTTGAGGACGAAAATCACTGATTTGGAAGGAGATGAATGGCATGGGATCCATATTAGAGAAATTGTTTAAAGCGAAATCATCCGATATCGTTATATTGGCTCCTATGGATGGGGAACGGATTGATTTTGGCAGCACAGAAAATCTTTCATTTCTTCAGAAGCATCTGGAAGATGGTTTTATCATAAGACCAACGGAGGGAACGATCATTGCCCCGATCAGTGGAGTCATTACCGAGGCTTCGGGAGTGCTTCGGGCAGTCCGGATGGAAACCGACATTGGAATCCAGCTTTCGATTGTTCCGGGATTAAACGAGACAGCACTTGAACCATCTGAACTGGAGACGTTTGTGGAGGATGGGCAGAGAGTGGAAGCCGGAGATGTAATCATGAAGATGAACCTCAAAGAAATTGAGGAAAATAGAAAATCTGCCGTAACCATACTGTTTTTGTCCGACTGGGGCGATTTTTCACCCCAGCGGATATCAGAAGAAAACGACATTCTGGAAATCGGGACGCCGTTTCTGCGGCTGAAAGAGCAGGAGAAAACAACAGGATAAGGATCGAGCGCCCCTCAGATCCGGAGCAGTTTTTTTGTAAATGGCTGCATCCAGGCGACCACCGGGCCGATCGTAAATGCCATAATCAGCGTTACGATCCCGAAGGTACTTCCCGTGATGAGGCCGATTGCCATTGCCGTTAAATCCCAGATCATGCGCACTGCCCGGAAAGAAAGCTTTTTTTGATTCTGGGCGATGATAAAAGGGACGGCATCGAACGGGGCGGTTCCAAGCTCAGAGGTCATATAGACAGCCACGCTGAATACGAACAGTGAGATTGCAATCACAAGAATCAGAAGGCGGACCCATAGAATTTCCCACAGAACGGAAGGAATGATTCGATCCCACAGCCATCCAAAGAAATCCGCGGAGTATCCGACAAGAACCATGTTGGCCACTGTGCCTAGCCCGATCAGACGGCGGTTAAAGCGGATGACGATTAAAAAGAGCAGCAGATTCAGCAAAAGCTGCCAGCTTCCGAAGGAGATCGGAAGATGAGAGGAGATGCCAAGATTCAGGCAAGTACACGGATCTGTCCCCATATCAATCCGAATGAGCCAGGAGAGATTAAAACCCATAAAAATAACAGCAAAGACAACAACAATGCTTCGAAAAATGAAATTCGCGTGGCGGGTTACAAAGCGTTTCATGGTAAAGATCCCCCTTAAATGATATCAAATGTCTTCCTGTCTGTGCAAGCACGGAGGTCGCCTTCCGGGCGTATCGCATAAAAAAATACCCTGAAGTTTCCTCAGGGTATTGTATGCGGAAGATGGGACTTGAACCCACACGAGCGTACACCCACAAGATCCTTAGTCTTGCCTGTCTGCCAATTCCAGCACTTCCGCATTCAGCTTTTTCATTGCCTGCTGACGTTGATCATCATAACACACTCCTTCCTGTTTGTCAATGCTTTTTCGCCATTTTTTTAGAGTTTTTTTTGTTATATATTTTATTGGATTAATTCAAATTTTTTATCAAAAATTTTAAAAAAGGTGTTGACTTTTTTTTGAGGTTGTGGTAATATAAGTGCTGTCAGGGAGAGAGAGAACAAGAGATCCGATCGAACTGATTCAATCGAATATGCAGTTGTGGCGGAATTGGCATACGCGCATGATTCAGGTTCATGTCCATGTACTTGGGTAGGGGTTCAAGTCCCCTCAACTGCACTTCCAGTCGAAGGTCTGAACAGCTCCTGTTCAGGCCTTTTCCCTTATGCGATAACCACAAACAAAGAGGAGGAGAAATGGGATGAATCCAGTAGTGAGCATCATTGTACCGGTATACAATGCAGAAAAGGATTTGGCGCGCTGCATTGACAGTGTGCTGAAGCAAGATTATGACCCATTTGAACTGATTCTAGTCAACGATGGGAGCAGCGACCAATCCGGAGCGATTTGTGATGCCTATGCTCAAAAGGACGCGCGGATCCGAATCATTCACAAAAACAATACCGGAGTTTCCGACAGCCGGAATATGGCGATGGACATCGCCCGGGGAACGTATCTGCAGTTTTTGGACAGCGATGACTGGATTACGCCGGACGCGACAAAACTGCTTGTCTGCACGGCGATGGAACATCAGTGTGATATGGTTATCGCAGATTTTTACCGCGTCGTCGGGGAACGGGTTTCTCACAAAGGGGACATTCAGGAGAACGGCATCCTTTCGCGGGAAGAATTTGCCACGTACATGATGGAAAAACCGGCGGATTTTTATTATGGGGTTCTCTGGAACAAACTTTATCGCCGGGACATCATCGAGAAGCACAACATCCGCATGGACGCAGAGATCAGCTGGTGCGAAGATTTTATGTTCAACATGGAGTACATTCGACAAATCCGGACGGTGTACGCGCTTCATGTCCCGATCTATTATTATGTGAAGACGAAGGGATCTCTCGTCAGTCAGGGGATGAGCATCTCCAAGACGATCAAGATGAAGCGCAGTGTATTTGAATACTACAATCAATTTTATCAGGATGTCTTCGGTGAGGAAGATTACGAAAAGAGCAGGATTCAGGTTTACCGCTTCTTAATTGACGCGGCAAGCGATGGAATTGTACTGCCCGCCATTTTGCCCGGCTCGATCAAGCTTGGAAAGGAGAGAATCCGCATCAGCATCGATGCCATGGAAAATGAAGGGCTGTTGGCGGATGCCTACCGGGAGAGGAAGCTTCTGGATCGGTATCTGGAAACGGCAGCGCTGAAAAACGATCTGACGCTGGAGGAGATCCGGCTTCTTTTGTACATCAGCCAGGCACACAAAAGCGGCAGCCTGAGAGAAATCGCAGAGTCCACAAATCTGTCGAGGGGGATGTTAAACATCGTCCTGCAAAAGCTCGCATCTAAGGGGCTGATTAAGACGAGGGACGCCGCAGGCAAAGCAAAAGATCCATCCGGAAGACCGACCATTGGAAAAGAAACTGCCTCCAAAAAGGAGTCAACTGCCTCCAAGAAGAAAGAACCGCCGGCGAACCCGATTGACTGGAAAATTGCTCCTGAGGCGGAGCCGATCCTGGCAGATCTGTTGATGGCGCAGACAAGCTTTGAACAGATGAAATTTGCGGGATTTCGTGAGGAGGAGCTCGAGCAATACGAATTGCTTCAGGCAAAAGTCAGGCAGAATATCAAAAATGCACTCAAATAGTTGAAAGTCAGAATCACTCGCCGAGGAAAGTTTGCTGCTTTTATCGGCGGAGTGATTTTTTGATGGATTTTCAGGAAAAGGAAACGCACAAGTTCAGATCAAACCCTCAAATCAGGAAATGATGATGTTAAGAAATAAATAAGAAAAATCCCCGGGAAAATCACAACTCTGGCTGATATACTCTCATCAGAACGATGAATCACATTTCTTTGAGAGAAAACCAGGGGAGAAGGAGCGTTATGGCACAAAGACATCGGACGCGTTTTCTCGGCAGAAGAGATTTACGAATATGTATGGCAGGAGCAGAGTTCTTACGCAGTGGAAAATACCGTGATGGTCCATATTCGTAAAATCCGGGAGAAGATCGAAGTTGTCCCAAAAAAGCCAAATTATATAAAGGTGGTGTGGGGAATTGGATATAAGATGGAAAAGCAAAACAGACAATAACTGGAACGAAAATGATTCGATCTTCGGATTTTTCCTCAAAATCATTCACAAAGGATACGAACATCGCATGCTCCTCCTCGGGATACCGCTGATCTTTTTGATCACGGACATCGTCCTTTTAAAGTGGGTCATCCCCTACTTTCGAGATACATTCCGCCATAGCGTCTATATCTGGATTTTTATTTTCCTGGCCTCCATACTATGGACCATCTTTCTCCTCCGATACATTCGCGCGCAGGGGAACGATTTGGATGTTTTGGATTATCCGAACAATTTCCTTCGCTGGAAGAGACTCTGGAGGAGAGCGCTGCCTCCCCTTGTCCTTTATGAATTGTGTCTCTGGGTGATGCTCCTGTCCCCAGAACGGCCCTACGATGTTGTCATTTATTACAGCAATCTGTATCAGGATACGGGCCACCGGGTATTTGAGGAACTCGGAGGGAGCTATCTGAATGCCTTGTGTGACTACCGCAATCTGTGGGTTGTTTTTCCCGCCGCACTCTGGCCCGCCATCCTCTGGCTATTTTGCCTTCATCATGTCCGCCTTGCGTATGCCGCCCCGCTGTTTCAGAAAATCCGTACGTACTACGAGGGACTTTGCCCTGTATATTCCGATGAAATCCTGCGGCCGTTTTTCTACGGGACTGAGACACCCGATTCGCTGACAAAAGAGTGGCGGGAGCAGAAGCAGTTGATGCAGCAGGCCATAGAAGACGCAGCAAATGAGCGGCTGCGAAGCGAACGGCTGAAAATGGAACTCATTACAAACGTCTCTCACGACTTGAAAACGCCGCTGACGGCAATCTTCAACAATCTGGAATTGATGCGGCGGGAGACATCCCTCGATGAGATGAAACAATATGCCGCCGACATCCGGATACTGTGCGAAAAGCTCCGGCTCATGATTGAGCGCCTCTTTTCCCTGTCAAAGGCAAACAGCAAAAATGAGCCGCTGCAGCTGCAGACGATTGAGATGAATTGCCTGATCCGTCAGACATTGTCGGACATGGACGAGATTCTCGAACATGCGCCCGCGGTATTTCGAACGCAGCTGGAGGAAACGCCGCTGCCCTTCCTTGCAGACAGCCGTTATGCCTACAGCATCTGCCAAAACCTCCTGGAAAACGCCTCGAAATATTCTCTGGCGGGAAGCAGGGTCTATGTGCGCACGAGGGAAACGGCAGAAAAAAACGTCTGTCTGGAAATTGTCAATACATCGGCCTATGAGATGGATTTTTCTGAAGAATACGTGACAGAGCGATTTGTGCGGGGCGATTCGTCCCGCACAACAGAGGGAAACGGCCTTGGTCTTGCCATCGTGAAAGCATACACAGAAGCCTGCGGCGGGACATTCCGGATTCAAATTGACGGAGACCAGTTTAAGGCAAGCGTTACATTTCCCAGGGCAGAACCGGAACCATCCAAATCGGACTGTTGTCCGATCGGATAAAATCCAGAGACGGATCCGGGCGTGTCAAATCATTTTGAAGAGAAAAGGAGGAAACTTTTATGGCATCACAGACAACAAAGAGAATCCCTTTCTGGGACAATATGAAAGGATTGCTGATCGTCCTTGTCGTTTATGGCCATATATTGGAGCAGATGAAAAGCGTGGAATCCTTATTTTTGTATAAAGGAATTTATCTGTTTCATATGCCGCTCTTTGTCTTTTGCTCCGGATACCTGGCAAAGTTTTCTCCAAAACGAATTGCAAAGCGGATTCTTCTCCCCTACCTGATCTTTCAGCTCGTGTCCTGTCTGTTTTCCTCCAGCGGACACATTCAGTTCACAACTCCAGTCTGGACACTCTGGTATTTGCTGGCGCTTTTTGTGTGGACGCTTTCGATTCCTTTTTTGGAGGAATGTCCGAATCGGTTCCGCCCGTTTGTTATAATAGGCGCATTTTTGCTCGGGGAACTCTGCGGAATGGATGAGACCGTCGGATACTATCTGAGCATATCCCGCATCCTTGTGTTCTTTCCGTTCTTTATTCTCGGATACTACGGAAAAGGATGGGTGTGCCGAAACGGATTCGGGCAGGATCTGTGGCAGAGCGGCCGGTTTTTCCAGAACAACCGGGTTCGTGCGGCATCGGTTCTGGCGCTCTTTGCCGCCATCGCACTCTTTGTCCTTATAGAGCCATTCATCCAAGTAAAATGGTTATATGGCTCCTACAGCTACAGCAGAGGAGAATACGGGATGGGATACCGTCTTGCCGGTTATCTGATCGCCTGCCTTGTCGGATTCTTTCTGATCGTCTGGGTTCCGAAAGTCAAAACCTTTCTTACATGGTTCGGCGCAAACAGCATGGTCATCTATCTGTTTCACACATTCTGGATTGAGCTGTTAAAATTTTATTTTCCAGAACTGGCCAAACATCACTGGAGCGGAATTCTTCCCGGATGCCTTTTGCTGACCGTAGCAATCTGCTGCACAATTTTGGGATTTCAAAACGGAGTTTTGACATTCTGGAAAAAAGCGCTTCACTCTGGCACAGACGGTTCCCGGCTGTCTGCGGAATAGTTTCCTCCAAAACGCGCAATACTACAGGATGGAACAACAAACCGCAGACGAACTGGAGGAATCCGATGGAAAAAAAACTAAATCATTTGCTGGCAGATCTGACTGCCGAGTATCACAAACTGCAGAGCTTTCACTGGTATATCAAAGGGAAAGATTTCTTTACGGTTCATGAGAAACTGGAAGAGTACGGAAACTCCATCCTTGAAAAGATTGACGAAGTGGCAGAGAGCATTCTGATGCTGGAGGGAAAACCGATTTCCTCGATGAAAGGATTTTTAAAAGAAACCTCCATCGAAGAAGCGGAAAGCACCTTCCTCTCCTCCGAGAAAATCTTTCAGGAAGTGATCCGGGATTTCCAATACCTTCTCACACAAATCCGGGAAGTAAAAGCGCTGGCGGAGGAAAAAGAAATTCCACTCATTTCGGTATTGATGGACGATTACCTTCAATCCTTTACAAATGCAGTCTGGATGATGCATCAGCAATCCGCATAATCCAACTGCAAAATCAACATCCCTTCATTTGAAAGAAAAGCGGCATGTTTTTTATGCCGCTTTTCTTTTTGAGAGGAGCGCCAAACCTGTCAAGCGCATCTTTTCCATTCGATATCCGATTTTTCAGAAAATATGATTGCCAAACAGGTATGAGTGTGATAAAATTATCACATGATACTACGGATTGCTTCGTGTGAATGTATTTTGCAATCCAAAATCTCAATCCCAATTCATATCGCTGCGAACATGGAGGAGCGCAAAGCAAACATGAAAGGTTTTTGGAAAAGACATAGTCATTTATACCGTTGGATTCAGGGTCAGAAAAAAACTGCTGTGCGCGGGAAACTTTCCCTAAAGGATTTTTCCCCGAATAGTGACGACGACTCCGAGCAAAAGAGCACCCTTCCGAATGAAGATCCGGATCGTGATGCGCAGGATCAATGTAAGATGCAAATGTCCCGACCGGAATGGACCGGAATAAAGAAGACGGTACCGCCGCTGGACACAGATGTGACGTCGGATGCAAATGAAGCGTCGGATGCCAGGGTGCCGCTGGACACCCATGCAGAGCCTGCGGACGAAACGCAGGAGACTTTGTCGGACACAACAGGCCAGATATCGGAGGATAAAACAGACACCGACAAGCCAACGCCTCATCCGATCAAGAGAAGTGTCAAGAAAAACAGCGCATGTTTTCAAAACCGGGAATTGTCCTGGCTGAAGTTTAACGGAAGAGTTTTGGAGGAAGCCGCAGATCCCGCCAATCCGCTCTGCGAGAGAATGACGTTTTTATCCATTTTTCAGAGCAATCTGGATGAATTTTTCATGGTGCGCGTCGGTTCCCTCCATGATATGATGCTGTTAAACGATGAGGTGCGCGAAAATAAGACGAATATGACATCATCAGAACAGATCGCTGCTATTTTAAAGGAAGTCCATGCACTTCGCTCCGAATATGAACGCATTTACAAAGAGGTGATGAGTCTTGTGGAGCAGGAGGGGATTCGTTTCCTTCGCCTTTCTTCCCTGCCACAGGAAACGCGCAAAAGCATGGAGCACTATTTTGAGCGGGAGATTCTTCCGCTTCTCTCGGTCATGATTGTCGGAAAGAAGCAGCCGTTCCCTTTCCTGAAAAACAACGAAATTTATGCAGTGTCTGTCCTGGTCGGAAAAGGTGACAAGGACAACAAGGAAAAGGACCGGAACCGGAGAGAGAAGATTGGAATCATTCCCTGCACCAGCAACGTGTTTGAGCGGATGATCCCCATCCCCCAGCACCCAAATTGCTTTGTCCTCGTAGAAGAACTGATTCTCACATTTATGCCGAAGGTATTTCAAAAATATCAGATCAAGTCAAAGTCGCTGGTGCGCATTACGCGAAATGCCGACATTGATGCCGACAGCATTGCAGACGAAGATCTGAACTACCGGGATCACATGGAGGAAGTCATCCGTCTGCGCCGAAGGCTTGGACCGGTCCGCATGGAAATCACCGATCCCCTGGACGACCACATTGCCGATTTGATCTGTCAAAACATCGGCTTGTCGAAAGAGCGGGTGTTCGTCTCGAACATTCCTCTGGAATTGTCCTTTGTCTTTTTCATTCAGGACATGCTTCGCCGAAACAGCAGCCTGTTTTATGAAAAACGAATTCCGCAGTATTCCTCTGCTCTCGTGAGGGGCGAATCCATTCTCGACCAAGTCCGCCGCAAAGACGTCCTGTTGTCGTTCCCATTTGAGAGCATCAATTCCTTCCTGAGTATGCTCCACGAGGCAGCCTACGACCCGGATGTCGTTTCCATCAAAATGACACTGTACCGTCTGGCAAAGCACAGCAAAATCGTAGAGACACTTGTGGAGGCCGCCGAAAACGGAAAACAAGTCGATGTGCTTGTCGAGCTGAAGGCGCGGTTTGATGAGGAGAACAACATTGGATGGTCCAGGAGACTGGAAAGCGCCGGCTGCCATGTCATTTATGGCGTCGACAACCTGAAAGTTCACTCCAAACTTTGTCTGATTACCCGTAAATCTCACGGCATCATTGAGTATTTCACGCAGATTGGAACAGGCAATTACAATGAGAAGACAGCACGCCTGTATACCGACCTTTCTCTGATCACATCCGATCCCGAGATCGGAAAGGAGGCAGCTGTCGTATTTCAAAAGCTTAGCCTCGGAGAAGTTATGGAAGAGACGAGCAGACTTCTCGTTGCGCCAAAGTGTATGGAGAACAAGATTCTCGATATGATTGAGGAGGAAATCCAGGCTGCACAAAATGGAGGAGAGGGATATATCGGCATCAAGATCAATTCTCTGACCGACAAGAGAATTATGGATAAGCTGATCGAAGCCTCCCAGTATGGCGTAAGTGTGGAAATGGTTGTTCGGGGCATTTGCTGTCTGCAGAGCGGAATTCCTTCCTGCACCGACAACATTCATATTGTGAGTATTGTCGGGCGGTATCTGGAGCATTCCAGAATTTATCTTTTCGGAACGGGAAGCCGGGAGAGAGTTTATCTGTCATCGGCAGATTTTATGACGCGGAATATGGTGCGGCGCGTGGAAGTGGCAGTCCCGGTCTACGACAAGGAGCTTCGGGACCGAATCCGCAGAATGTTTCAGATGATGCTTCGGGACAATGTAAAAGCGAGGGTACAGATGCCGGACGGCTCCTATGCAAGAAAAGAGCGAAAAGACGAGCCGCCGCTCAATTCGCAGGAAGCCTGTTTTGAGGAGGCCTATCAGGCAGCTGCACATCGTTTGGAAAATGAATAAATCAGATCATGATGTGATCAGATCATGATCTGATCACATCATGATCAAGACCGCAGTACGTGCAGCTGCGGGATGCGGCTGCAGCATACGGCAGAAAGGGGATGGATATGAAACGAGTTGGGATGCTGACAAGCGGAGGAGACTGCCAGGCACTGAATGCGACGATGCGCGGTGTGGCGAAAGGATTGTATCAGTTGTTTGAGGAAGTGGAGATCTACGGCTTTCTGGACGGATACAAAGGTCTTATGTATGGAAACTACAAGAAGATGAAGGAGAGTGATTTCTCCGGAATTCTTTCCAGGGGAGGAACCATTCTCGGAACTTCAAGACAGCCCTTTAAGCTGATGCGCCAGCCCACGGAAGATGGATTGGACAAGGTAAAGGCGATGAAGGAAACGTACAAGAAGTTAAAGTTGGACTGCCTTGTTGTCCTCGGCGGAAACGGATCTCAAAAAACTGCCAATCTTCTGCGGGAGGAGGGGCTGAATGTGATCGGCCTTCCCAAGACGATTGACAACGATATCTGGGGAACGGATCACACCTTTGGATTTTCCAGCGCAGTGGACATCGCCACACGGGCCATCGATGAAATTCATACGACGGCGGCCTCTCATCACCGCATTTTTGTCGTGGAGATTATGGGGCACAAAGTTGGATGGATTACCCTCTACGCGGGAATTGCCGGGGGCGCAGATGTCATTTTGATTCCGGAGATTCCGTATGACATCAATATTGTCATCAAATCACTCAAGAAGCTGCGCAAGAAGGGCAAGACATTTTCTGTCATTGCGGTCGCAGAGGGGGCCATTTCCCAGGAACTTGCCTCTCTTCCGAAAAAAGAGCGGAAGCTGCGTCTTTCTCAGTCGCAGTACCCTTCTGTCTCTCATGAGATTGCCGATCAGATTCAGAGAGCGATGGGAGCGGAAGTCCGCGTTGCGGTTCCCGGACACGTGCAGAGAGGAGGCGCACCATCTGCCTCTGACCGGATTCTGGCCAGCCGCGTAGGCGCAAAAGCTGCCGAGCTGATTTCTCAGGAATCGTATGGGCGCCTTGTCGTACAGCTGGGAGAAGAAGTGACCTCCATTCCGATGGAGGCCTCTGCCGGAAAGCTCAAAAGCATCTCCCCGAACGACAATCATATCACACAGGCCCGGATCCTCGGCATTTCATTCGGAGACATCCGGTAACGAAAGACACCGCAAAAACCCTATCCAGGATCACACAAGAATCAGGGAGGAAAACGCAAATGCAGCTGCTCATCATTGGCGGAACCTATTTTTTGGGTCGTGTTTTTACCATGCTTGCCTCACAGGCAGGATGGAGCATTACAATGGTAAACCGGGGAAGCTACTCCATGAAATCGTTTGGCGTGCAGGAATTTCACTTTGACCGCCACGAGGCGGCTGCATGGCGCTCTCTTCCCTGGCAGGAATACGACGCAGTCGTTGATTTCTGCGCTTATGAAGAGGGGGAAATTCGCACCGTAGTTACAAACCTTCCGGGAACAATCGGACAATATATTCTGATCAGCACCTGTGATGTGTATGAGCGGAAAACAGGGATTTTTCAGACAGAGGAAACGCCTTTTTCCTCTGTCCGGTACGGGGGAGAAGCGGGGCAATACATCGCTCAGAAAATTTTGCTGGAGCGGGAACTCGTCTCCCTCGCAGAATCTGGGTCGTTTGCCTGGACTTCGATTCGTCCTGGCATGATCTATGGCCCCTACAACTATGCTCCGAGAGAATCTCTCTACATTCAGATGGCAGTGCAGCACCTTCCGATCCCGAGGATCACCGATGCCAACGCACAGTTTCAGCTTGTCTACGTGGCGGATGTCGCGCGGGGAATTCTTTCCGCCTGCGCAAACCAGAAAGCCTTCAGACAGGCCTATAATCTGTGCGCGCCGGAGCTGCTTCGATACGATGACTTTTATGCCATTTTGGAGCAGGCATCCGGCGAAACGCTTTCCTTTGTCGATCAGACGGCAGAAGAAGCAATTCAGAGCGCAGTCCCCCTTCCTTTTCCGGTCTTTGACTGGGAGACAAGATGGGTTGAGGGAAGCAAAGCATGCCGGGAACTTGGGATCACATACACAGCAGCGGAAGAGGGAATGGCAAAGACGTATCGAGCCTTTCTTCCCGTCTACCGCGCAATTTGAAGCGTTGTTTCATCCATCGCAAAAAATACAGAAGGGCAGGATATTAGAAAAATGGGGATAATAGAATTGTTTTTGCTGGCAGTCGGTCTGTCGATGGACGCCTTTGCTGTGTCCGTCTGTAAGGGGCTTGCCATGAAGCAGGTCGCCTGGAAACAGACGGCAATCGTTGGCGCCTGGTTTGGAGGCTTTCAGGCACTGATGCCGTTGGCCGGATACTATTTGGGAGTACAGTTTAAACAGTACATAACAGCGGTCGATCATTGGATCGCTTTCTTTTTGCTGCTTCTCATCGGCGGAAACATGATTCTGGAGGCATGCAGAGAGGAAGACGCCGCTTCCTGCTGTCAGCCCGGAGCGGATTCCCTCGCTGCAAAAGAAATGTTCCTCCTCGCAGTGGCCACAAGCATTGATGCGCTGGCTGTTGGAATTACATTTGCATTTTTAAATGTCAACATCATCTCCGCCGTTTCCTTTATCGGCGTCATTACCTTTTTGCTCTCCGGAATCGGCGTCAAAATCGGCAACCTGTTTGGCGCAAAATACAAATCAAAGGCAGAGCTTGCAGGCGGCATCATTTTGATTCTCATTGGATTGAAAATACTGCTGGAGCATACCGGAATACTCGGATGAGAAACCATCACTGCATTTTGGCGGCCCGAATCGTTCTTCGATAAATTGCCCCGGAAAGAACAGCAGCGGCCGCCTCCGTCACCCAGAACGCATTCCAGACTCCGCAGGCTCCCCAGATCCGGCACAAAAGCATCGATGCCGGGATGATGAAAATCCCATATCGGCACAGCGAGATCATCAGTGACGGCACGCCCTTTCCAAGTCCCTCCAAAGCGCCGGAAGAGACGACGGATACAGAGGAGACGATAAAACCAGCGCTGATGATTCGAAGCGCTTCCTGTCCAGCCGCGATTGTCTGGAGATCGTCTGTAAAGAGGGCAATAAGCGGCCCTGCACTGGTAAGACAGATCACGGTTCCAAGCGCCATAATCGCAGCGCTCATCCAGAGTGCCGTCTGATAGACCTTGCTGACCCGCTTCCATTCTCCCGCGCCGAAATAAAATCCGATCACCGGACGCATTCCCTGAACAATCCCGTTTGCCGGGAGGTAGAGAAACGTTTGCAGCTTATAATAAATTCCAAGAACGACAACATAGCTTTGCGAATAAAGTGACAGCAGCCAGTTCAGACACGAAATCAAAAAAGAGGGAAGCGCGAGATTGAGTGTCGCTGGAATTCCAATGGCGTACAGTTTCAGACCCATTTTCCGGTCCGCAAAAACTCCGGTCAGATCTTCTCTGCGGATGCGAATCGGAGGCGGAGAGAAGCGAAAAACCGCCGCGTAGATCATCAATGAGACAATCTGTCCAATTCCAGTTGCCAATGCTGCTCCGTCGATTCCCATTTTGGGGAAGATTCCAATTCCAAAAATCAAAAGCGGGTCCAGAATAATGTTGACAACACATCCGCACAGCAGCGCCGCCATAGAGACATTCATTCTCCCGACCGCCTGAAACATCTTTTCAAAGACAAGTCCAACGGTAATGGCGATGGAAAACGAAAAAGCAATCGTCGAATACCGTATTCCCATTTCAATCACATTTTCAGAACTTGTAAACAGCCGCAAAAAATGAGGCATTGCGGCGATGCTCACAAATTGAATCACAATCCCATGTATAACAGAAAGTGTCAGTCCGAATGCCGCCGCTTTCTCGGCATTCCGTTCCTCCCCTGCTCCGAGATAATAGGAGATGACGGCGTTCATCCCGACTCCAAATCCAACCGCAATCGCGTTGATGAGATTTTGTACGGGGTAGACAAGAGACAGCGCTGTCATAGCATCCTCGCTGATCTGGGCAACAAAAAAACTGTCCACAATATTATACAGCGAATTTACAAGCATCGAGAGAACCATCGGGAACGCCATCGAGGCGAGCAGCGGAAATACAGGCACATCCTTTCCAAAAATAGCAGTTTCATTTCTAACTTGTTCCTTCATGATATCAACTCCTTCCTAAATGTCAGCTCATTCGTCAAAGGGAGCTTTGTTTGTTCCTTTCGCAGGCAAAGCCGTTCCTGCTGACAACGGATCGGACGATCTAGAGATCGTTAAATCCGTCTTGCCTGTCAAATGCATCTTTGTCTGTGCAAGCAAGCTTGCCCTTCCAAAGATGCGCTTGACAGGCTTATCGCACAAAAAATTGCCACGCATTCATTTTTGGAGGAAAATGAGTGCGTGGCGAAAAGAAGTTTTTGGTTAAACCTGAAAAGTCCACACCAATTTTTAGATTATGGAGGAATGGTCAGGCAGCGGGCATTATTTGCTTGCGCTGCGCGCGTTGGTCGCCATTCTCTGGAAAAATTTTACGATCTCAACGAGAGGAATGATGCAGAATGCCAGGAAGAGGGCAACGGCATATTCTTCAAGGGAAATCGGGGTGAATTTAAATGCATTGGCCAGGAATGGAACGTAAATTACAAGCAATGTCAGCAGGAAGGCTCCAGCGGCAGCTCCCCACAGGAACATGTTGTGTTTCTTTAAGGTGAACACGGAATGTCTCTGGGAACGCATGTTGAAGGCCTGGAAGATTTCTGCCATGGACATTGTCAGGAATGCCATTGTGATGCCGTCATGACTCTGCGTAATTTCCCACACGCCGGATTCCATGTAATGTCCAATTACATAGGCTGCCAGTGTCAGGATTGAAACGAAAAGTCCCTGGTATGCCAAGTCGTATCCAACACCGCCTGCAAAGATTCCGGCTTTGGAATCTCTCGGAGGCCGCTTCATGGAGTCTTCTTCTCCCGGTTCCACACCGAGGGCGAGCGCCGGAAGGCTGTCGGTCAGAAGGTTGATCCAGAGGATGTGAACCGGCTCCAGGATGGTGAATCCGAGCAGGGTTGCCACAAAGATACTGATAACCTCACTCAGGTTGGAGGACAGCAGGAACTGGATGGACTTGCGGATGTTGGCATAAATCTTTCTTCCTTCCTCCACAGCCGATACGATGGTGGCAAAGTTGTCGTCCGCTAAGATCATGTCAGCAACGTTTTTCGTGACATCGGTTCCTGTGATTCCCATACCAACGCCGATGTCGGCCGATTTGATACTCGGAGCATCGTTGACACCGTCACCGGTCATTGCGGTGATCTTGCCCAGCTGTTTCCATGCATTGACAATGCGCACCTTATGCTCCGGCTGTACACGGGCATAGACGCGGTAGCGATCGATGTTCTTTGCGAGTTCTTCGTCGGAGATGGCATTTAACGCCTGTCCGGTAATGGCCTGATCCGGAGAGTTGAGGATGTTCAGCTCTGTTGCGATGGCAATGGCGGTATCGATGTGGTCACCGGTAATCATGATAACCTGAATACCTGCGCTGTGACATTTTTCAACTGCTGCCTTTACTTCCGGACGAACCGGGTCAATCATACCGGTCAGACCAATGAAGGTCAGATCCTTCTCCAGCGCCTCTGGGGAAACGTCTGTCGGAAGAGCGTCATATTTGCGGTAAGCAGCTCCCAGCACACGAAGCGCACGGTTTGCCATTCCCTTGTTCTCCTCCAGCACCTGTGCTTTCCGCGCTGCGGTAAGCGGCTGTACACCGTCCTTTGTGAGGATAGAAGAGCAGCAATTTAAGATTTCGTCCGGCGCACCTTTGGTGTACTGTACAAATCCGTCCGCTGTGCGGTGTATTGTTGACATCATCTTCCGCATCGAGTCAAACGGTGCCTCTGCGACGCGGGGATAAGCCTCTTTTAAGTCAGGCTTTGCCAGGTTCTTTCCATATGCGAAATTGACGAGAGCACATTCCGTCGGCTCTCCAACTGCTTGATTGTCCGCATCCAGTTCCGCATCGGAGCAAAGTGCCATCGCCGTTGCCAACAGGTTGGAGTCTGCACTGTACTCATCTACAACGGTCATCTTGTTCTGGGTAAGCGTACCCGTCTTATCGGAGCAGATAATCTGGGCACATCCAAGTGTTTCTACCGCTGTCAGACGACGAATCACGGCATTTCGCTTGGACATCTTCGTGACACCGATGGACAGTACGATGGTAACAACGGCAGCCAGTCCTTCCGGGATTGCGGCAACAGCCAGACTCACGGACAGCATAAAGGTATCCAGAACGACTTCCGTGGAGAGTGTTCCGGCTTCAATGACACCGACAGCAAACATGATCACACAGATTCCAAGGACAAGCCATGTCAAAATCCGGCTGAGTCCTGCCAGTTTGATCTGAAGCGGGGTTGCCTCATCCTGAGCCTGCGTCAAAGCGTCGGCAATCTTACCCATCTCTGTTGTCATTCCTGTGTCACAAATGACTGCGGTTCCGCGTCCATAAACAACGGTACTTCCCATGTAAACCATGTTCTTCCGGTCACCAAGCGGGATTTCACCGTCCCCGGGAAGAACCTTTTCGGTTTTCTCAACCGGAACAGATTCACCGGTTAAGGCAGCTTCCTCCACCTTCATCGAAGCACATTCCAGGATTCGGCCATCTGCAGGAACACTGTCACCGGCTTCCAGCACGATCACATCTCCAGGTACGAGATCTTCACTTTTTACGGGTGTGATCATTCCATCACGCATTACCTTTGAAGTCGCAGCTGTCATCTGTTTTAAAGCCTCAATGGCTTCCTCAGCCTTGCTTTCCTGAACGACGCCGAGAACGGCATTCAGGATAACAACGAAGAGGATGATGAAGACATCCGCAAACGATTCATGGGCGTAGGCAGAGGTGATGGCAGACAGGAAAGCGGCAACCAGAAGAACGATAATCATCGGGTCTGACAGCTGGGCGATGAAGCGCTGCAGCATCGTCACTTTTTTGCCTTCCGCCAGCTTGTTCTTTCCATAGCGTTCCAGCCTGGCGTCTGCTTCGGTTTGAGAAAGCCCGCCGGATGTGGTGTTCAGGGAATTGAGTACAGTTTCCCGGCTTTCTGAGTAATAGTTCATAGAGCGATTCCTCCTTTTTTATTTAAAAAGAAAAACCCCGATGCAATTGCTGCACCTGGGTTTGTGTGCGGTATCCTCTGTCAGGCGGCCGCACGCCCATACAAAAGCGGACACCCTGACAGTCTTATCGCAGAAGATAGGGGACTTTTGTGCTCCTATCAGATCGGCTCAGATACAGAAATGCTGTACATGAGTCTCGTTCTTTAAGGCAAGCCAGACGAGGACGTCGAGGATGTTGACTTGCCGCGCATGAAGCGTGAACTACTCCCTCAAGGGTATTTCTTTTTAAGATAAGTATAAGGGGGGAATGGGGTTTTGTCAACAATTTCTGAGCAGAGTTTTTTCAAAATTTGATTGTATTTGTGCCTGAATTCTGATAGACTGAAGAAAGAAATCGCCTCGCTTCGATCGTCCCGAACCCCTGTGAGGCGTGGCGATTAAGACGAGGCAACTGCCTCACGCAGCATCAAAAAACAGAACAATCATAGCCAAACGGCAAGGAGGGAAAGACTTATGAGATGGAAAAGAAGGTGCATGGGCGCGGCGATGCTCACACTTTTGGCAATGTCCGGATGCGGGCAAAAGAAACCAGTTGTTGTAGTATATACTGCGGTAGACCAGGTCTACAGCGATGTCATTTTCCGGGAATTTGAGCAGGAAACCGGAATTCAGGTCAAAACGGTGTACGATACGGAGGCCAATAAGACGACCGGTCTGGTCAACCGAATTCTGGCGGAGAAAGACGAGCCGGTTTGCGACGTATTCTGGAACAACGAATTCATTCAAACGATTGCCCTGAAAGAGGAGGGCGTGCTGGCGTCCTATTTTCCGGAGGCCGCCTCGGACATCCCGGAGGCGTACCGGGATCCGGACGGATACTGGACCGCTTTTGGCGGAAGAGCACGGGTTATGCTTGTGAATACGACGCTTTTGACAGAAGATGCGTACCCGGACAGTGTTTATGATCTCATCAATGATGCGTATGACGGGGACGACATTGCGCTCGCCTATCCGATGTTTGGCACAACACGGACGCAGGCGGCGGCACTGTATGCCGAGCTCGGACCGGAGGAGGGACGCAAGTTTTTTCAGGAAGTGGCAGACCGGGGGGTTCAGATTGTAGATGGAAATTCTGTGACAAAAGATATGGCGGCGGCGGGACAGGTTGCCATCGCTTACACCGATACCGATGATGCGCGGGAAGCCATTGAGGATGGCGCTCCGGTTGTCATGGTCTTTCCGGATCAAAAGGAGGGAGAGATGGGGACGCTCATCACGCCCAATACCGTCGCCATGATTGCGGACGCCCCGCACACAGAAGAGGCAAAGCAGTTTATCGAATATATGGTGACACAGCAGATGGAAGAACGCCTTATGGAAATGGGATTTTTTGATCTTTCTGTCCGGGAAACAAGCAGCGCAGCGGATGGATTCTCGGTAAAGGGAATGGACATTTCCCTGAATGAGATTTACGAACAGCTCGATCGGGCCAGCGCAGATATGCAGGAGATTTTCTCTCGGGCAGATTGAGTGCCCGGGCAGGAAAAGAGGACACGGAAAATGAATTCTTCAAACGATTCAAAATGGTATCGGGGCAAAGGTGCAGGATGGAATCTTTCCAGAATTCTCCCGGCGGTGGGCGCAGCACTGTATGTTTTGTTTCTCCTGTTTCCGTTTGCCGGTTTTAACCTTTCGGCGGCTTCTGCTGACGACTGGATTCTCTCCCCGAGGCAGACCGGCCTTTTATGGAACAGCATTTTGCTCGCGTCGCTTTGCGCCCTTGCCTCCTGCACGGCCGGAACGTTTGCGGCAATGGCAATCCGGAGCAGCCGTCTGTCTGGCTCGCCGCTTCGCTGGATTTTCCTCGTCACAGTTCCGCTTCCCTACTATATTTATGCGCTGTCCTGGATGTATGGAATCCGCTGGGTCAGTCAGTTTAACCGGGATCTTGCCTCGTTTGGCTACCGGGGACTTGCGGCCTGCATTGTTGTGGAGACGATGGCGTTTTTGCCGCTCTGCACGGCAATGGCACTGTTTGGAATGGAGCAGCAGAATCGAAAAGAGGAGGAGATGGCGTTTCTCTGTCAGGACGATTCGCTTGTCGTCCGGCGCATTGTACTTCCCCGAACGAGACCGTACCGGATGGCAGCGTTTGGATGCGTGTTCCTTTTGTCCATCACCGATTATTCCGTCCCTTCCCTGTTTCAGTTCCCGACGTATCTGCTGGAGATTTTTTCAGAATACAATCGAGGGGCAGATATGGCTCACGTTGCAGGGATGTCGCTGCCCCTTGTCGGGCTTGTCTTCCTCTTTCTGGCGCTGATTCAGGGAAATTTACGGCAGTTTACCCTTCCGGGTCCGCAGGATACGGGGAGGCGATGGCATCTAGGCGGGATCTTCCGCATCGCCTCTCTTTTGGGCCTGCTTCTTCTCGCCATTCAGATGATTTTGCCGACGGTCATTTTCCTTTTGACAGCGGGAAGCATTCGCGTCATCTGGGATTCCTTCCTCCTCATCCGAAGAGAGTTTCTAGTATCCATTGAAATGTCTCTTCTTGCAGGACTGATCTCTCTCTTTTTATCTTTCGGAATGGCGAAATTCCTTCTGGAGAGAAAACGGTTCCGTTTTCTGTTTTGGCAGATCGCACTGTTTCCGCTGGCGATTCCGGGGCCCCTCGCTGCGATGGGGCTTTTGTCCGCCGTCAATGGCTCCCCCATTCACTGGATCAGCCAGACGATCGTTTTCCCGGCCATCGGGATGGCAATACGCTATGCGCCTTTTTCGCTGCTCGTCCTTGCATCCGGAATGCGCCGCATAGACCGGGCAGCGGTTGAGATGGGAAGACTTCTCTCCCCGGGCAAAAACAAGGCGTTTTGGCGCATTGAACTTGCAATGCTTGCTCCGGGGATGGCTGCCGCATTCGCAATCACAGCACTTTTGTCTATGGGGGAGGAGGGAATCGGACTTGTGTTAATGCCGGCGGGTCTTGAGACAATGGCAGTGAAGGTCTACAACTATCTGCACTATGGGGCATCGGAACTGATTTCAGGGTTCAGCCTCGTGACAATGGCGGGAACGGGAGGCGCCATTGCACTTCTTTTATGGCTGACAAAGCGAAGGAAAGGAAAAAACAATGGAGACAGCGATTGAATGCCGACAGGTAAGCAAACGGTATCCGGACGTTTTCCCCGTTCAGTCGGTCGATCTCATCGTCCGAAAAGGGGAGGCGGCTGCCATTTCAGGGGAGAGCGGAAGCGGGAAATCTACGCTGCTGCGCCTGATTGCCGGTCTGGAATCCCCTCAGAGCGGTCAGATTTTCCTGATGGGAAGAGAATGGGGAGCGCGGGAACCGCTCTTTTGCAGAGGCATCGCCATGGTATTTCAGGAGCCTGCCCTCTGGAATCATATGACGGTAGGCCAGAACATTATGTTTGGAATGCAGGGAAAAAATAAGAAACAGAAAAAAGAATTTGCCATCCATCTGATGGAGCAGCTTTGCATCGAGACACTGTGGCGGCGCTACCCGTATGAGATATCCGGCGGACAGGCAAAACGGGTCTCTCTTGCCAGAGCCTGCGGGACAGAACGCCCCATTCTTCTTTTTGACGAACCGCTGACGAATCTGGACGAGGAGAGCAAAGAGTATGCCCTGACATTCCTGAAACGGGAATACAAAAATACACACACCATCCTCTATGTGACCCACACATTGGAGGAAACGGAGGGCCTTTGTGACAGCTGGTATGAGATGAATCAGGGGAATTTAACAAGGAGGAGATAAAAGATGCGCACAGAAGCAATCAAAAATGTGCTGCTGCGCCTGCTGATTTTTTTGCTCATTGCAGCAAGCTGTCTTTTTTACTTGTCCAATCGTCAAAAAGAGCAGGAGGCGCTTGACAATAAGCGATACGAGGGCATTCGGGTTTTTCTGGAGGGGACCGAAATCTCAGCGCTTTATGACGATGGTACAAAGCTCTGGGTCGGAACGAAAGACGGAATTTTGCTGCTTGACCGGGAAAGCGGACAGCAGATTCAAAAAATCGGGGACGATCTGGAGATGATTTATGCCTCCGGAATTGTGCAGACCGACGATCAGACGGTATGGGCGGGACATAACAGCGGCCTGACTGGATTTTTGCCAGACCAAAGCCGCATTGAATTTCGGGAACCGGAAATCCCCGCAGGCCGTGTCAACACGCTTCTGGCCCAGGGAGACTGCCTGTGGGGCGGCACGATGCAGGGAGCGTTTCGCCTTGTAAAAGAAGACGGCACCTGGTCGGTGGAGGAAATTCTCACAGAGAAAAACTGACTTGCCTGCAATCCCGTCAATGTCATCTGCCAGACAGACGATTTTCTCTTCTGCGGCGCATATTTAAACCATACGCCGGGCGGGATCAGCATCCGCAGCAAAGAAGGATCCTGGCAGTATCTCTCCATCGAAGAGGGGCTGGCGCATCCCTATATCAATGCGTTTTGGCCCCTCTCCGATACAAAAATGCTCGCGGCATCCGGGCAGCTGAGCGCCGGCGGACTCTGCGTTCTGGAACAGAAAGAGGAGATGTGGATCGTATCCGATCTGTTTTCCGTTGAGGACGGAATTCCAGGAGAAAAGGTGCGATGGCTTTTTGTCGATAGGGACGATCATCTCTGGATTACGACAGAATCCAATGGCCTTTTGCTCTGCCCGGACACACAGGCAATTGCATCGCACCCGCTGAATGGAATTGTCCTGACCGAAGACAACGGGTTATCCGACAATGAAATCAAATGCATTGCAGAGACAGAGACGGTGTACTGGCTTGGCGGGAGATACGGCTTAACCCGGATTGACCGGAATACGGTATCGAATCTGTTGTCTGCGCTTGAAATCCGGTCCGATGCCCACAATGCCAGCCGCACGGACGGGTGTGGCGCTGGCCGATAAGGAGGAAATTGAGATGAAGAAAAAGCAATCGGAGACAGGTGTAGAACTTCTCCAGCAGATGACGCTGGAGGAATACGTGTTTGCCCTGCAGCTCCTATTAAGAAAAGGGGATCATCCGGCGCTGGCGGGGGTTATGATTCCCCGCCAGGCAAACGCATTGGCGGAAGATCCGAAAATGACCGAAGCATTCTGCAAAAAAGCGATCCGACGCGGCGTGCTGCGGCGTGACAGACAGGGGAATCTGTATTTGGAGCGGACCATTGAGACCCTGCTCCAGCTGATCCACGAGAGCCGTTTTTGTCTGACATTGCAAAAAGACGCCTGGATCAAACAGGAAAAACTCGTGTCCATTTACTGGTCGAACAACTGCTTCCTTGCATCCATCCAGGACAACCGGCAAAACAAAGCCGTCCTTGTGCTGGATCACTCGCCGGAAGCCATCCTTCGCTATCTGGAAAACGATTTGCTCGAACAGGACCCAAGAGACGCATTTCACCGAAAACAATGGAATGAACTGCTGGCGCAAAGTCAGCTTCCCCCCTCCAAAATCTCTTCCGGCGTTCATCTCCAGGGAACGCTGCTGGACAGCCGCAGAGACCGGATTCGGGAGCAATACCAGCTTTTGCTCCAAAAAGACCGCCTCGAATGCTACCGGATCGATGGAATCACAATTTCCCGCGACGACGAGGGCATGGAGGGCGAAGCAAGAGAGAAGTTCTCCTCCCTGGTGCTTCGCTGGATGAAGGCGCTCGAGCATGACGCCCCGGGACTGTCTTTGGAGAGAAGCGATTCCCTTCAATCCGACAAAGAAGGGACCGCGTCCGGCGGAAAATGGACATATCACGCGCTGATGGCCGATCCGTCTTTTCCGCGCTCCCGAATCGGGTATATCGGATGGATGTTAAAAAACAGCTTCCTCGCCCTCAAGTCGGCCTCCTGGAAGTCGCTTTTGTTCGGGGGTTTGGGGTATGCGCTGTTTGCGCTGTTTTCTGTCATTTGGAATCTATATGCCACCTGTTATCTCAACGACACATTTTACTTTTCCATAAGAAGTATGTGGGGAAATCTGACCCCCTATCTATTGGCGGGAACGGTCGACACTCCGAGCCCCCTCAAGGGATTTCAGATGAACTGGGGAACGGTCACGACCGAGTATCTTGTTCTCCCTCTAAGCATCTTCTCCCTTCTCTTTTTGAGAGGCATCTTCTCCAGAATCCGAACGGCCGGCGTCACATCGATTTTCCGGGATCTTTTCCGGATCCCCTCGCTTTTGCGTTCCTGCAGCGCAGCCAGTCCGAGAAGCGTCCGATATCACATCGGAAAAGGGGTGTTCTACAGCTGTATTTTTGGATTTCTCTTATACAACCCCTTTGCCGTCGCCCTGCTTGTGCCGATTTTGCTTCTGTCTTTTGCCCAGGGGGAAGACAGTTCTCTTGCCTCTTTTTTGATGATGTGGAGAACCGCAGCTTCCGCAAAGAAGGTGGAAGCGCAAAAACAAAAGCCCATCCTGTTTGAGGAAATTCTTCTGGACGTGTTTGGCCTGTGCTTCGGATTTTTCCTCTATTCTATCCTAAACTTCGTGATGTGGCATTTTTTCGACTACCATATCGTGCTGCGCCTCGTCGTGAGCATCCTGTTTTTGCTTCTTTCGCTGGTCGGAACGGGGCCAGCCTCCCCCGATTCCGGATCTAAGAAGGAGTCCTCCAGCTCCGGCGCCAGGAAAAAACAGATGAGCAGAGGCAAACTGGCAGTATTTGCCTTCTGCGCCGTTCTCGGTGTGGCAGCAGCCGTTCTCTTCTTCCAGACAGGGATTGCGCTGGCAGATGACGGCGGATGGACAGAGTCCGGAAAGACGTTGGAAGGGCTTTTTGCCAACATGGGATTTTCTCTCATTTTGGGGCTGTCTGTTTTTGTCGGTCTTTTGACGGCAGGTGTCGGCCTCGCTGTCGCCGCAGGCATTGGCGCTGCCACCTTTGCGGGCGCTGCTGTCTTTGCCTCCACAACCGATTATGGGCATCGGACAGCCGAACAGGTCGTATTCGGGCGCTACAACGACTCTGACCCGACGCTCCTTGCCACCGTCACGGAAATTGGCATCGGCATTGTTCCGTTTAGCGGAAACATCTGGGGGCTTATCTCCGGAGCGAGGGATCTCTCCTATGACATTGGACACTGGGAAAATACACCGAGCAATTATCTCAATGTTGTTCTGGATGCATTTGGCTTTGTGATGAGCGGAATCGGTCTGGCAAACGACCTGGACCGCCTGGCAAAACACGGCATGGATTTTGTGGATGCATTTGGCCATCCGTCCCAAAAACAATTTGTGGAAAGTGCGCTGGACGAAAACGGAAATTTAAAGCCAAATGTGCGCTACCAGAGCGGAGAATTTGAATATTATTATGAAACCGACGAGTTGGGCAGAATCTGCACGTATGAGACCGACGATCTTCATCTGACGACACGCACCGATCGCTTGAAGCACAATCCAAACACAGCGGGAAAGGAAGCGGGCGACCATGCAGGCCATCTGTTCGGAGATCGCTTCGGCGGTTCCGCTGACCTTGACAACCTCATCTCCCAGTCTGCGCATGTCAACCAGAGCGATTACAAAATCATTGAAAACCGCTGGGCGGAGGCGCTGAAAAACAACAAAAAGGTCAGCGTCCGCGGAGAACTGGTCTATGAGGGAACAAGCATGCGTCCCTCCGGCATCCAGCTGGAATACACAATCGACGGAGAATTCTTTTCCGAATTCCTGCCGAACGGGAACTGACGGTCATTTTCATCATAAAAGAAAGAAGAGGAGCGAAACATGAAAAAGGGATTTGAAGAGCAATTTAGCCATCTGCAGTCAGATATGGTCTCAATCTGCCTGGAAAACGTAGAAAACCGTGCAGATGCCGTTTATATTTATGCGTATTTTCATCAGGGACGGACATTCTGCAATTATTTCTATCGGATTCACGGGAAGCTTGTCAAAAAGCATCAATTAAACACTGCGCTTTCTGCCGGGGAGAAACCGTATGATGTCTCTATCGGAAGACAGAAAATGGTGCTTCAAATTTTAAATGACGACCTTCTGCAGATTCAGAAAGTCTGCGAATCGCACGAACATCCGATGCCTGAGGAATTGAAGATTGTTTGTACGATACACCCGAAAACACCCAATCCCTATCGCCTCAAGGCGTCCTATGCGTATGAGAAGAAACAAGACGGAAAGACGGGTCCGGGCGACTGGGCAGAGGAATGGTTTGCCTCCTTATCTGTTTAAAACGCAAACTATCGAATCGAAAGAATTTTGTAAGACTTTTTTGTATCCTCTGTTAAGAAATGTATGAGACGCTATAGGAGAAGTCCAACGAGAACCACCGATACAAAAAAAGAAGGAAGGTATCACATGAAAGCTGCAGATCAAACAAACAGGAGGGGGCGCAGCATGCTTCTTCGTTTGCTGTTTTCCCTGTTCTTTGTTCTTCTTTGCCTGGACCAGAGTGCAACGAAAGCATTTGCGACCGAAGCGGTCATCGAGGACGAGGAGAGCATCACCGCTGGCCCCAATACGGACACCGTTTCTCCAGACACTGGCGTTTCTTATAATGTTGAAACAATTCACAGCGACCGGTTTGATGTCCGTCTGGAATACGGTCTAAACGGAATCCTCAAATATGGCGCTTCCTCCCTGATCACGATGAAGATTACGAACCTCGGAGAAGATTTTGAGGGAACGGTGCGCATCATCATTCGCCAGAATCCGTACAGCGATGGCGGAGGCGTTGCCTACGAAAAAGACCTTGTACTCGCCTCGAAAGCATCCAAAACGATCAGCACAGCGGTCCGTTTCCTCTCCTCGGAGATGGAGATCGGCGTGGAGATTGCAGACCACAAGGAAAATATTCTTTTGAGCCAAATGGTGCCTGTGAATGCGAACTTTTCTCAGGAATCGATTCTTGTCGGGGTATTAAGCGACGATTTTACTGCCCTCAACTACTTCGACGGCATCTCGATTTTCCTGTCGGGGCAGCTGGCAGAGGGCTTTTTTTCGACATCGCTTGTAGAGTTGAGCGCGGATCAATTCCCGCAGTCTTCTTCTTCTCTGGGGATGCTGAATTATTTGATCATCAACAGTTTTGATTCCTCCTCGCTCAACAGCGAACAGTACCAGGCCATTCAGGAATGGGTTGCGGCGGGAGGCATTCTCATCATCGGAACCGGTCCGGACAGCCAAAGAGCGCTGTCGCTCTTTTCGAATTCGTTTCTGCAGGCGCAAATCGGGGATGCTGTGTCGGGAACGCTCACGATTCAGAATGCCGATGCGAATGCGTCCGGGGAAAATGTAGAAAGTGCGTCCCTTACGCTGCGCGCGGAGGACGGCATCCATTCGGTCTTTCTTCCCGAGGGAAGAGAGCAAAACAGCGGCCGGATTCAGTATGATGACGGTCTGTCGCTGATTCAGAAAAAAGAAGTCGGTCGGGGAAGCGTTGTCGTGCTTGGTATGAACCTTGGCCTGTCGCCGATTGATACGTGGAGCGAAAAAGCGTCGTTTGGTCTTGCGCTGTTGATGGACAGTCAAACCGCCTACAGCAGCGACATCTTCTACCAGGGAATGTATGATGAGGACACCGATTCCGACCTGTTTCACTCCATAATCAGCATTCTGGATCGTCTGTTTGACGTCAAGATTCCAAACATCGCATTGTACGCCCTGCTTTTTTTCCTCTATGTCCTTGTGGCAGGTCCGGTCGGATATCTTCTCCTAAAGGCGATCGACCGGCGTGAAATGATCTGGGGTGCAATTCCGGGGTGCGCGCTGCTGTTTACTGTGTTCATCGCCATATTAAGTGCTCCCTCCCGCATGACAAACCCGGTCGCATCCCATTTGACGGTCATTGAGCTTGATGAAAGCGGCATTGCAGAAGAGACGATCTACCTGGCCATTCAGACACCAGACACAAAGAAGTATGAAATACAGATTGCAGCGGGATATCAAAACTTCTCCCCGCTCCAGATGGGGTATTACAGTTCAACCGGAAATTCGAACCGTTCTTTGTGGGATTATCGGATAAAAGAAACCGCGGAAGGATATTTGCTCCACACAAATCACGCTTCGTCGTTTCAAACCGATTATATGAACTTTGAGAAAATCGAGGATTCCTCCGAATGCTCGTTTGACATTCAGATTCAGGGAACACTCGACGGCTTCTCCGGCTCTGTGACGAACCATACCGGTTATGATCTCGTCCATGCGCTGATTTGTTATTCCAGTCATTTTGTCTACATCGGGGATCTGGGAAACGGGGAGACGATCTCATTTTCCGAAACAGAAAATGAGGATCTCCAGTCACCGTTATACGGATGGTATTTTCACCATCTCGATTTCGTGGCTTCCAATGCCTACAACCTGATCTGTGCGAAATACGACAATGCGCTTGGATATGAGGAGGGATTTGTCGTCGGATCTGTCATGGACTATCCTCAGGACATCATCGTCACAGAAGACATCTCCGAGAGCGGTGCTGCCATTTTCCATCAGCCCTTCACCTATCATCCGGAGGATGTGGATGGAACGTATGTCGAAAACATTCTCCCCTATGCAGTCAAACCCGATTACAATCAGATGGATTACAGCGACGGTATGCTCTACTCGGAGGAAGTGACGGTTGAGATCAACATCTTCCCGATTACCTCTGTGACGCGAATGATCCGAAAAGAAGTTCTCTCCTATGGATGGTCGGATGAAACACAGGTCTACGCATATGATCCCTCTGCCGACCGCTTTGACCTTCTCTTTGAAAATTCGGACACAATGTATTTTGAGGATGGGTGTCCGTATCTGACTGACAGCGGTACGATGCTGCTTCGGTTTGAGTGTGCGCAGCCCTACGACAATTGCGCTCCCATTATTTCACTGATCGGAGGGAATGAATGATGCTGAAAATACAGAACTTATACAAAAGCTATGGCTCTTTTCAGGCGGTCTGTGATCTGAACTTATCGATTCAAAAAGGCGAAATCTTCGGCTTCGTCGGACACAATGGGGCGGGAAAGACGACAACGATGAAGATCATTGCAGGACTTTTGACTGCCACGAGCGGTTCTATCTCCATCAACGGGATCGATGGCATCCGCCAAAACCGCGAAATCAAGCACATGATCGGCTATATGCCCGATTTCTTCGGGGTCTATGACAATCTCAAGGCCATCGAATATATGGAGTTTTATGCCTCCCTGTACGGAATCACCGGCTCCGAGGTGAGGAAAACGTGCCGGAGTCTGATGGATCTTGTCAATCTCTCGGACAAGGAGACGACGTATGTGGACAGTCTCTCCCGGGGCATGAAGCAGCGTCTCTGCCTGGCAAGGTGTCTTGTGCACAATCCGGAGCTTCTTCTTCTGGACGAGCCGGCATCCGGTCTGGATCCCCAGGCCCGTTTTGAGATGAAGGAGATTCTAAAAAATCTCGGCTCCATGGGAAAAACCATTATCATCAGTTCCCATATCCTGCCCGAGCTTGCAGATATGTGTACGACGATCGGCATTATGAAACAGGGGCGTATGCTTCTTCACGGCTCCGTGGAGGACATCCTCACCCACGCGCAAAACAGCGGCACAACGCTGACCATCCGGACAATGACCAACCAGGAGACGGCTATCCGCATTCTGAAGGAAGATCCGAACGTACACAAAGTATCCATCCGCGAGGAAGAGCTAAATGTGCAGTTTTCCGGAACCGAGATGGATCTGGCGCAGCTCATCCGGCTTCTCGTCGTCAACAATGTGCTGATCAGCAGTTTTCACCGGGAAAAAGGAAATCTGGAAGCGCTGTTTTTGGAGGTAAATGGAAATCCAGACGGGAAAGAGCAAAAAGGAGGAGCGCTGTGATGAACCCTATCTTAAAGAAAGAATTGACACTTGGCTCCCGGACCATTCGGATGCCAATCGCTCTCATGTTCTACAACGGATTTTTGGCGTTTATCGCCGTATTGATTTTGTTCAGCGCCTGCAGCTATTACTATTATGGGAGCGGATCGATGGAATACAGCGCGCTGATTGGCATTTTTCCGACGCTGGCCGCTGTGCAGATGGCGCTGATCTGCCTGATCATCCCGGTTATCACAGCGAGCAGCGTGGCGGGAGAGCGGGAAAAGCAGACACTCGACATCCTGCTGACAACACCGATCACGCCGCGCTCCATCATTTTCGGAAAAGTCTGGGCGGCGCTCACCAATGTGTTTATGTTCATCATCTCCAGCGTCCCCAGTATGGCGATCGCATTCCTTTTTGGAGGACTGCAATGGCATTATCTGGCGGAATTTCTCGTCATCATCCTCGGCATTTCCTTTTTTGTCGGGGCGGTCGGAATATGGTGTTCCTCGATGTATAAAAGAACGGTCGTCTCTGTCATTATGACGCTTGTAATTGAGCTCGCGTTTTTTGTGGGAACGCTCATTCTGATGGGAAGCATCATCCTGATTCAAAACATGATTGCCCTGAGAGCCAATACCGTCTACGATGGGCTAGGGATTCTCCCGATGATTTTGCTCGCCAATCCGCTCAGCGGCTTTGTCGATTTCCTCGTCTATGCGATGAACGGAAACGGATTGATGAAATCCATTTTCCTGGACAGCATGAGCTCGACAGCTGTTTCGGGAATCGTAAGGGCCATCAGTCCCTATTGGTGCGTCATCAATCTGATCGTCACCATTTTTCTCGGACTCATTTTTGTCGGCCAGGCAGCCAAAATGATTGATCCGGTTTGCGTACATGGAAAAAAGAAATCCCGCGGATCGTCGGCGCGCAAAAAAAAGAGCAAAAGATTCCGAGACCTAAGCGGGAGCGAGGACAAAGCGGTGTGAAACCGCCAATTGGGGCAGAGGACAGCTTATAAAAAAGGAGTGGGGACAATGGATCAAAAACTGAAATCGTATCTTAGAAAACTGCGTTTTTATCTATTTGTGAGAAATTTCATTCGGAATCTTTTGACGGGACTCCTGCTGGGAAGCGCTGCCGCGCTCTTACCAAGACAGGAGGAATATTGTTATGCAGGATCAGGAGGAACAGCTTCAGGAAGCGATCCGGAAACTTCATCAGTGCGAGCAGGAAATCGGGAAATGTATCATTGGACAGAAAGATGTCATCCGCCAGGTTCTGTTGGCCATCCTGGCGGATGGGAATGTGATGCTGGAGGGACTTCCGGGGCTTGGAAAGACGGAATTGGTCAAAGCGTTTTCCAAAGCGATGGATTTGACGTTTTCCAGAATTCAGTTTACCCCGGATCTGATGCCGGCAGATGTGACGGGAACCAACCTGATTCTCCGGGAAGAAAACAGAAATGTCTTTCAGTTTGAATCTGGGCCGGTTTTTGCCAACCTTGTGCTTGCGGATGAGATCAATCGCGCCACTCCCAAAACCCAGTCTGCGCTCCTGGAGGCAATGCAGGAGAAAACGGTGACCGTCGGAAAGAAAACCTACACACTGCCGCAGCCGTTCGTTGTTTTGGCCACCCAAAATCCGATTGAACAGGAGGGAACGTACCCGCTCCCGGAAGCGCAGCTCGATCGCTTTTTGCTGAAACTTCTCATCTCTTTTCCGTCACTGGAAGAGCTCAAGGAAATTATGGCGATCACAACCGGAAGCAAAAGGCCCGAGCCGCAGGCGATCGTATCCGCAGATGATTTGATTCAGATGCGCCAGATGATCCGGGAAATTCCCGTCGCAGATGCGGTTTTAGAGTATGCCCTGAACCTCGTCATCGGAACGCACCCGAGAGAAGGCAAAGCGATCGATGCCGTCAAAAAATATGTTCAAGTGGGAGCGAGTCCGCGGGCAGCTCAGGCAATTCTAAAGACAGCAAAAGCCCGGGCTTTTCTGGAGGGACGATATCATGTCTCCCTGGCGGATATTCGATCGGTGGCATATCCTGCGCTCCGGCACCGGATCCTTCTCAACTTTGAAGCCATCTCCGATGGAATCGATGCAGATGACATTGTGACAAAAATCATCGATGAGGTCTCCCTATGAGTGAGCTGTTTTCTTCGGATTTTTTTGAGAGCCTTTCTTCCCTGAAACTGGCAATGCATCTGCGCCTGGAGAAAGGAAGAAGCGGCAGCAGGAAATCGTCCGCTAGAGGGGCTTCTGTGGAGTTTTCTGATTTTCGGGAATACCTTCCGGGAGATGACGTTCGAAAAATCGACTGGAACGTGTACGGACGGCTGGACCGATTGTACCTGAAACAGTTTATGGAGGAGCAGGAGGCCACGTATCATCTCTTTGTGGACAGCAGCCGCTCGATGGACTTCGGACAAGAGAAGAAATCTGTCATGGCGCTTCGAATCGCGGGAGCGCTTTCCTGGCTGATTCTCGGACAGATGGATCGGGTTTTCCTCCACGCCATTTGCGCAGAACAGGTTTATTCGCTGCATCCGGGGAGGGGACGTTCTTCCTTTCACAACATCCTGACAGAACTGGAGCAGATCTCTTTCTCCGGAAATACCGATTTGGAGCGCTCCGTTCGACGCTGCCAGATCGCGGGCAGAGGCGTTTCAATTGTGCTGTCTGACTTTTTGGATGTCCGCGGGGTGGATGGATTGATCCGCTATCTGACGTTTCAAAAGCAGGAAATTCTGCTGATCCAGATTTTATCCCGGGAAGAACTTGACTTTGACGAGGAGGGAACGCTGCGCCTGATCGATTCCGAAACGCGGGACGACATAACCATTGCGATGACAGGACAATCCATTCGGCTCTACGAGGAGAGCATGGCAAAACATCAGCAGACACTTATGCGTCTCTCCCGCAAATATGGCTGTGTCTATGAGCGTGTTGTGTCGGACGAGCCGATTGGCCGCGTCCTTTTGGAACGGCTTGCAAATGTCGGCTTCCTTTTGAGAAAATAGGAAATCCATCCGTAACCGGAAAGGAGGAAATGGAGAAATGGGAATTGAAACATGGATTCCCCTTGTGCTGATCGCTTTTGTTTTTGTCATCTTGATCTTGTACCTGCTTCGACAAAAGGTCGACGAATTTGAAGTTTCCTCCACCCTCTTGTGGAGAGAACTCTACCGAAACATCGAAGCGACAAAGCCATGGGAAAAGCTAAGAAAAAATCTTTTGATGATCCTGCAAATTGCAGCGTTTTTTTTTCTGATGGCGGCTTTGATGCACCCCTATTGGAGCAAAGCGGGAGATCCGCAGGAGCGTCTCATTCTCGTCATTGACTGCAGCGCGAGCATGAATACAAAATACGATTCCTCGGCAACACGTCTGGATGCGGCAAAAGAGAAAGCCTGTGCGCTCGTTGACCGCGTTGGCCTTTCGGGGACGGTCACAGTCATTTCCTCCTCCAATCAGGGAACACTTCTTCTTGCCAACAGCCGCGATTCCAGGGAGATCAAAGAGACGATCCGCTCCATTTTGCCGACCTCTCTTCCCGGAAGCGCCGCCGACAGTCTCAATCTTGTTCAGTCTGCCGCCACCCAGAGAGAGGAGAGTCAAATTGTTTTTTTTACAGACACGGATCTGGATCCCGGAATGGAAAACGCCAGCATTGTCTCGCTGTATCGCGATTGTGTGAATGTCTCGATGGATGCCATGAGCTGCAGTGCGTCGGAGGAAGGCATTTCCATCCTTGTCCGGATGACCAACCACTCTGACCAGACGCTGGAGCGGGAAATCAATCTCTACGGGGAAGAGAAACTTCTCGACATTCAGCAGACCATTCTGCCTGCGGGGGAAACGGTTGTCCTCTATTTTGAAGAAATTCCGGCGGAGGGGAATTTTTTTCGAGCGGAATTTCAGGAGGAAGATGATCTGGCGGGAGACAACCAGACATTCTGTGTGAGAGAAACGTCTGACGTCCGGCGCATTCTTCTCGTCACAGACTCCAACCTCTTTCTTGAAAAAGCATTTCTTCTTCTGCCTGGAGTCGAAGTGTACCGCACCCGTGATCTGACAGAAGACTGGTCCGAAGAGAGCGGGTTCGACTTGTATGTTCTGGATGGCGTGGACCGTTCGGATACCGATTCCGGGCGCCTGCCGATGGGAAACCTTCTTCTGATCAACAGCCGTGTCGGCGGCATCACCGAGGAGAGAGAACGCCGCTCCAATCCGATTCTTACGTTTTCGGAAGGGGAACTGACGGGGTACATTGCAAACGAGCAATTTGGCGTCAATGAGGCGTCTTCCTATGCGCTTCCGCTCTGGGGGAAACCGTTTTTGACTGGAGAGGATTTTATTGCCGGATATTTTGGAGAGTACGATGGAAGACGGATTGCGGTGATGGGATTTGACCTTCACAAAACCGATTTCGGGCTTCAGGCATCGTTTCCGGTTCTCATTTCCCATCTGGCGGACTACCTTCTCATGCGGGGACTTGCATCCGAGACGGCAATTTGCGCCGGTGATTTGCTTTCCCTCAATGGAAGCACGAGTGGCGGTGATCTAAACATTGTCCGCCCGGACGGAAACATGGACACATTGGCTCCCTCTGCGTTGACAGTTTCCTACCCGGACACTGAGACGCCCGGCGTCTATCAGGTGTCTCAGACCATCGGAGAAGAAGAACGGACACAATATATTGCCGTCAATTTCCCATCCGAATCTGAGTCGCACGTGGCGTACGCCCGCGATCTTGATTCGGAGGCAAGCACAAGCGAGGCAGTCATGGAACATACCGTTGATTTGAGGCCGTACGCACTTTTGCTGCTTCTTCTTGTTTTGACGGCAGAGTGGTATGTGTATGTAAAACAGACGTAACGGGATCCTCTCCAGACGCAGCAGGATCTCACAGGAAGGGGAAGGAGAGAAGAGGACATGCAGATCGAATTGCTAAGGCCGTGGGGCCTTGTTTTGTACCCGCTATTGTTTGGCATTTTTCTCTGGATTGGCCGCTCACTGCGCACGCGCTCCCGTAGGAAAAAGACGGGATATTTGTTTCTTCGCGCATTGATTTTGCTGCTGATCGTTCTGGCAATGTCGGGGGTTCGCATCCAAAAGGAGAGCCGTGCGGTGACAACCATTTTTCTGATCGATGTGTCCGACAGCATGGGGGAACACCGGGAAGAGGCGGAACAGTTCGTGCGCGATGCCATCGCCCAGCTTCCGGATCAAAATGAAACCGGCATCGTGATTTTCGGCGCAGATGCGAAAATTGAACAGTTTGTTACCGCGCAAAAATCGTTTACGGGGATTGAGAGTGCGGCGCTGACCGTTGCGACCAATCTGGAACAGGCCATCCAGACAGCCATCGCAATGTTTCCTGAGGAAAGTGCCCGCCGAATCGTTCTTTTGACAGACGGCATTCAAAATGAGGGAGATCTCACAAACCTTGCCGGGACATTCCCGCTGGAGGAGATCGAATGGGATTATGTGTTCTATGAAGCGCTCTCCGGAAAGGAAGTCTCTGTCACCCGTCTGTCTGTCCCCGATGTCATTCATGTGGGAGACCGCTTTTCCATTCAGGCAGATCTCTACAGCAACACATCCACAAGCGCAGTTGTCACACTCTACTCGGGACGCATTCTGAAAGGGCAGCAGTCCGTCATTTTGCAAAAGGGAAACAACCGTCTTGTGTTCTGGGACGAAGGGGTTGAGACCGGTCTGCAGCAGTACCGGATTACGGTAGAGGCATCAGAGGATACGCATTTTGCAAACAACTCCTATATCGCTTTTACACAGATCGATGCCAAGCCGAGACTTCTCGTCGTGGAGGGCGAAAACGGCGCAGGCGATCCGTTTCGCAGCATTCTGGACGCATGCGGATATGCGTATGACATGGTAACTCCCTCCGGTGTTCCCAATCAGATCTCCGACCTGATTTCCTACCAGTCGGTCATTCTTTTGGACGTCTATCTGGACGATCTGCGGAAAGGATTTCTCGAATGCCTGGAATATTATGTGAGGGATTATGCGGGAGGACTCATCGCAGCGGGAGGAGAAAACAGTTTTGCGCTTGGAAATTATCAGAACAGTGTCCTGGAAGACATTCTTCCGGTCTCCATGTCGCTGGAGGGGGAGAAGGAAATTCCCAAAATGTCCATCGTTCTTGTCATCGATCATTCCGGCAGTATGGCGAGCAGTTACGTTGATTCCGGAAACAGCTTTGTCACCTGTATGGACATCGCCAAACAATCTGCAATCCGTGCGCTTTCCTCGCTTCGCCCGACAGATGAAATCGGGGTTTTTGAAATG